>NZ_JAPPTN010000003.1:0-507243 GCF_027587095.1 Vibrio sp. NFR
CTCAATGGTCACTTCGTTTCATTGAAACCTAATTTGAAGCCAAAGCTTCTAATTGGATTATCATCAACGAGTGCCCACACAGATTGATAGGTTCTTATTTTTAAAGAGCAGACTTTGAAGTTCTCTTCAAAGTGGACGGTCATTTTAGCGAGATAACTTGCCGTGTCAAACACTTTTTTAAGTTATTTCTCTGTGAGTTAACTTCTAACTCACTGACCTTGTCATCTTGGTTTCGCTTAGCTTGCTTTCCCGTGACAACGGAGGCGCATTATAGGGAGTTCCCTAAGGAACACAAGCCTATTTTTCAAAAAAACTTAGCTTTTTAGTTCGTTCGTATAGAAAACAAACAAAACTCAATAAAAGTGTATTAAAAAGGGGGCTATCGCCCCCTAAAGTTTGAACTTTATCCCACTTTTCAGTGCATCAATGCAATTATTGATGAGCAATGATTTGGTCATTGCTAACAATCAGCTGTACTTTCTTGTCTGGTAATATCTCTCCAGCCAAAATCGACTTCGCTAATGGGTTTTCTACATTCTGTTGAATTGCACGTTTTAAAGGTCGTGCACCATATACTGGGTCGAAGCCAACTTGGGCGATCAAATCGAGGGCTTTATCAGATACCTCAAATTGGTAGCCTTTTTCTTCTAAACGTTTAGCCAAACGTTCTAGTTGAATAGACGCAATAGATTTAATGTGTTCTTGACCTAGTGGGTGGAAGACGACACTTTCATCAACACGGTTTAAGAATTCCGGACGGAAGTGTTTGCTTACAACATCCATCACCTCATTCTTGATTCCTTGGTAATCCAGAGTAGCAAAGTTCTCTTGAATACGAGCCGAACCTAGGTTCGATGTCATAATGACGACCGTGTTACGGAAATCCACCGTACGACCTTGTCCGTCAGTTAAGCGTCCGTCATCTAATACTTGCAGTAGAATATTGAACACATCAGGGTGAGCCTTTTCTACTTCATCTAATAAGATGACGGAATAAGGTTTACGACGAACCGCTTCAGTTAAGTAGCCCCCCTCTTCATAGCCGACATAACCCGGAGGCGCACCAACCAGCCTTGCCACAGAGTGTTTCTCCATGAACTCTGACATATCGATACGTACCATGGCATCTTCACTATCAAACATGAAGCTAGCGAGTGTCTTACACAGCTCTGTTTTACCTACGCCTGTTGGACCTAAGAATAAGAAGGAACCAATTGGTTTATTTGGATCGGATAAACCAGCTCGGCTACGACGGATAGCATTCGATACCACCTCAACCGCTTCAGCCTGGCCAATGACACGTTTATGCAGAACATCTTCCATACGGAGTAATTTCTCTTTTTCTGCTTCAAGCATTTTTGAAACAGGAATACCCGTCTGCTTAGAAAGCACTTCTGCAATTTCATTGTCAGTAACCTTATTACGCAGTAGCGTCATCTCTTGCATTTCTGCTTGAGTTGCTAGGTCTAATTGCTTTTCTAATTCAGGAATACGTCCATACTGCAGCTCAGACATACGGTTTAAGTCACCAGCACGACGAGCAAAGTCCATATCCATACGAGCTTGTTCTAACTCACCTTTAATATGTTGCGTACCTGATAGCGCTGCTTTTTCAGCATTCCACACTTCTTCAAGCTCTGCATACTCACGCTCTTTCTCGTTCAACTCATCGTTAAGCACATCCAAACGTTTTTCACTCGCTTCATCATGCTCGTTGCTCAGCGCTTGCTGTTCGATTTTCAGTTGAATGATTTTGCGCTCAAGTTTGTCTAGCGACTCTGGTTTAGAGTCAATTTGTAGACGAATACTAGAAGCGGCTTCATCAATTAAATCGATCGCTTTGTCGGGTAGTTGACGATCAGAAACATAACGATGCGACAAGCTAGCCGCCGCAACAATCGCCGGATCTGTAATTTCTACGTGATGGTGAAGCTCATAGCGTTCTTTTAAACCACGCAGAATAGCAATGGTATCCTCAACACTTGGCTCATCCACCAGCACTTTTTGGAAACGACGCTCAAGCGCAGCATCTTTCTCTATATACTGACGGTATTCATCTAGTGTTGTAGCGCCCACACAATGAAGTTCACCACGAGCCAGCGCTGGTTTTAGCATGTTACCGGCATCCATAGAGCCTTCACCTTTACCTGCACCAACCATAGTATGAAGCTCATCAATAAACAGAATGACGTTGCCTTCTTCTTTGGCTAGTTCATTCAATACCGACTTCAAGCGCTCTTCAAATTCACCACGGTACTTCGCGCCCGCAACAAGTGCGCCCATATCTAATGAAAGCACTCGGCGACCACGTAGCCCCTCTGGAACTTCATTATTAATGATGCGCTGAGCCAAACCTTCTACGATTGCTGTTTTACCAACACCTGGTTCACCAATGATTACAGGGTTGTTTTTAGTACGGCGTTGCAATACTTGGATGGTACGACGAATTTCGTCATCACGACCAATAACCGGATCCAACTTACCCTGCTCTGCACGTTCAGTAAGGTCTATGGTGAACTTTTCCAACGCTTGTCGAAGTTCTTCCGCATTCGGGTCATTAACCTTTTGGCCACCTCTGATCTTTTCGATCGCTTGACTCACTTTTTGCTCGGTCAAGCCCATCTCTTTCAATAACTGACCAAGTGGACCACGGTCTTCTAATGCTGCAAGCAAGAAGACTTCGGAGGAAATGTAGGAGTCCTGACGCTTTTGAGCCACTTTGTCACACAAATTGAAAAGCGTACCCATAGAGCTAGACAGCTGAACATCACCACCGATGCCACTGACTTTAGGCAGTCGATCTAACATTTCGCTCAATTTAGAGCGTAGATGAGTCACGTCGACATCTAACATTGTTAGCAGTGGACGAATTGGGCTACCGTTCTGATCAAGCAATGCCACCATTAGGTGCACTGGTTCGATATATTGATGATCGCGCCCTAACGCTAGTGACTGAGCATCAGAGATAGCGATTTGAAACTTGCTTGTGAATCTATCAAGACGCATATCTTCCTTCCTAACCTCAACTGAAGAAAATTCTTTTGACAGTTAGAAAGATGGATACGCACAGAGGGAATTTCAAGGGAGAGAATTAATAAAGATAGCTTTGCAAAAATGAAGCTATGCATCTTTGTACTTTTGGGTTGTAGTGGTTAGTCCTCGATCCAAATAAAAGTCGCTTGTCTACCCGTCACACCATCACGACGATATGAGTAAAAATCTTCTCTATTTTGGAAAGTGCACAATCCGGAATCAAATACTTGAGTGACTCCAGCTTTGTTAAGACGTTGAGTTGCAAGCTTGGACATATCAGCCAGCCACTTACCTTCAACATTACGAGGTGTAAATGCTTGATGCGCTTGAGAGTCAAAATCTAAAAAGGATTGTAAGACATCCTCACCCACTTCAAATGCTTGAGGTCCAATTGCAGGACCAAGCCACGCTATTACTTCACCAGAAAATAGCGCTAGTGCATTTTCAACAATACCATTTGCTAAACCGCGCCAACCAGCATGCACGGCTGCCACTTGGCTGCCCTGTGTATTGGTTAATAGAACAGGTAAACAATCTGCAGTCATCGCAGAACAGACAATATTATTTGAAGAAGTAAACACACCATCAGCGTCAAGTACTTGTGTTGTTGGTGTGCTTACTTGAGCTACCACAGTAGAGTGAGTTTGATTCAACCAAATTGGCGCATTTGGCATATTCGCTTGTTGCGCCAACCAATTACGGTTCTTCTCTACTATAGACGCATCATCCCCAACATGCGCACCAAGGTTCAGCCCTTGATATGGCGAAGTCGAAAAGCCTCCGACTCTTGTAGAGGCGAAAGCTTTAACATTTTTCGGCGCGGACCAATTGGGAACAATCGTCTTCATATTAGAACTCGTCAGGTAGACCGAACTCTTCTGTATCTTTACGCAGCGCTTCTGTCATCTCTACCATGTCATCAGGAACTGGAGCATGGAACTCTAGCTCTTCACCAGTGATAGGATGTTCGAAACGTAGCATTACCGCGTGCAATGCTTGACGATCAAAACCACGAATCATGGCTGTTAGCTCTTCCGATGCACCTGTTGGGATACGAGCACGACCGCCATAAGCAGTATCACCGAGTAGCGGATGCTGTAGGTAAGACATATGAACACGGATTTGGTGCGTGCGACCGGTTTCTAGACGAAGACGGATACGTGTGTGTTCACGGAAATGCTCTGCAACACGGTAATGCGTTACCGCCGGTTTACCCAGAGGCGCAACTGCCATTAGCGTACGCTTAGTCGAGTGACGGCCAATTGGCTGATCCACTTTACCACCCGCCGTCATACGACCGATTGCAATCGCTTCGTACTCACGGGTGATGTTACGTTTTTGCAAAGCGCGAACCAGACGAGTTTGTGCCGGAACAGTTTTCGCAACCACCATCAGACCAGTGGTGTCTTTATCTAGACGGTGTACGATACCTGCACGAGGTACTTCGGCGATGTCTGGGTAGTGATGCAGCAATGCGTTTAGTACTGTGCCGTCTGGTGTACCCGCACCTGGGTGTACAACAAAATCACGAGGCTTGTTGATTACGATGATATCTTCATCTTCGTAGACGATATCTAGCGGGATATCTTGTGCTTCCCAGCGTTCTTCATCTTCCAGCTCGGCTTGCAAGGTAATTTCCTCACCACCCATTACTTTGGTGCGAGGTTTAGTGACAACTTCACCATTCACTTGTACCTTCCCGTCAAGCAACCACTCTTTCAAGCGAGAACGAGAGAAGTCCGCGAACAATTCGGCGATAGCTTGGTCTAAACGTTGACCTAACTGGCTATCTTTTACGGTGTTGGTTAAAACAATCTGCTGAGCCATATCGAACTTTTTTAAAAACTGTGAGACTAATGCTCACGACTGTGGAAAAATAGACTATTACGTCATTGTATCTGTTACTGGAAAGAAAGTAACGGCAGCTTAAGAAATATTTAGATTCAAGGAACAGACTCCTGATATGAAACATCAGACTTTAACAGGCCTTTTAGCGGTATCCCTTCTGTTTGGCTGTGCAAGCAAAGAAGAAATCGTTCCTGATGTGCCACCTTCTGAACTGTATGCAGACGCGCAAACTTCTCTGCAAAGCGGTAACTGGCTTTCTGCCATCGAGAAATTAGAAGCTTTGGATTCGCGTTACCCGTTTGGTGCCTACTCTGAGCAGGTACAACTTGACCTTATCTACGCGTACTACAAAAACGACGACCTAGCACTCGGTCTAGCAACTATTTCTCGCTTTATGCGTTTGAACCCGACTCATGAAAAAATGGACTGGGTATTGTACATGCGTGGTTTGAGCCACATGGCACAAGATCGTAACTTCATGCATGACCTATTTAACGTTGATCGCAGTGACCGTGACCCAGAGCCCGTTAAGAAAGCATTTGATGATTTCAAAAAACTGCTAGAGCGTTACCCGAACAGCCCATACGCGGAAGATTCACAGAAACGCATGGTGGCGCTGAAGAACCGTCTTGCAAACTACGATCTTGCGACAGCAGATTTCTACTTGCGTCGTGAAGCTTGGATTGCGGCGATTAACCGTTCTCAAGAGCTTCAAAAGACTTTCCCTGATACAGAAGCAGCTCGCAAGTCGCTTGAGATTCAACTAGAAGCTTACAAACAGTTGAAACTGGATGACGCCGTTGCCAGAACGGAAGAGCTTATCAAGCTAAACCCAGCAAACTAATCCTCAACCGCCACAGCTCAAACTGTGGCGGTTTTGTTTTCCCTTCTTATTTTTGCTCCACCCGCTAACTTGATGATTTTTTGAGCGCTACTTATGCTTAAAGTTCTCCTTCACCATCAACATGGATGTGAACGTGACATTATCAAAGTTATGGATAGGATTGCTGCTTCTACTCTCAGCATCGAGCTTTTCTCTTGAGCTCTCCCCTCTTAGACAACCACCTTACACGGGGGATCTGGATGTCATTAAAGAGAAAAATGTTTTACGCGTATTAGTGTCTGCCGACCTTGGTTTCTATTACATAGAAGGTGGAGAACCGAAAGGCATTGGTGCAGAACTATTGGCTCATTTCGAAAAAGAGCTCCGTAAGCTCAAACCAAAACTCAACATTCAAATTATCCCAGTTTCACGCGATGAGTTGCTACCTTCTCTTGAGCAAGGTTTAGGGGATTTAGTGGTTGCCAATCTCACCATTACCGATGCACGCAAGAAGCTGGTCGATTTTAGCGATCCTGCTATTACAGGGATTGAAGAATGGGTCATCACTAACAAAAAAACACCAGCAATGACGAAGATTGAACAACTGAGTGGCAAAGAAATTTGGGTTCGTGCCAGTTCAAGTTATTTCGAGAGCATTCAGGTATTAAACAAACAGCTTAATAAAAAAGGCTTACCACCAGTGGTGGTGCACTTTATTGAAGAGACGCTGCAAGACTATGAACTGGTAGGAATGCTAAACAATGGCTATATCAAAGCTATCGTACTTGATAGCCACAAAGCCAAGCTGTGGATGAACTTTATGGATGACATCCGAGCACACACCAAGATTCCGATTAGAGAAGGGGGTGAAATTGGTTGGGCCATGCGCCATAACAGCCCGGAGCTAAGAAAAGCGGTCAACAAGTTCATCCAAACTTCCAAGTCAGGAACACTACTGGGCAACGTCATTTATGGAAAATACATCGATAACACCAATTGGCTCAACAAAGCACTGAACCCCAAAAAGATTGCTCAGCTTGAAAAGCTCTCATCACTGTTTGCTAAGTATGGGGAGAAGTACGACTTTGACTACCTCCTCATCGCAGCGGTGGCCTATCAGGAATCAGGGTTCGATAACAGTCTAGTATCAAGCCGTGGTGCCGTTGGTATTATGCAAATCTTACCGAGTACGGCGAGTGACCCTAATGTGAACATTAAGAATGTCCGTAATCTAGAGAACAACGTTCATGCAGGGGTGAAATACTTAGCGTTTCTTCGCCGGTATTACTTCAGTGATAGCAACATAACTAAAGAGAACAAGCTCTACTTAACGTTAGCTGCATACAATGCTGGACCTGGAAACATTGAGAGAATGCGTAAACGTGCCGCTCAGCAAGGTTACGATCCGAATGTATGGTTCAATAATGTGGAGGTCGTAACACGTAGAAGCTTAGGGGAAACCATCAGGTACGTAACGAATGTGAACCGCTACTACGTGATCTACAAACAGTTAGAAAGTCTCGACCTAGCAAAAACTCTCGATAATGTTCTGCTTGTGCCTGATGACCCTGTCTTTATGACGCCATTGCGCAGCGTCAGCCAAACGCCTCAATTGAAAACACACTAGCTAGAAACCAAAAACGCCGCTCATTTGTTGAGCGGCGTTTTTGAATCTAACTTATTGTGCACTTTAAGAGTGATCTGATTCACATCTTTGATCTGGTTAATTTTTAACTAACTAGAATTACAGGCCGTATAACTCCCCTAAAAACGGGTTAGTTTTCAGCTCAGTACTCTATCCAATCTAATGATTTCGAATCCGATAACAAGCAATTTTCACATAAATCTCAGCAGTTCTTGAGTGAGATCACATTCATTTTTCATCTCGAAAAACCCATCCAAAAAAGCGATCTAGATCACATTCTTTTCTCCTCAAAGCGGTAATCTGAACTCAACCCATGAGGGATGAAACAGAGGAAAAACATTTATGACAATGAACATTACTGGTAAAAACATCGAAATCACCTCTGCAATCCGCGCTCATATTGAGAGCAAATTTAAAAAGCTGGAGAAATGGCAAGTAGACATCATTGGATGCCAAGCAACATTCAGCGAGGAACCAAACAAACAGAAGAAATTCGAAGCCGTTATTAAAGTTCCTAAAGGCCAGCTAATCGCCTCAGCAACTCACGAAGATCTTTACGCAGCTATTAATGAAGTGGAGCAAAAACTAGAACGACAACTGAATAAGCTGACCCACAAACCTGAAGCTCGACGTGCGAATAAGCCTGAGCTAGTGGAAGAAGAAGAGTAAAACGTCCAGATTGAGGAAGTAGCGCCGAAAGGCGCTATTTTTTTGCTTGACGCTCCCCGCCTGCTTGCTTATTGTGTTTAAACACTCACAAATTAAGCACTATTTATGCACTCAACTAACCTGTTTCTTTTTGACTTCTTTTTCCTTCCATAGTTGGAGGGGCTAACTCGTTTGTGAAAGAAAAGTCAAAAACAAACAGAAAGCCTCCCAAATCGGGGGGCTTTTTTTATAAGGAAAGAATTGATGACTGACCAACCTATTTCCCTGGAAGAAATTCGTTTACGTTTGAATGAACTCGATGACGAGTTATTAAGCCTGCTGTCCGAACGCCGTAAGCTCAGCATTGAAGTCGCTAAAAGCAAAGTTCAAACTTCGAAACCTGTTCGTGATGCCGTCCGTGAACAACAGCTTCTAGTAAAACTGATCACCAATGGTCGTGATAAATACGAACTCGACGCTCAGTACATCACCAAACTTTTCCATACCATCATTGAAGACTCGGTCCTTCTTCAACAAAGCTACCTACAAAACCTTGTTAACCCACAGCAAAGCCGTAAGCCACTTGCTCGTGTCGCTTTTCTTGGTGCGAAAGGCTCTTACTCACACCTTGCAAGTCGCGAATACTTCAGCCGCAAGAACACAGAGTTAATTGAACTCAACTGTGAACACTTCAAAGAAGTGACTCAAACGGTCGAATCAGGTCATGCTGATTATGGTGTGCTGCCAATTGAAAACACCAGTTCAGGCTCGATCAATGAAGTCTACGACCTACTGCAACACACAACGCTGTACATCGTTGGTGAACTGACTCAACCAATTGAACATTGCTTGGTGGCAACCAAAGACATTCGTCTTGAGAACATCAAAACGCTTTACTCTCATCCACAACCACACCAACAATGCAGCGAGTTCCTGAGTCGCATGAAAGGCGTGAAACTAGAATCTTGTGCAAGTACTGCAGATGCGATGCAAAAAGTGCAAGAGCTCAATCGTGATGATGTAGCGGCAATCGGTAATGCTTCAAGCGGTAAGCTTTATGGTCTACAAGCGATTCAGGGCAATATCGCAAACCAAACCGAAAACCACACACGCTTTATCGTAGTTGCGCGTAAACCAGTAGAAGTATCGACACAGATCCCTGCAAAAACCACACTGATCATGTCGACTTCTCAAGAAGCAGGCTCACTGGTTCAAACGCTATTGGTACTTCAACGTTACGGCATCAATATGACCAAACTAGAATCACGTCCAATCATGGGTAACCCATGGGAAGAAATGTTCTACGTTGACCTTGAATCTCATCTTGGTTCGAACGAAATGCAACAGGCAATTGATGAGCTAACTAAAATCACTAAGCACTTGAAAGTACTAGGCTGTTATCCAAGTGAGAATGTGAAACCGACTCAAGTTAAACTGAGCTAAAAGACATCCGTAGGTAAAAAGATCATGGCAGGCCAAAAAGTCGTTATCGCATCACTTAACCCAGCGAAAATCAAAGCCGTAGAGAGTGCTTTTCACAGCGCTTTCCCTGAGCAGAAGTTTGAATTCATTGGGGTCAGCGTTCCAAGTGAAGTCGCAGATCAGCCAATGACAAATGATGAAACACATCTCGGAGCTCTGAATCGCGTTCGTAACGCTAAAGCCGAAATAACGAATGCCGATTTTTATGTCGGTTTAGAAGCAGGTATTGAAGGGAAAGTCACATTTGCTTGGATGGTGATTGAATCTGATACGCATCGCGGGGAATCTCGCTCTGCAAGCTTGATGTTGCCACCAGAAGTACTACAGAAGCTTAAACATGCCAATGAACTTGGTGATGTGATGGATGAAGTTTTTGGTACCGACAACATCAAACAGAAAGGCGGTGCAATTGGGTTGCTAACTCAAAACCAACTGACTCGTAGCTCGGTGTATCATCAAGCTTTGATTCTGGCGTTGATTCCATTTACGAATCCCGAGCACTTCCCTGCGAATTTATAACTGCTTTTAGACTCATGGCTAAATAATACACGAATTAAAAAGGGCGGTTTTTCCGCCCTTTTTACTGTCTATGATATAGAAACTCAAACGACCTTACTGAGCACCTTGCTCGAGCAACGTCTTGAGTTTGTCCTTATCGACTTCCGACTTTGACTTCAACTCATTTGAGCCGCGAGTGATCGTTGCTATGCCAACCCCCAGCATTTGACTGATTTGACGTTGAGAAAGCTCACCTTTCAGCAATTCATTCAGAATGTTCACACGTGCGGTGAGTGATTCTCTCTCATCCGGTGTCATTAGCATGGTCAACAACATCTCATGTTGCTGGTTATCCACACTTGAGCGGATCAATTCAACAATCTGCTGCCAGTCTTTGTACTCAGGTTCGTGTGACATCAAGTTACCTCACTCAATACTTGGTATTGATCTCATTTGGGGTCAAGAACGCACCATCGACACCTAAAAGGTCACGGTAATACGTTTCAAACATCAAAATGTTCTGCACATAACCGCGAGTCTCTTTAAACGGAATCGCTTCAATAAAGGAATAAGCGTCCACTTTTCCTTGGGTTCGCTCTCGCCACGTTTTTACTCGGTTAGGTCCTGCATTATAAGCGGCGAGCGCAAAAATACGATTATTATCGTAATCCTCCATTAACCCTTGTAAGTAATGACTACCGATTTCAATATTCTTACCTACATTGTACAAGTCTTCCGTGCCTTGGTATTTAAGCTTATATTTACGAGCAGTGTACTTCGCGGTTGCAGGCATAATTTGCATCAAGCCACGAGCGCCAACGGGTGAGCGAGCCTCAGAGTCCAGTGCACTTTCTTGTCGAGCCAAAGACATCATAGTAATAGGATCGATGTTATGTTTCTCGGCATAGAAATTAAACCACCAGCGGTGAGCGACAGGAAAACGCAGAGGTATGTTGTCCCACATTTTAGCTTGAATACTCGCTGTTACCGTTAAATTATGCCAACGTTTAGAAGCAGCATAAGCCGCCAACATCTTTTTCTCTTCTTTACCAACACGACGCAGCAAATGTGCCCATTCACTTTTGGCAGCAGCAATTTTGTCGGTTTCAATCAACTCTTCAATTCGCACTAACGATTTTTGGTAAGGTTGAACCACCTTTTTATCGAGCTTCACAGTACTCGATGGATACTTAATCGACTGACCAATCGCATTCGCTGCAGCAACACTATAAAAATTCCGTTGACCCGCCAATTTAGCCAAGCGCTGTTTGCCCGCGACTTTATCACCCAACGCCATCTCACTGCGTCCTAACCAGTATTGCCACCGAAGCGTCGCTTGTTCTTTTTCATTTAAAACTGCAATCCACTTCTGTACCCCTTTCCAATCACCATTTTGAATCGATAAACGAATGCGGCTTTCAATCAAGGGTAAATTCTTACTCGATCTCGTCTTATCATCACGCCATTGAGCCAACGAATCTGACTCGGTACGAATCAAACGAATCGCAATATAGTCAGCTAATGCTTGTGCTTTCTCTGGTGAAAACTTCTGTCCTTTCACAACGATTGCGTAAGCGTCTTGCGCCTTTTTTGTATCCTTACGCGCTAGTTTTTCTAACGCGAATTCACTTTGAGCACGGTTGAAATCATTAGCAGGTTGTTTCTTAGCAAATGCAGCGACCGTTTCTGGTTTATCAAACAGTGCCTTCATCGCTTTGGCTTGCTGCTGCGCCTTGCTTGATTTAGGCAGTTTTTGTAGGTAACTCAATAAACCACCGTTACGCGCATCAAACGCCAGCAACATGCGTTGTAAGATAAGTTCATCAGAGCGCTCACCCGCTTTATCCCACGCAGAGAATAATGGGTCACACTCATCTGCAATGCTGCTGCCACGCAACCACATGTGTTCTGCACCTTTGAACGCAGCCACTTGTTTGCCTTGATTTAATTGGGCGACGTAAAAAATACATTGATAGCGCTCACCACTTGGTTCCACTCTCTGAAACTCAGTAATGGTTTTCCAATCTTTCTGACGATAAAGGTTATCTAAGTAAGGGGCACGAATTCGACGCGAGAATGGAAAAGCCTCATGGTCTTTAATAAATTCGTCTACCTGTTGTGGAGACTTACTCGATAATTGCCTCAGAAACACCCGATAATCCACATAAGGAGTCAGTGGATAGTTGGCGATTTTTGAACGGATAGATAAGTAACCATCAATGTCATTCTTATCTAATAGGTCTTGAGCTTGTTCATAGACCTGGCGCTGCTTTTCTAAACTCAGCGCAGCGTTTGCTGATACGCTAACCGCACATAAAGCGGCTGCATAACATACTCTTTTAGCCAATTCAGATACGTTGAATCTCATGTGCGTCATTTTCCTCAGACGTTTATCACTCCATGCCTTACTAATGATGAATACAAAGCGTAGTAAGTCATAAAGCATATGCATCTATTTACACCGTATTAAGTTCTCATTGTAAAGCG
This sequence comes from Vibrio sp. NFR, assembly GCF_027587095.1. Lineage (NCBI taxonomy): Bacteria > Pseudomonadati > Pseudomonadota > Gammaproteobacteria > Vibrionales > Vibrionaceae > Vibrio > Vibrio sp. NFR. The sequence goes on from NZ_JAPPTN010000003.1 coordinate 12,465, forward strand.
ACTTGATGTAATAAATGTTGTACTCGTGAAACTTTAGAACCCTTAAAGACAAATAGATTCCCAACAATCCATTCTTCCTGATGAATCGCAGCACATTGAATTAAGGATGAACAAGAAAAGTGTATACCCTAAAGTTGTGAGTTTCCGGTCAGCAATGAAGAAGAAATCACATGAGCGGCGAATTTCTTGCAATGCGGTAACAAAACTCAAGGAGTTGGTATAAAATAGACGCTTTGAATGACAGTTAATTTAGGAACGATCGGCAATGGCTGAATACGTATATACCATGTCGCGGGTGAGCAAAATCGTGCCACCTAAGCGTCAAATTCTTAAAGACATCTCTCTAAGCTTCTTCCCAGGTGCAAAAATCGGTGTTCTAGGTCTGAACGGTGCGGGTAAATCAACTCTGCTACGTATCATGGCGGGCATCGATACTGATATCGATGGTGAAGCACGTCCACAACCTGGTCTAAACGTAGGTTACCTACCTCAGGAGCCAGTACTAGACGAATCAAAAACCGTTCGTGAAGTGGTTGAAGAAGCGGTATCTGATGTTGCAGACGCGCTGAAGCGTTTGGATGCGGTATATGCTGCGTATGCAGAACCAGACGCAGACTTCGATGCACTTGCAAAAGAGCAAGGCGAACTAGAAGCGCTAATTCAAGCGAAAGACGGTCATAACCTAGACAACGCGCTAGAGCGTGCGGCTGATGCACTTCGTCTACCTGAGTGGGATCAAAAGATTGCAAACCTATCTGGTGGTGAACGTCGCCGTGTTGCTATCTGTCGTCTTCTTCTAGAGAAGCCAGACATGCTACTACTAGACGAACCAACCAACCACTTGGATGCTGAGTCTGTTGCATGGCTAGAGCGCTTCCTAGTTGATTACACAGGCACAGTAGTTGCGATTACCCACGACCGTTACTTCCTAGATAACGCTGCGGGTTGGATCCTAGAACTTGACCGTGGTGAAGGTATTCCATGGGAAGGTAACTACACGTCTTGGCTAGAGCAAAAAGATGCACGTCTACAACAAGAAGCATCTCAAGAAAAAGCTCGTCAAAAGACCATTGAGAAAGAACTTGAATGGGTTCGTCAAAACCCTAAAGGTCGTCAAGCGAAGTCTAAAGCACGTATGGCGCGCTTTGAAGAGCTGCAAAACACTGACCACCAAAAACGTAACGAAACCAACGAGCTGTTCATCCCACCAGGTGAGCGTCTAGGTGATAAAGTTATCGAAGTGAACAACCTGACGAAATCATTCGACGGTCGCGTTCTTATTGATGACCTATCATTCAGCATGCCTAAGGGTGCAATCGTAGGTATTATCGGTGCCAACGGTGCTGGTAAATCGACCCTATTCAAGATGCTAAGCGGCACAGAACAGCCTGATTCAGGTACGATTGAGCTAGGTGAAACCGTGAAGCTAGCGTCCGTTGAGCAGTTCCGCGACTCAATGAACGACAAGAACACCGTATTCCAAGAAATTTCTGAAGGCGCTGATATCATCAAGATCAACAACTTCGAAATTCCTGCACGTGCTTACTGTTCTCGCTTCAACTTCAAAGGTTCAGATCAACAGAAGATTATCGGCGAACTGTCTGGTGGTGAGCGTAACCGTGTACACCTTGCTAAGCTTCTTAAAGCTGGCGGTAACGTACTATTACTCGATGAGCCAACCAACGACCTTGACGTTGAAACACTACGTGCGCTAGAAGAAGCTCTACTAGAGTTCCCTGGCTGTGCAATGGTTATCTCGCACGACCGCTGGTTCCTAGACCGTATCGCGACACACATCATCGACTACCGCGATGAAGGTCAAGTTAACTTCTACGAAGGTAACTATAACGAGTACATGGAATGGCTGAAGAAGACGCTTGGTCCTGAAGCGGCTGAGCCACACCGTATCAAATACAAGCGCGTATCGAAGTAATTTCGACCGCAGGTTGATGTGCGGTATTTCACCTTACATCTCACCTTTGCTTGTAATTCGTACAAAGGTCGCTATCATAGCGACCTTTGTTGTATGTGTTGCATAAATAGCTCAAATGCCCTTGTAGCATGTAAAGAGCCTAACCTTTAGCCAGCATAACTCTGTAGCATTTTCGACATTTCAAACACAAAAATCGAACATTTTTTGTTCTATTTGGTATAGTCTTGCCATTGTTTGACACTTTACGAGAAAGCTCTATGACGGAAAGACGACGCTTTTCACGCATCATCTACCAAGTACCAGCCTTAATTGAACAGAGAGATTTGGTAATACCAGCTACCATTCAAGACCTTTCTTTACATGGCTTGTTATTAAAAGCTGAAGATGCAAAAAAACTGAATTTATTACAGCCCGTAGAAGTCGGTTTTTCGTTTATTCAATCAGAGCAAACCATGCGATTAAATGCTGACGTCATTTCAATTGCAGACAATGAAGTTCGGCTAAAGATCAGCAACATAGACATCGACAGTATTAGCCAATTAAAACGATTCATAGAATTGAATGTAGGCAATAACGAGCTCCTAAATCGAGAGTTAGAACACCTTTCGGATTTAGGGGAAGAATAAACTGAACGCCTGCTTTAGTAACAATAATCATGTCTAAAAAAATCATCATGCAGATCCCAACCAAAGATGGGAATCAGCAATTTCATTTGGGTCGCCTTTCGATCCTAACCATTTGCGCATCGGTCATTGCGCTACCGGCTGTCATTGGTGGTGCTTGGTATATGAACCAAAAACAGGTTCATGACGCACAAACATTAAACCAGACCATCGCAAAGCTTGAGAGCGAGAAAGCACAAATCACTGCATTGTACGAAGAGCAGTTGGACACCAACCATTCATTATCTCAGTCTCTGACGGACAAAAATAACCAAATACAACTTCTCGGGAAGCGCGTATTTGATGTTGAATCCGTACTCGGCTTGGCAGATGAAGAGTTAATAGGTGAAGAAAGCAATCTCGCGTTAGAAGAGCGGATCGATGCAGCTGCGATAGACTCAGCGGTCAGAGCTACCATGTTTCGCTTGATACCAAACGACAGCCCGATGACCTACCAACGTATTTCATCTTCATATGGCAGTCGTATTAACCCTATTTCTGGTAAACGCCATGTTCACACCGGTATCGATCTCACCTGCAAACGCGGTGAAGAGATCCTGGCTCCAGCCGATGGGGTTGTGGAGACAGTACGACCAAGTAACAGAGGTTACGGCAACTACCTAACTCTGCGTCACTCTTTTGGTTTCTCGAGCTCTTTTGCCCACTTAAACCGTTTTAAAGTGAAAAGTGGTCAGTTCGTAAGTAAAGGTGATGTGATTGCACAATGTGGTAATTCAGGCAACTCAACTGGACCACACTTACATTATGAGGTGCGCTTCTTAGGTCGTGCGTTGAATCCTCAATATCTGATGGATTGGACACCAGAAAACTTCAACTACGCATTCGAGAAAGAGAAAAAGGTGAAATGGGGACCATTGGTTCAATTGATTGATAATGTCGTTCGTCTGCAAATCAATCTGACTAACTCACCTTACCGTGATACTAGCATCAGCACCGTATCAAGCGAAGATAAGACAGGAACCGCAACCAACTAAGGTTTTACGCTCCTTTTCTTCACTTCACATATAAAAAGAGCAGCCTCAGGGCTGCTCTTTTTATCTATCAAATCGGTGTTTATCCACGATGGATATTGTCATTCGCTTGTTTTAGCAGATTCTGACTCTCGTTCATAAATTGTTGAGAGTACTCACCAAACCAATCACTGACTTGTTCAAAGCTTTCAACAAATTCTGCTTTGTCTTTGCTATCCAAAATGCTCAGCGCCTCACCAAAACGTTGGTGGAATCGCTTAATCATATCGATGTTCTCTTGCGACGAGAGAATAATGTCACCGTAGAGGTTTGGATCTTGACCAAACAAACGCCCTACCATCGCTAACTCCAAGCGGTAAATTGGCGAGCTCAACTTTAACAACTGTTCAATGTTTGGATTCTCTTTGCTTAGGTGCATACCGTAAGCAAACGAAGTGAAGTGGCGCAGCGCCTGAATCAATGTCATGCCATGATCGTGCTCTTGCGCATCAATTTGGCACAGGCTTGCGCCCCAAATCCCAAATTGTTGCAATAGCCATTGGTATTGTTCGTTACCACGACCATCACAGTACACAATTACCTGTTTCGCTAAGCTTGGCACATCTGGACCAAACATAGGGTGTAAACCAACAACCGGACCTTGGTGCACATTCAACATTGCTTGCAATGGCTTAGACTTGATGGAAGTCAGGTCACAAAGAATGCAGTCTTTTGGTAGGTTGCCTAGCTTTTCAATCACACCTTCTGTCAGGTGAATCGGAACAGTAACCACCACCAGCCCAGCATCTTCCAAGATGTCGTCTGCATGATCCCAGTCTTTACTGCCCAGCACTTTAACTTGGTAACCAGACAGCTTAAACATTCGACCAAACAGACCACCTAACTGACCATTACCACCAATAATAACCACTGAGCGCAATTCTGGGTTCAAACACTTAAAACCGGAATCTTTCTCGCTGGCATAAGACTCACGCATTGTTCGACGAAGAATGTCTTCAATCAGTTGTGGAGGGATCCCCATTTTTTCAGCTTCAGCTCGTCGTGATGCCAGCATTGCCGCCTCACGATCTGGGGCATAAATTGGCAAACCGTGTTCGCTTTTTACTTCCCCTACTTTCTCTACTAGAGCCAAACGCTGAGCTAATAGCTCCAACATTTGCTTGTCGACTGCATCAATCTGATCGCGTAATGCGTTAAGTTCAACTGCCATTGATGTTCCTTAAATCCCGTGTTGTTAGCCTTTTAGACGATTCTCTAAGAAAGGCACCAGCTCTTCGTGTGCATGACGTAATAGTGCCTCAGTTGAATCCCAATTGATACATGCGTCGGTGATCGATACGCCGTATTTCATCTCTTCGAGTGGCAGGTCAGAAGATTGATTACCTTCATTGATATGGCTCTCAATCATCAAGCCAATGATTGACTTGTTTCCTTCACGGATTTGATGAATCACATCTTCTGCGACCAATGGCTGACGACGGTAATCTTTACGCGAGTTCGCATGGCTACAGTCCACCATCAGCGAAGCATCGAGACCAGACTTCGCCATTTCTTGCTCACATTCAGTCACTGATACTGAATCGTAGTTGGTTTGCTTACCTCCACGTAAAATGACATGACCATTTGGGTTGCCTTGTGTCGTTAGCAGTGCCACTTGGCCTTCACGGTTGATTCCCATGAAACGATGACTAGAAGAAGCCGCTTGCATCGCGTTAACAGCAGTTGCCAAGCTACCATCCGTACCATTCTTAAAACCAATAGGCATAGAAAGACCACTTGCCATCTCGCGGTGAGTTTGTGACTCCGTTGTGCGAGCACCGATCGCCGCCCAGCTAAAAGTATCCGCAAGGTATTGTGGGCTGATTGGGTCAAGAGCTTCTGTTGCTAGCGGGATTTCCATCTCTGCCAATTCAACCAGCAGTTCACGACCAACATGCAAACCATGTTCAATGTCGAAGCTACCATCTAGGTGTGGGTCATTGATCAAACCTTTCCAACCAACCGTGGTTCGAGGTTTTTCAAAGTAAACACGCATTACAATATACAGTTGGTCGCTTAGTTGTTCTGAAAGGGCTTTTAGGCGCTTAGCGTAGTCCTTCGCTGCCTCTACGTCATGAATAGAACATGGTCCACATACAACAAGCAGACGATGATCTTTCTTGTGAATGATGTCAGCGATGGTTTGACGAGACTCTTGAATGAAACGACGTGCCTTTTCACTCAAAGGAAGCTTAACTTTTAGCTCCTCAGGCGTGATCAGTACTTGTTCTTCGCTGATGTTGATGTTGCTCAATTCACTTCTTTGCATAACTTCGACCTGTATATTTTTGTTTACACCCAACCAATTCCTTGGTGAGACAACTAAGCTTTATCGACAAGATAACAGGCTACAAAAGAAATACAAGCGTACACAATAAAAAACATTCAATGTAAACTTAAATTTACACACAAAGAAAAAGCCGAAATGCAGGGCACTTCGGCTTAAAATAGGTGTTTTCGACAGTTTACGTATCCCCCCAAGTAAACCAATACTCAAGGTTTACATGGCTAACCAATCAATCGCTTCATGGCTTCAGTAGCGTCTTTCCACTCTTGAGACAATTTTAACTCGCTTAGTGTAAAGTTTTGTTTTTTCAGCAAGGCATCAGCAAGAGGAACGGAAGTAATTGGCAGGTTATCGAGTACTTCCACTTGTGCATCGCGCTTGTTACAAACTAATAGCATGTCACAACCTGCTTTTAATGCCTGTATGCCTCGCTGGGCAGGACCACCCATAATTGCGGCACCTTCCATGGTCAAATCATCAGAGAAGATCAAACCCTTAAAACCAAGTTGTTGACGCAAGATTTGTTTTAACCAGTACTCTGAACCACTTGCAGGTTGATCATCATAATTGGGGAAAATGACATGAGCAGGCATCATCGCATCTAAGATGCCGGAATCGATTTGCGCTTTGAAAATAGCCATATCTTGCTCAAAGATATCACTGCGCTCATCGTACGGAGTCTCTAGATGTGAATCAGCAATCACACCGCCATGACCAGGAAAGTGCTTACCTGTTGTTGCCATACCGACACTCTTCATGCCATGCATGTAAGCAGAACTGTGACGCAAAATTGTGTCCATATCCTCACCAAAAGCTCGACTGCCGATCGCTTTACACTGATGGCCTTTATCCAGCACAGGCGCGAAACTTAGGTCAATGTCATGAGCTATCAGCTCTGCAGCCATCAACCAACCACCCATGCGTGCCAGTTCCTCACTATTTTGGTGCTTGGCATATTCGTCAGCCGCTGGAATGAGAGAGAAACCTTCACGGAAACGCTGAACGCGCCCGCCCTCTTGGTCAACACCAATCAAAATCGGACGTTTCGCCGCTTTACGGATAGACTGGGTAAGAGCTTGAAGCTGCTTGCTGTCGTGGTAGTTACGTGTAAATAAAATCAAACCACCAACTGTTGGATGTTCCAAAATTTCTCTGTCTTCTGCAGTCAATTCGTAGCCTGCAACATCAACCCATAACGGTCCCATTGTTTCTCCTCAAAATCGGCTGAATATCTCGTATTCGATGAGGTTATTCGCTTCAGAATTGCTTTACAATAAGTGAATCGAAGAATTGACGGAATCGGCTGTGAATCTTAACAATCTGTACATTGGCGTAATGTCTGGAACCAGCATGGACGGTGTGGATACGGCACTGGTAGAAATTGAAAATGACCATGTTTGCCTAATTGCGCACGATGATTACCCAATGCCGCCTCACATTAAACAAATGCTTCTGTCGATTTGCACAGGACAAGACACTAACCTGAAAGCACTTGGCGAACTGGACCACCAACTCGGGCATTTGTTTGCCGATGCCGTATTACAACTACTGAATAAATCTGGCTATTCCGCTGAGCAAGTCCGAGCCATTGGCAATCATGGTCAAACCGTTTTCCACCAGCCAACTGGCGATCTGCCCTTCACTACTCAACTGGGTGATGCCAACATCATTGCGGTCAAAACCGGTATTGATACCGTGGCAGATTTTCGACGCAAAGACATGGCGCTAGGTGGACAAGGTGCACCACTTGTTCCTGCGTTTCACAAAAGCATCTTTGCGATGCAAGACTCCACAACGGTAGTGCTTAACATCGGTGGTATTGCCAATATCTCTGTATTACATCCCGAGCAGCCGGTGATTGGTTATGACACCGGTCCGGGTAATATGTTGATGGACGCATGGTGTGAGCAGAATACTGGACAAGGCTTCGACAAAGACGCCCAATTTGCTCTGCAAGGTAAGATCAATGCAGCTTTACTGGCTCAACTGTTGGAGGCTCCTTATCTTGCGATGCCACCGCCTAAAAGCACAGGGCGAGAACTGTTCAATATCGATTGGTTACATCAACAGCTAACGAATCACCGTGTCTCTGTACAAGATGTACAACGCACACTTTGCGAATACTCGGCAATGACCATTGCTGTCGAAGTGGAAAAGTTCACTCATGGTCAAAAGCCTCAGCTTTTAGTGTGTGGTGGTGGAGCAAGAAACCCACTATTGATGCAACGTTTGGCAGCCCTTCTCCCTCAGTGGCAAGTCGCAACAACCAACGACAAGGGTGTCGACGGAGACTATATGGAAGCCATGGCTTTTGCTTGGCTTGCACAGCGCCACGTTCATGGATTGCCAAGCAACTTGCCAGAAGTGACAGGGGCAATTCGTCTTGCTTCACTCGGTGTGCTCTATCCTAAAAACTAAATGAGTTGTCCTAAATACAGCTTAAAGATGAAACGAATTCAGTATTCAAAAGGCTTAAATCACTATGACAAATGACGCGCTTATTGCCGCTCTCGCTCACCTTGTTTCAGAAGGTCGCAACCCAGATACGATGGACATCGACTTATTACCATCTCTGGATATTGTTCAGCGTCTTAATCAACAAGACAAACTCGTTCCACTTGCCGTTGAGAAAGCGTTGCCGGAGATCGCCCTCGCGGTAGATAAAATCACCGACGCATTTAAGGTAGGCGGTCGTTTGGTTTACATGGGCGCAGGCACCAGTGGTCGTTTAGGGGTGCTTGATGCATCAGAATGCCCACCAACATTTGGTGTGTCTGACAAGATGGTGGTTGGCTTGATTGCAGGTGGTCCAGAAGCCATCCTCAAAGCGAAAGAAGGCGCAGAAGACTCTCCAATTTTAGGTGAACAAGATTTGAAAGACATCGAGTTCACTCATCATGATGTCGTGGTCGGCATCGCCGCTAGTGGACGCACACCTTACGTGATTGGTGGTTTGGAGTACGCCAACGAGATAGGTGCGACGACAGTGGCACTGTCTTGTAACCCAGACTCACCAATTGCAGAGATCGCTAGCATCGCCATTTGTCCTGTCGTAGGTCCTGAAGCTTTAACCGGTTCAACACGTTTAAAATCAGGAACCGCGCAGAAGCTGGTTCTGAATATGCTGACCACAGCGAGCATGATCCGTTTAGGTAAGAGTTATCAAAACCTGATGGTCGACGTGAAAGCGACCAACAACAAACTGGTAGCGCGCGCCGCACGCATCGTTATGCAAGCGACCGATTGCAGCAAAGAACAAGCAACCGAAGTACTCAAGCAAACAGACTATGAAGTAAAACTGGCGATCTTGATGATCCTGACCGATCTTGATATCGATTCAGCTCGTGCGCATCTGCATCATCAAGATGGCTTCTTACGTAAAGCCGTTGAAAGTCACCAGCCAAAATAACGGGTGAGATGGTTAACCAGATTGACCAACACAAGAAAAACAAAAAGGAGACCTCAAGGTCTCCTTTCTTATTCTGATATCAAGAATCAGTCTCCATATAGCCACTCATCAAATTCTTGGTTAAGCTTGTCATTCGCTTTGCGCTTGATTTGATCAGGATTCGTCATGTTTTTCACACGGTCGACCTTATTGGTGTACTTGCTAGTGGTATTGTTTACCTTGCGCTTAACCTGGTTCTCCACATAAGTGCCATCGGTGATCTCTTTGATATTACGCTTAGTGTGATTGATGGTGTTGGTTATATGATGCTTGTCATGGTCATACTTTCGCTTCATCTTGATCGACTCTTTCAATACATTGGTTGCGCCAACGGTCAAAGGGAACAGTGCTAATACGACCAAAAAGACTTTTTTCATGCTTCCATTTCACTTCTGATTGAATCTAATCATATCAGTACATCAAAGCGATAAAATTCAAATGTCAGAAGATTAACAAGGCAAATTGCTGTCTTGATTATGAAACAGAACTAGTTACTGTATTCGTTCCAACCGCGTTGCCATTCCATTCGAAACTTCTGCGCTTGTGGTGTGCCTTCGCATACACCTTCATAGTACTGACCAGACAATCCCATCTGGTAAGCGAAATCAGGATTACAGTATTCCGTCACCCCTTCGAGATAACCTTGGTCGTAGTCACCTTGCTTAGCATTACCGAGTTGATTGAGTTCTTTCACCGTACGAGAAGTATGCCCTGCAATGCCATCTTGATAACCGATCTGATACCAATCACCAGATTGCGCTAATTCTTCCGTGGTCGCCGCACAGCCTGCCAATAAAGCCAGCGCCAAACCTAACGTTGCCTTTTTCATGATTCTTCCTTAACTAGTTGTTTTCCAAACAAGCTTACCACTAAAGCCCGTAATGTGCCGCTTATCTGTCGATTTCGCCACTTAACTCTTAAGGTAACCACTTACCCTTAATCACAGCCACTCAATGGTGAATAGAACCACTTAACCCATCGTGCTACCACTAAGCAAACGATAAAACCACTTAATCTTTATATCGACCACTCGCTTCTCTATTCGACCACTCATCCACTGAGCGAATGCACTTATCAAAAGAGGCGAATACCATACATCCTGAGCTTAAAAAATTACCCTACCTAATAAACCAAGGACAATTGCTATGATGTGGTTTCTAACCTGTGTCGCAGCCCTTATCGGCGGATACTTCATCTACGGTGCTTTCGTTGAGAAAGTTTTCGGTATCAATGAGAATCGCCAAACTCCTGCCCATACAAAAACCGACGGTGTTGACTACGTTCCAATGTCAACCAAACGCGTTTACCTTGTTCAACTACTCAACATTGCTGGTGTTGGTCCTATTTTCGGTCCAATCATGGGTGCCCTATACGGTCCTGCCGCTATGTTGTGGATTGTTGTAGGTTGTATCTTTGCAGGTGCAGTACACGATTACTTCTCAGGCATGCTTTCTGTTCGTAATGGTGGTGCATCAGTACCAACGATTACAGGTCGCTACCTAGGTAATGGCGCAAAACACTTTATGAACATCTTTGCCATTGTCCTGCTGCTTCTTGTTGGTGTGGTATTCGTATCTGCGCCTGCTGGCATGATCACGAACCTAATTAACGACCAAACTAGCCTAAACGTCAGCATGACAACGATGGTTGTATTGATTTTCGCTTACTACATCATCGCTACAATTGTTCCAGTTGATAAAATCATTGGTCGCTTCTACCCACTGTTTGGCGCACTACTGATCTTCATGTCTGTTGGTCTGATGACAGCTGTCGCGTTTTCTAGCGAACACACAGTGATGGGTGATTTCCAAGTAAGCGATATGTTCACTAACTTGAACCCTAACGACATGCCTCTATGGCCAGCGCTGTTTATCACTATCGCATGTGGCGCTATCTCTGGCTTCCACGCAACTCAGTCACCACTGATGGCTCGTTGTATGGAAAACGAGAAAAACGGTCGCTTCGTTTTCTACGGTGCGATGATTGGTGAAGGTGTTATCGCGTTAATCTGGTGTGCTATCGCTCTGTCTTTCTTCGGTACGCTTGACGGTCTTGCAGAAGCAGTGAAAAACGGTGGTCCTGGTAACGTGGTATACAGTGCTTCATTTGGTCTACTAGGTGTATTCGGTGGTGTGATTGCCTTCCTAGGTGTTGTAATTCTGCCAATCACATCAGGTGACACAGCATTCCGCTCTAGCCGTCTGATTCTTGCTGAATACTTCGGTATGGAACAAAAAACACTACGTAACCGCCTTCTAATGGCTGTACCACTATTCGTTATCGGTGGCGTTTTGACTCAAGTAGATTTCGGTATCATTTGGCGCTACTTCGGCTTCGCAAACCAAACAACAGCAGTAATGATGCTTTGGACTGCATCGGCTTACCTACTGCGCCATAACAAGTTCCACTGGATCACGACTGTCCCAGCGGTCTTCATGACAACCGTGTGTGTTACGTTCATTCTAAACAACAGTACATTAGGCTTTGGCCTGCCAATGCAAATCTCGACCATCGCAGGTATTCTGTTCTCACTAGCCGCTGCTGGCTACGTAATTAAAATCTCTAAAGGTAAAGGTGAGACTGAGCTTGCTGACGAAGAGAAACCACAAGCTGCTTCAGAAACTGCATAATGAATACCTTCGCTTGCTAACCGATTCATTATCAATGACTGGATAAAACCAAGAGCCTGCCCACCGCAGGCTCTTTTTGTTTCTCTTCTACGTTACAATAACAACATCATTTTTAGGTTAGGTTCGCTATGGAACTGGTCATCTCCCTTTTACAACAAATGTGTGTTTACTTGGTGCTGGCTTACATGCTGAGTAAAACGCCGATCATTTTGCCCCTGCTGAGTATCTCCTCTCGCCTCAGTCATCGGCTCATTTGTTATGTACTCTTCTCTGGCTTTTGTATTCTCGGCACCTACTTCGGCTTGCATATTAACGATGCTATCGCCAATACGCGTGCCATTGGTGCTGTGATGGGTGGGTTGTTTGGTGGTCCTGTGGTCGGTTTTGCTGTGGGGTTAACCGGTGGTATTCACCGCTACACACTTGGCGGTTTTACCGATTTAGCCTGCGCGATTTCTACCACGGCTGAAGGCTTGATTGGCGGCTTGCTGCATGTCTACCTTATCAAGCGTAACAAGGGAGCCATGCTGTTCAATCCAAGCGTGGTATTCAGTGTCACTTTCGTAGCAGAAATTGTGCAGATGATTCTGTTACTCGCTGTAGCCAAACCTTTCGACCAAGCCTATGCGCTTGTCTCAGCGATTGCAGCTCCAATGATCATTGCTAACTCGGTTGGTGCGGCACTGTTTATGAGTATCCTGCAAGACCGTAAAACCATTTTCGAAAAATACTCAGCCACCTTCTCCCGCCGAGCATTAAGCATCGCCGATCGCTCAGTTGGTATTCTAAGTACCGGCTTTAACAGTGAGAATGCAGACAAAATCGCCCGCATCATCTACGACGAAACCAAAGTAGGTGCCGTCGCGATCACCGACCAAGAAAAGATCCTAGCTTTCGTTGGTATCGGCGATGATCACCATAAGCCAAATACTCCTATTTCATCGCAAAGCACGCTAGATTCGATGGAAAAGAACGACATCATCTACCTTGATGGTAGCGAACGACCGTATCAATGCTCATTAGCACAAGACTGTAAGTTGGGCTCTGCATTGATAATTCCTCTGCGTGCAGGCAAAGAGGTGGTGGGAACCATTAAGCTTTATGAACCAAAACGCAAACTGTTCTCTACTGCGAATATGTCAATGGCAGAAGGGATTGCTCAGCTTCTTTCAAGCCAAATCTTGTATGGTGATTATCAGCAGCAACAAACTCTACTGGCTCAGGCAGAAATCAAACTGCTGCATGCTCAGGTGAATCCACACTTCTTGTTCAACGCGTTAAATACCATTAGTGCCATCACTCGTCGTGATCCTGACAAAGCACGAGAACTGATCCAAAATCTGTCTCATTTCTTCCGCAGTAACTTAAAGCAGAACATCAATACAGTGACGCTAAAAGAAGAATTGGCGCACGTGAATTCCTACTTATCGATCGAAAAAGCACGTTTTACCGATCGCCTAGAAGTTGAGATTGATATTGAACCAGAATTACTGGATATCAAGCTGCCGAGTTTTACTCTTCAACCTCTGGTCGAAAATGCCATCAAGCATGGTGTTTCTAATATGTTAGAGGGAGGAAAAGTGAAGATTTATAGCCAAGCACACCCTCAAGGTGCGCTGATAACGGTTGAGGACAACGCAGGTAGTTATAAGCTGCCAAAAGAGAATCATTCTGGTTTGGGTATGGAAATCGTCGATAAGCGCTTGTCGAATCAATTTGGGCGTGATTCAGCGCTAAAAATTACCTCTCAGCAGCATCAATTTACTAAAATGAGTTTTATCATTCCCCACTCGCGATAAGCGCAATGAAAACGCACAAAAGGTAATCTTGGATGTTAACCGCCCTCGTCATTGATGATGAACAGTTTGCTCGTGAAGAGTTGGCAGAGCTATTGGATGAAACGGGTCAAATTGAGGTGATTGGCGACGCGTCAAACGCCATCATGGGACTGAAGAAAATCAATGAGCTGAAACCAGATGTGGTGTTTCTCGACATCCAAATGCCTCAGGTGACGGGCATTGAGCTGCTGGGAATGTTAGACCCAGAAACTATGCCTTACGTGGTGTTTGTGACAGCTTATGATCAATACGCTATTCAAGCCTTTGAAGACAATGCCTTCGATTATTTACTCAAGCCCGTTGATCCATGTCGTTTGACCAAAACCGTCAAACGCCTTAGCAAGGTGATGAGTCAATCTGCGCTCACTCAGCAACTGTCAGCCATCGCACCAGAAAACCTCGACCAAATTCCATGTATTGGGCACAACCGCATAGTGATCATGGCGACGGAGACAGTTGAGTGTGCTTACAGTGATATTAGCGGTGTACATGTGCGCTCCACCAGCCAAACCGCAAGTACTCAATTAACCCTGAAAACCTTGGAAGAGAAAACGCCACTGGTACGTTGTCATCGACAGTATCTCGTAAGTATTAAAGCCATCAGCGAGATTAAGCTATTAGAAAACGGGCTGGCAGAAATCATTACCAAAACAGGCTTTGAGATCCCCGTGAGCCGCCGCTATTTAAAAGTACTCAAAGAGCTACTCGGCATTAGTCATTAGTCATTAGTCATTAGTCATTAAGGTATATACCCAAATACCCCCGAAATGGCTGGGTATAAACTATCACGAGTAGATAGAAACCACACAATCAAAAAAGGCGACCTTCTGGTCGCCTTTTGCATATTTTCATCGCCTTAATCAACTTGCTTGATTTGTAGCTCTTTTGGTACTTCGAAGAACATGTTTTCTTCGCGACCAAGCACTTCATCTACGGCTTGCGCCCCAACCAACTCTTTGATGCGATCTAGGATTTGATTAACCAGCTCTTCAGGCGCAGATGCACCAGCAGTCACACCAACCTTGCCTTTACCTTCAAACCATTCAGGCTTAATGTCTTCAGGACAATCCGTTAGGTATCCTGGCGTACCTAGCTTTTCAGCGAGCTCTTTTAAGCGCGTTGAGTTTGATGAATTCTTGGAACCTACCACGACCATCACATCTACGTCAGCAGAAAGCTCACGCACAGCATCTTGACGGTTTTGCGTCGCGTAACAGATATCATCTTTACGAGGACCTTGAATGTCTGGGAATACGCGGCGTAGCTCTTCAATTACGTCAGCGGTTTCATCAACAGACAGTGTCGTTTGGCTCACGTAGTGTAGATCAGATGGATCCTTTACGATCGCTTTTAGCTTCTCAACATCCGCAGGTGTTTCCACAAGGTACATACCGCCTGTATCACTTGAATACTGACCCATTGTGCCTTCCACCTCTGGATGACCAGCGTGACCGATCAATACCACTTCCATATTGCGACGGCTTGCACGTGCTACTTCCATATGTACTTTGGTTACCAGCGGACAGGTCGCATCAAACACAGTTAAATCACGAGACTTCGCTTCTTGGCGAACCGCTTGAGATACACCATGAGCGGAGAAAATCACAATGTTGTTGTCTGGCACTTCGTGCAGTTCTTCAACGAAGATAGCACCACGCTGTTTTAAACCTTCAACCACAAAGCGGTTGTGCACTACTTCATGTCGAACATAGATAGGTGGCTGATACATCTCTAGCGCACGTTCTACGATGCTAATCGCGCGGTCAACACCAGCACAGAAACCACGTGGGTTAGCTAACAGGATTTTCATTTCATTGCTCATGGAAGTTATCTTTTATTTGGTTCGCTATTCTACTGACAAAATTTCGACTTCGAAAGTCACGTCTTGTCCTGCGAGTGGATGGTTGAAGTCCACTGTTACTGAGTCGCCAGCAATCTCAGTAATGATGCCTGGGATTTCCATACCATCGGGACCACTGAACGCCATAATAGTGCCGACTTCAACTTCCGCTTCGCCCACAAATTTAGTGCGATCCATATGGTGGATATGGTCTGGATTTGGCATGCCAAAAGCGTCAGCCGCTTTTAGTTCAATTGCCTTTTGTTCACCTACTTGCAAGCCTAATAGGCACTGCTCAAAGTTCTCACTTAAGCTGCCGTCGCCCATCACGAACTTAGCAGGCTTGCCCATGTTATGTGTGCTGTCCGCTACAGAGCCATCTTGCATTTTGATGGTGAAATGCAGTGTTACTGCTGAATCTTGATTTATTGTTGTCACGTTACTGCTTCCTTGTTCTTGGGTTTTCCTGCGCTCTATATGATCACTCACCGTGATTACTTTTATTGTACGAAGATACGCGGATTGCGCTCCAACATAATAAAAAGCGTCGTCCGAATCAACGGACGACGCTTAGGGTTATTCGATATATCGCAAAAGATTACTTGTCAGCGTCCTTTTTGCGGAAGCCATCAAGAATGATCATTGCCGCACCAATACAGATAGTTGTATCTGCAAGGTTGAATGCTGGCCAATGATAGTTACCCCAGAAGAAGTCTAAGTAATCAACAACAAAGCCATGAACAACACGGTCAAACACGTTGCCCACAGCACCACCAATAATCAGTGCGTAAGCGATGTTGTTCCATTTTTCTTTCGCTGGAAGCTTGCTCATCCAGTAGGTCAAAAGACCTGTAACAACAAACGCGATACCTGTGAACAACCAGCGCTGCCAACCCGCTTGATCGCTCAAGAAGCTGAATGCTGCACCGTAGTTATGAACATAAAGTAGGTTGAAGAATGGCAGCACCTCAATTCGGTTTGCCCATCCATAGCCCATGTTGTCCATCACCACCAATTTGATGCCAATATCTGCAATAAATACCAGAATTGCTAACCACAGCCAGCGAACTCCAGATTGCTTTAACGTCAGTGCTTTTTCACTCATTACTTTACCTACAAACAGCCCCAGTAAATACTGGGGCTGTTAATTTTAAAAAAAGTTCAGTTGTACTGGGTAATTACGCGAATTTACGTACTTCACCTTCGCCGTCAACGTTAGACACACAACGACCACAGATCTTCTCGTGACCTTCGATTGTGCCTACGTCTGGCGTGTGGTGCCAACAACGGTCACACTTCTCGCCTTCAGCGGCTGCCACTTCAACAAACAAGCCTTCGATATCTGTCGCTTGTGCTGCATCAGTCTTCTCACTTAGAGACTTAACTTTCGCAGCAGAAGTTAGTAGAACAAAGCGCAGTTCATCTTCTAGTTTGTTGATTTTCGCCGCTAGAGCGTCATCAGCAAATAGCGTCACTTCAGCTTGTAGTGCACCACCGATGGTTTTCTCTTTACGCGCATCTTCTAGAAGTTTGTTTACTGCACCACGAACCGCTTGGATCTCAGTCCAAAATTCGTTGTTCAGCTCTTCACCTTCAGCAAGACCGAATAGGCCATCGAACCACTCACCAGTGAATACGAACTTGTCGCGCTCGCCTGGCATTTCGTTCCAGATTTCATCTGCAGTGAACGACATGATTGGCGCCATCCAACGAACTAGCGCTTCTACGATGTAGTAAAGTGCTGTCTGACAGCTACGTTGAGCGTTACCGCCACGTTTTGCTGTGTACTGACGGTCTTTAATTACGTCTAGGTAGAAAGAGCCCATTTCGATTGAACAGAATTGCATTAGACGCTGAGTTACACCGTGTGTGTTGTACTCTTCGTACGCTTTAACAATCTCTTCTTGTGCTGCTAGCGCACGACCAACTGCCCAGCGATCTAGCGCAACCATCTCCTCAACAGGAACGATGTCTGTTTCTGGGTTGAAGCCGCTCAGGTTAGCTAGGAAGAAACGCGCTGTGTTACGGATACGACGGTACGCATCTGCGCTGCGTTTTAGGATTTCATCAGAAACCGCAACTTCACCAGTGTAGTCAGTAGATGCAACCCATAGGCGAAGAATGTCAGCACCTAGCTTGTTCGTTACGTCTTTTGGCGCAACCACGTTACCGATAGATTTAGACATCTTACGACCGTGACCATCAACCACGAAACCGTGTGTCAGTACTTGTTTGTAAGGCGCTTCGTCTTTCATCGCGATAGATGAAATTAGCGAAGACTGGAACCAACCACGGTGTTGGTCAGAACCTTCTAGGTATAGGTCTGCACTGTTGCCGTTGTACTCTTCACGAGCATCAACAACAGAGAAGTGTGTTACACCAGAATCGAACCATACGTCTAGCGTATCTAGTACTTTTTCGTACTGGTCTGCTTCGTCACCTAGTAGTTCTGCTGAATCAACATCCCACCACGCTTGAATGCCTTTCTCTTCAACCAACAGAGCAACCTTCTCGATAAGCTCTAGTGTATTTGGATGAAGTTCTGCTGTTTCTTTATGAACAAACAGAGCAATTGGCACACCCCAAGTACGTTGACGAGAGATACACCACTCTGGGCGACCTTCGATCATACCTTCGATACGGCTTTGACCCCACTCAGGCATCCACTCAACATTCTTGATTGACTCTAGTGCTTTAGCACGTAGGCCAGCTTGGTCCATAGAAACGAACCATTGTGGTGTTGCACGGAAGATGATTGGAGTCTTATGACGCCAACAATGTGGGTAACTGTGCTCGTAAGCGTGGTGGTGTAGTAGTGCACCTTTTTCTTTTAGTACTTCTACTACTGCATCGTTCGCTTTAAATACGTGCTGACCAGCAAATAGCTCAGTGTCCGGTAGGTAAACGCCGTTTGAACCAACTGGGTTTGCTACTTCTAGGTTGTACTTGTTACCAACCGCGAAGTCTTCTTGACCGTGACCAGGAGCAGTGTGAACAACACCAGTACCTGAATCAGTTGTAACGTGATCACCAAGGATCGCCGGTACTGTGAAATCGTAGAATGGGTGTTGGAACTGAGAAAGCTCTAGATCCGCACCTTTTGCAAAGCCTAGGTTGTGGAAGTGCTCGATACCAGCACGATCCATTACGTCTTTCGCTAGCTCAGCAGCAACGATAATACGCTCAGCGTTGTCGCCTTCTGTTTGGATAAGTACGTATTCTAGATCATCACGTAGACATACTGCGCGGTTTGCAGGCAGCGTCCAAGGCGTTGTTGTCCAGATAACGATAGACACGTCACCTTGACCTTCATGACCTTCTGTCAGTTCAAACTTAGATAGCAGTGCCGCTTCGTCAGCCGCTTTAAAACGAACGTCGATAGATGGCGATACTTTATCTTTGTACTCAACTTCTGCTTCAGCAAGAGCTGAACCACAGTCTGTACACCAGTGAACTGGTTTAAAACCTTTCAGTAGGTGACCTTTGCTTGCGATCTTACCAAGAGCACGAATGATGTTCGCTTCAGTTGCGAAATCCATAGTGCGGTATGGCTTGTCCCACTCACCCATGATACCAAGACGCTTGAAGCTCTCTTTCTGACCTTCAACCTGACCGGCCGCGTACTCACGACATTTCTCGCGGAACTCAGCAGCTGTCACTTTTTGTCCTGGTTTGCCAACTTTCTTCTCTACCATCAATTCGATTGGTAGACCGTGACAGTCCCAGCCTGGGATGTAAGGTGCGTCAAAACCTGAAAGTGTTTTGGATTTAATAATAATGTCTTTAAGAATCTTGTTTAGTGCGTGACCAATGTGAATGTCACCGTTCGCGTAAGGAGGGCCATCGTGCAGTACGAATGACTTTTTGCCTTTCTTAGCTTTACGGATTTCACCGTAAAGATCTTCTTTGTACCAACGCTTAAGCATTTCTGGCTCACGATTGGCCAGGTTGCCGCGCATTGGAAACCCTGTTTCAGGTAAGTTCAGGGTATCTTTATACTCACTCATCGATTCTTAATTCCGTTATATTGGGCGAAAATTAGACATTATGTTGCACGGTGGAATAAACCGCTCAACGCTTAAGCTGACGCAGCCACACCCTTGCTGCTTCAGCATCCAATTCGATTTGTTGTTTAAGTGCTTCAAACGACTCAAACTTTTGCTCATCTCGAAGTTTGTGCAAAAGTTCCACTTCTAGCTGCTTGCCATATAAATTAGCGTGAAAGTCGAATAAGTGTACTTCTAACTGCTGGCGAACACCATTTACTGTTGGTCGTTGACCAATATTAGCGACACCGCCAACTGGCTTATCTCCTAAGCCAAGCGCTTGAACAACATAAACTCCGGAAACCGGAGAAACACAGCGTTTCAAAGGAATATTTGCAGTAGGGAACCCAATGGTTCGACCTAGCTTTCTTCCATGAGAAACACGACCGCTGATGCTGTAATCTCTTCCCAGCATCTCTTGCGCGGAATGCAAATCATCACGAGCCAGCGCTTTACGAATAGCCGTGCTACTCACTCGTAATTGCTGTAAACAAAAGCTTTGGGTACTCACGACTTCAAAGCCGTACTTTTTCCCCGCTTCTTGTAACATTGCAAAGTTTCCTGTTCGACCTTTGCCGAAACAGAAATCATCACCAATGACAAGAAACTTAACACCCAATCGACCAACCAACAAGTCACGGATAAACTCTTCCGCCGTTAGGTCAGCAAAATGACGATTGAAGTTAACACACAGCAGACGATCGATGTCGAGCTTACTCAGCTGAACAAACTTATCACGCAGTCGCGTTAACCTCGCAGGTGCCTTATCTCGAGCAAACAGCTCCATCGGCTGAGGTTCAAAGGTCATCACAACCGAAGGTAACGAAAGTTTCTCCGCTTGTTCAGACACTTGCTGCAATACTTGTTGATGACCTCTATGCACGCCATCGAAATTGCCAATAGTCAGCACGCACCCATGATGGTGCGACTTGATATTGTGAATGCCTCTAATCAGTTCCATTGGATACTGCTTTATGCCTCTGTTTTTACTTTGCACTGTGTGAAACTGACGGATTATATACCAATCAACCTTATTCTGTCCCAGCTTTTAGGTCTTTTAAACGTACACCGAGTAAAAACACGACGGCTAGGTAAACACCTGCACCAAGCGCAATCAGCATTCCTAATACGCCACTGCGATGAGCAAAGCTCCAATCTAACCATACCGACATGTCTTCTAGCTGCCACAAAATAGCCGCAACCATCGCAGCTCCCGCGATCATCAAACGTATAATAAAGAGGACTGTACGTTTGGTCACTTGGTACACACCTGCGATATGGAGACCGCGGTAGAGTAATGCCATATTTACAAAAGCAGAGAGCGCAGTCGCGATAGCCAGACCAACATAGCCATAGAAATAAGCAAAGATCGCATTGAATACCATGTTAGTTAGCATCGCAATGATGCCGTATTTCACTGGCGTTTTCGTGTCTTGACGAGAGTAGTAACCCGGAGCAAGAACTTTGATCAGCATAAAGTTAAGCAAGCCAGAAGCATACGCTAATAAAGAGAGAGAAGCTTGATGCACATCCTGCGGAGAAAACTCACCACGCATGAACAGCACCATTAACATCGGCTTCGCCAGTACCATTAAACCAAGCATTGCTGGGATTCCCAGTAAGGTCACCATACGAATGCCCCAATCCATGGTGTGTGCAAAACCTTCACTGTGAGCATCTACGTGCTTACGTGATAACGCTGGGAGAATCACCGTCGCTATCGCAATACCAAACAGGCCTAACGGGAATTCCAACAATCGATCGGAATAGTACAACCAACTGATTGAACCGGTTTGTAGAAAACTGGCAATAAAAGTGTCAAACAGTAGATTGATTTGGCTTACAGACACACCAAATAAAGCAGGAATCATCAAGGTACGGATCTTCACCACCCCCGGATCGCGCCAACCCCATTTTGGCTTGACCATAACTCCCGCTTTAATAAGGAAAGGAATTTGAAATAAGAACTGAACCAACCCACCAAGAAAAACACCAATGGCAAGACCAATCTCAGGTTGTGACATCTGCGGAGAGATAAACCACGCAGCCAAAATGATCATCACATTGAGGAAGACGGGAGTAAAAGAAGAAACCGCAAACTTACCTAGTGTATTGAGAATGGCTCCCGATAAGGCAACAAAAGTGATGAACCATAAATAAGGAAAGGTAATCTTGAGCATTACGCTGGCAAGTTCAAACTTCTCAGCCGCGGGACCACCATGCATCCAGTCTAAAAACCAACCAAAACCAAATAAAGCGGTCACGACGCCAGAGCCAAGAACACCAAGGATGGTAACAATAGAGACAATCACACCCAATGTACCAGCAGCACGAGCAATCAACTCACGAGTTTTGTCCATGTCCCCTTGTGCGTGACTTTCAGTTAATACAGGAACGAAAGCTTGAGAAAATGCGCCTTCAGCAAACAAACGGCGTAAGAAATTAGGAATTTTATTGGCAAAGAAGAAGACGTCGGCACTCGCGCCTGCCCCCATCAAGTTTGCTACTACTACATCACGAACTAAACCTAGGACGCGCGAAATTAATGTCATGGCACTGACGATCATGCCAGACTTGAGCAGTCGTTTACTCACTGTAACCTCGGAATATCACCAAAAGATAGCCAACCCTATTCCTCTAAGCCTTTGAAAGCTACAAATGGGCGTTAAAAATATATCCGGTTATTGTTAGATCTAAGCGGATAATTATTAGCAATGGTCTAAAAATGCTGTTAGAATCCCCGCCATCTTAACCGCGATAACCTTTCTTACCAAAACTTGTTTTGGCTTCGATGGGTTTTTGCACAAATCATTTGACATTTAGGCGCAAATGAGGGATAGTCCTCGCCCTTAAATTGTCACAGAACTAAGTTTTTGGGAGTTAGACCCTTGGCAAATAGTAAATCTGCTAAGAAGCGCGCTATCCAAGCTGAGAAACGTCGTCAGCACAATGCTAGCCGTCGCTCAATGATGCGTACTTACATGAAGAAAACTGTTGCTGCTATCGAAGCAGGCGACAAAGAAGCTGCAACTGCTGCATTCGCTGCAGTTACACCTATCCTAGACCGTATGGCGACTAAAGGCCTTATTCACAAGAATAAAGCAGCTCGTCATAAGTCTCGTTTCACTGCACAAATCAAAGCTCTATAATAGAGAATTGATTCTACAGTGAAGAAAAAACCGGCTAACGCCGGTTTTTTTATACCTAAAATTCAGCAAAGCTCGAATTCAAGACAATAAAAAAGCTGGCACTGCCAGCTTTTCTAATTTGTGACCTGTCATCACGCGGTTGCTTCTGCACAATAAAGACCATGAAGTGTTTGAATTAGCGCTTTCACTTCATCGCTCTTCAATGTGTAGTAGACCGTTTGTGCTTCTTTTCTTGTCGCAACTAACTCATCACGACGAAGCCACGCTAAGTGTTGAGACAATGCCGACTGGCTCAACTCTAGTTTTGCGCAAAGTTCCCCGACCGAAAGCTCTTGATTATGCAGCATGCAAAGGATTTGTAGGCGTCTCTCGTTTGCCATCGCCTTGAGCAGCACGACAGCCTTGGCGGAGTTTTTCTCCATTTCTTGTAGATTCATGCGTTGGACCTCTAGCTACAACTTACTTTTCCCAACCCTGGCCAGTTTGTTGTGTGTTACAGAATTTTATAATTTCGAGTTATAATTTTATCGATAGTAATCTATTTAATTGAGCAACGGAACGTGTTCATTCAAACATTTGGCTAAAATCTGCATCACATACGTTCTTAACCGCTGGATGTTGTATCATTCGTTCCGCAAAAATGACGTAGTACTCTTCTTTTAAGTCTTCAACATGACCAATCAGTTGTAAGTTTCGGTCATCTTCAATCTCCGACATATAAACTGTTGGAGCCAAAAAGATCACATCATCGCGGTAGCGTGCAAAAGCTTTCATGAGTGCCACATCGTCAAACTCACCCAATACATCCGGTTGTAAGCCTTGGCGATCAAACCACTGCAATACTTTACGACCCATTGCCGTTCGGCTTGCCGGGATCAACAACTTTTTCTTCTCTAAGACTTCAGGAAAGCTCACTCCTGCGATTTCAGACGAAGCAAAAAAGCTCATACTACTTTCACCCAACTTCTTACTGTACAGACCCGGGCTTTGTGTCGAATCTACTGGGCAATCGGAAAGGATCATATCGAGTTTATGTTGTGACAAGCGCTCCAACAGCAACTCGTGTGTTGATTCATAACAACGTAAATGAATGCTGTTGTCTTCAGGAACTGTCGTCATCAAGACTTTGCTGACAAGACGTTTAGAAAGCGCATCGGCGACGCCGACTTCGAAAAGGATATTAGAGTGTTGGCTATAGTTAACAATATCGAGCATTTCGTAGCTCAAACCAAACATACGGTCGGCATACTTAAAAACTAACTGCCCAAGTTCTGTTGGTTCAACTGTACGTCCATTCCGTTTGGTCAACTTCCCCTTCATACGGTCTTCAAGTGCTTTAATTTGTCCGGTAACCGTTTGAGGCGTCAGGAATAACGCATCTGCTGCTTTTGTTACCGAGCCTTGTTTACACACCATCCAGAAGTAATAAAGGTGGTTGTAGTTTAAATGTGACATAGCCAATCCCTATAAAGAAGATGACACTTTTTATATCAAATGTGACACCGACAAACAATAAGTTCGACAAAACCTACATAAAGCTACAAAACATATGGTTTTACCGAAAATATAAGATTCACACTGTCATAAAACTTGAAGCCAAACGCACTTTTTTGATCTTACCCAGAAATAAACCCGCCGATCTATAAGCAATAAATACCCTTAATAATCAACACCTTAATTTGATGTGAAATTTTCTTCACGGATAACTATCAAAAAGAATAATAAAAATCCTCTATAGAAACCTAACTGTAATATTACTGAAATATTTCATCTCTAACATCGCCCTCAGTTTCAACAACAGACCAAATAAACGAACTGAAAGGTCCACGGAGAAAATTATGATGAACCAAGCTACTTCTACAGCAGCACCAATCTCGAGCACGACTCGCTGGTTACGCTGGGCTAACTTGGCATTCATGTTGTATCTGCTTCTTCTAGCAGTATCTATGGTTGGTAGCGGCTTCAAATGGGCGACTGGCGATCAAGCTAAAGTACTCTTTGAATTTGCGTCTCACCCAGTCGCAGGTCTAATGATCGGTTTGGTGGCTACGGCACTGATCCAATCTTCCAGTACCGTAACTTCTATTATTGTAGGTTTGGTTGCAGGTGGTCTACCTGTAGAAACCGCTATCCCTATGGTAATGGGTGCGAACATCGGTACAACCGTAACAAATACACTGGTTTCGCTTGGTCACGTTCGTTGTAAAGACGAATTCAAACGTGCATTCGCAAGCGCAACAATCCACGATTTCTTCAACTTACTTGCAGTACTGATCTTCCTACCACTGGAAATGATGTTCGGCATCCTAGAGAAAATCTCTCACTGGTTGGTGTCACCATTACTAAACACAGGTGATATGAGTATGAAAGGCTTTGATTTCATCAAGCCAATCACGAAACCAGTAGTAAGTGCAATCAAAGAGCCACTAGCAACATTTGGCGACACTATGGGTGGCGTAGCGCTAATCGCTCTAGGTATCGGTACTATCTTCGTAGCTATCACTGTTATGGGTAAGCTAATGAAGAGCCTAATGGTTGGTCGTGCACGTGACATCCTTAAGAACGCAATCGGTCGTGGTCCTATCCACGGTATCGTATCGGGCTCAGTAGTAACTGTTCTTGTTCAGTCTTCTTCTACGACAACAAGTCTAATGGTTCCACTTGTAGGCTCAGGTGTTCTAAAAGTACGTGACATCTACCCGTTCACTCTTGGTGCAAACATTGGTACATGTATCACGGCTCTACTAGCAGCAACAGCGGTATCTGGCGAGTTCGCAGTATTCGCACTACAAATTGCACTAGTACACCTAACGTTCAACATTCTGGCGACACTGTTCATCTTCGGTATCCCGTTCCTACGTGAGATTCCAGTGAAATGTGCAGAAGTGATTTCAGAAATGGCGATTAAGAACAAAGCAGTTGTAGCAGGTTACCTACTAGCAGTATTCATCGTGCTACCAGGTTCTATCCTTGCTCTGACAGCATAATAATAAGATTACCATCGCTTATTTAGGCTCCACTTCGGTGGAGCCTTTTTTCGTTTTGGGGAAGCAAGAAGCGCTCTCATTTCTTAATCACGCAGTAAACTATGGTAAAAGAGATTCCCGACGACGCTCCTTCGTCGCTTTCGGGAATGACACCGTTTGATTTCAGAGTGATTGAACGTCATCCTCAAGAGCGAGGCACGAGCGAGTTGGGGATCATTTATTCCCTCTCGTATCTCGAAACGTAAGCTTTCCTTACGACGAAGTCCGCTCCCGGCTCTCGAAGCGCAGCATTCTATAGGGTGAAGCCCGTTCCCTTCTTTCCCTGCCCTTCAGGCGTAAAAAAGCCGCCATGCAGGCGGCTTAGAAAACTCAACATACTCGTTAAACTGAGAACGGGTACTGAATTGGATCGTGATGCTCGTAACCTTCTACCCAGAAGTCATCTAGGGTTACCCATGTTTCTAAATCTTCTAGCGATTTAATTTCTGGGTTGATGTGGAAAGTTGCGGCTTTTAGTGGCTCACGTTTCAACTGAATGTCACGCATTGGTGCAAGCTGATCTTCGTAGATGTGTGCGTTAACAATCTTGTGGTATGCCTGACCAGGTTTCTTGCCCGTGATTTGCGCCATGATTGCCAAGAACACATACACTTGAACCATATTGAAATTCAGACCTAGCGGGACATCACAAGAGCGTTGCGTGCTGTTTAAGTAGAGCGTGTCACCTAACAGTGAGAAGTGGTGGCTGTACATACATGGACGCAAACAACCCATGTGGAATTCACCCGGGTTGTAGAAGTTTAGGATTTCACCACGGTCATCAACACCACGCGTTAAATCATCCACAATCTTACGCAGTTGGTCGATATGACCGCCATCTGGCTTCGCCCATGAACGACCTTGAACGCCATATACACGTCCCATGTCATCTTCACCTTTGCGGAACGGGTTGTTTAGCCATGCTTCATTTAGGTTTGCGTTCGCATCCCACGTTTTCGTACCTAGCTTACGGAAATCTTCTGCGTTGTCGTAGCCACGAATGTAGCCAAGTAGCTCAGCAACTGCCGCTTTCCAAAAGCTCTTACGTGTCGTAACTAATGGGAATTGGTTGTTGGCAACATCGTAGGTCAAGTCTGCGTTGATCACCGTTAGGCAGCGTTTGCCTGTGCGCTCGTTTTCAACCCAAGTGCCTTGGTCAACGATACGCTGACACAAATCTAAATACTGTTTCACACCAATTCCTTACTTCGTTTCTGCTTGGACTTTGTCTTGGTAAAGACCACGTTTGTACGCCCAAACCATCATAAGAACACCCAGAATGATCATCGGTGACGATAGGATTTGTCCCATCGAAATGTAACCACCAAATAGACCAAGCTGTGCATCCGGTTCGCGAACAAACTCAACTAGGAAACGGAATGTACCATATCCAGCTAAAAATAGCCCTGATACCGCACCTAAAGGACGAGGCTTTTTGATGAACCAGTTGAGAATGAAGAACAGCACAATGCCCTCTAGGAACATCTCATAAAGCTGAGATGGGTGACGAGGCAGTGGGCCACCATTCGGGAAGATGATCGCCCATGGCACATCTGTTACGCGTCCCCAAAGTTCACTGTTCATGAAGTTACCCATACGCCCCATGCCAAGACCAAACGGCACGAGCGGAGCCACAAAGTCAGCCACACCGAAGAAAGTTCGACCATTCTTATGTGCGTACCAGAACATTGCCGTGATAACACCTAACAAACCGCCGTGGAATGACATGCCGCCAGTCCAAACTTTAAATAGGTATAGGGGGTCTGCTAAGAACAAATCAAAGTTGTAGAAGATAACGTAGCCAACTCGACCACCAATCACTACCCCAAGGAAACCAGCGAACAACAAGTCTGAAACTTGTTCACGCGTCCAACCACTACCCGGTTTATCTGCGCGACGATTTGCCAACCATAGTGCGAACATAAAGCCGACTAGGTACATCAAACCGTACCAACGAACAGAAACAGGACCAATAGAGACTAAAACCGGATCAATATTGGGAAATTCTAAGTATCCCTGAGACATAACTCATTCTCTTCTTATTACTAATAAAACAGGTGGACTTTACAGCAGCATGGTCGCTGCAACAAACATCAAGAACACAGCAAAGATCTTTTTTAAGACTGCCGTAGGAAGGTTGGTTGCCATTTTAGCGCCGACTTTCGTCGTGAGCATCGACGTCATCGCTATCGCCGCTAAAGCTGGTAGGTAAACATAGCCAATACTGTAGTCAGGTAACCCCTCAACTTTGTAGCCATGCAAGATAAATCCAATCATGCCTGAAATCGCAATGACACAACCGCATACCGATGAGGAGCCAACCGCTTTGCGCATTTCAATGCCATGCTTGTTTAAGAAAGGCACCGACAGAGAACCACCGCCAATACCAGCAAGACTAGAGACTACACCAATTCCCGTTCCGTACATCATAGTGACCGGACTACTCGGCATTGGCTTCTCACTTTTCGTCTTGATGGAGCGAAACATTTGTATTGCTAAGCACAGCACAATCACACCGAAGACTTTCGGTAGGTAATGAGTCGGGATCCATTCCGCGATATTAGCCCCAACAAAACCACCGATAACCACGCCAGGCATCAACCATTTGACGACAAACATATCGACATTTCCAAGCTTCAGGTGGTTCAGTGCAGAAGAACCTGACGTGACAATGATACTCGCCAATGACGTTGCTAATGCCATATGCATGCTCATTTCAGGAGAGATACCAGCAAGAGGAAGAAGGTATAGTAACGCAGGTACGACAATCAGCCCGCCTCCGATACCAAGAAGCCCCGCCATCACGCCTACAAAAGCGCCTAGCGCGAGCAATAATATAAATAAAGAGATGGTCACTGTTACCCTACTTCTTACCTGCACGAATAAAGCCGGCAAAGCCTTGCTGGATAAAGAAATCATGCATCATTTGATGGATTTCTTGCCCGTAAGAGCATGACATGGCTTTCTCGACGAGTTTTTCTAGTTCTTTTTGTTGGCTATGACGAATCAAATACTTCACCTTAGCCACGTTCGAGGTGTTCATACTCAAACTGTTGTAGCCTAAGCCCAACAGGAGCAGCGCACCAAATGGATCACCTGCTAGCTCACCACAAATACACACAGGTACTTGATACTGGAGGCAAACATCGTGAATTTGTTTTAACGCTAACAACACCGCCGGATGCATGGATTCATAGACATCCGCAACACGGGAATTGTTCCGATCAACTGCCAACAAATATTGCGTTAAGTCGTTTGTACCCACCGAAACAAAGTCAACACGATGAGCAATGGCCGGTAACAAGTACACCATTGATGGGACTTCTATCATCACCCCAACCTTTGGTGCTTGAATTCGCTCATCCAGCAACACGACTTCACTGTACGCTTGATTGATAAGCGTAATCGCGTCATCGAGCTCTTTTATTCCCGAAACCATAGGAAGCAAAATACTTAAGTTGCCGCTTTCAGCACTCGCCCTTAGCATCGCTCTCAGTTGGATCAAAAAGATATCCGGATGATCCAAAGTAAAACGAATACCGCGCCAGCCCAAGAACGGATTATCTTCATCAATCGGCAGATACGGCAATGGCTTATCACCACCAATGTCCAAGGTACGCATCACAACGCGCTGATTCGGATAACTATTAAGAATTGCTTGGTACTGATGATACTGCTCATCTTCAGAGGGAAAGTGATGCTGAAGTAAAAAAGCGATTTCTGTTCGATACAGACCAACGCCATCGACACCTGAGTTGATCGCGATATTGCTATCGGCACTCAACCCCGCGTTAAGCATCACTTCAATGTGGCAATCGTCTTTTGTAATGGCTGGCAGTGCCAAGTCTTTGTTCACCATGGCGAACAGTTCAGACTCTTCACTCACAAGGCTACGATACTCGCGTAGAAGCTGCCTGTTAGGTTCTAAATAGATCTCACCAGTGTAACCATCCACAATCCCCTTCTTGCCATTCACGACACTGGTGTTAATGTTCGCGCCCATGATGGCAGGTACACCCAATGCCCTTGAAAGAATCGCCGCGTGAGAGTTCGCTGCACCTTCCAATGACACGACCGCTAAAAGGTGTTGTTTTGGAATCGACGCTAATAACGTGGCCGTTAGTTCATTGGCAACCAAGATCACCGGACGATCGATCGAGGCATGTTCTTGCTCGCTATTGTGCAAGAAATAGAGCAGGCGTTGTCCTAGTTCACGAATATCTTGCGCACGTTCACGCAGGTACACATCCGACATACGTGCAAAGCGGTTCGAATAGGTCTCAACAACTTGTCGCAACGCCCAATCTGCTCGGTCGCCTTTCTCGATCTGCTTCTTCAGATCACCACGCAACATTGGATCGTTAAGTAAGTGGGTAAAAAGGTCGAAGATCGCCAAGGCATCTTTATTGATTTCGCTGTCGAACTTTTTCCGCATACGGCGAAAGTCACTCAATGCCCTTTCTACTGCAACCGCTAGAAGTTCATGCTCACGCTCTTTATCTAACGCTGACGCAGGAAACACATCATTTAAGTTTGGTTGTGTATTATCAAACCAGAACTCACCAATCGCTACCCCAGTTGAAGCCGGTAGGCCTTTGATCACCGTAGGTTTGGAAGCAAGTTGCCAATGACCGAGGTTTTGCGCATGGGCAATGAGCACCGCAAGCTGTGCCGATAGGGTAACAAGGAAAGACTCTTCCATCTCACTGAACAAACGCGGTGTTTTCTGCTGGATAACCAACACGCCAAGTACTTGTTTGCGATGAATGATTGGCGTACCAAGGAAGGAGTGGTAAACCTGCTCGCCTAATTGGGGGAAGAATTTGAAATCAGGGTGAGTGGAAGCTTCTGCTAAGTTAAGTGGCTCTGCACTGCGCTTCACCAAACCAACCAAGCCTTCATTGAAGTTGATATGGATGCTATCGCCTTCAAAAATAAGGCCTTGAGTTGCCATTAACTCAAGGCGCTGCATTTCTTCGTTAGCAAGATAGATAGTACAACATTCAGTGCATAGGGCGGCACAAGTCTCTTTTACCAATATATCGAGTGCCAGATGCACATCATCGACTCTGGAGACTTTCTCAACTATTTCCCTTAGCTGACTGAGCATGTTAACCCTCTATCTACGTTGCTTTTTTCTTTTCCCTTTCGTCTTACGCTCTCGAAAAGGCATGGCTAAAGATGCAAACTCTTTCATTGCTCGACGGTATACGTCACGCTTGAAAGAAACAACTTGCCTAACTGGATACCAGTAGCTTACCCAGCGCCAACCATCAAATTCAGGGGATTTCCCGCGCTGCATATTGATGCGAGACTCATCGCACTCTAATCGCAGCAGAAACCATTTCTGTTTTTGGCCGATACAAACAGGCTTGGAGTCCCAACGCACCAATCGCTTTGGTAGCTTATATCTTAACCAATGACGACTTGTAGCGATGATCTTAACGTCTTTTTTCGTCAGACCGACTTCTTCATATAACTCCCTGAACATGGCTTGTTCAGGTGTTTCACCTTCGTCAATCCCACCTTGTGGAAATTGCCATGAGTGTTGCCCGTATCGTTTAGCCCAGAAGACCTGACCATGGTTATTACATATCACAATACCAACATTGAGTCGGTAACCATCGCCATCTATCACTGGCTAACCTCTATGAATAATTTTTTATTACCGTGATTTTTCCACATATCCCCATTACTAGCAAACTTACTGATGTGATATGAGCAAGATTTATTACCTTTCGCCCCGTTTTGGATATCTTTTGAACAGACATTATTTTATCAACACAAGTTTGAGACATAGCCCACATTTATTCACCTTTTCTGTGAATAACTTTGTGAAGAAAACGCTATCAACAAAGAATTTTGTTCAAAACCATTATTGTCGACATTTATAAAGGCTCAACCAAAAATATATAACTAAATGATTAAAAAGGAATAAAAAGCAATATTGATGATTTATTGATCTTATTTGCCTTGATGATCTTTTCATCAAACACAGATCGGTCAAAGATCGCACAATCGGTTATTTATCCACATTCGACAGGTAGGACTTCATGGCATCTCAATAAAAGCAAGTCTCAATCGCTACCTAAACCCCTGTTTATTCATCCAGCTCAGCTAGAGATCCTATTGGTCACTTCCTAATCTGTGGATAAGTTATGAATTGATCATTCTTAATCCAGCTCGATGAAATCTTAGACAGAGGATTTTATTCAAATTTGTTAGACTAGATGTTTTCCAATACCACCTTGTCATTATGAAACCAGAACCACAATCCGAAGCTGAACTGATGGAACGCGCGCACGACATTGCTGGCTTAAGCTTTGCTGAGCTTGCCGAAGAGGCTGGTATGACCGTTCCAGAGAACTTGAAACGCGACAAAGGTTGGGTTGGTCAATTGCTTGAATGGCATTTGGGTGCGCCTTCGGGTAGTAAGCCGCAACAAGATTTCGCTAAACTTGGGATCGAACTAAAAAGCATTCCGATCAGTTATTCTGGTAAGCCATTAGAAACCACTTTTGTCTCTGTAGCACCATTGACTGGTGTACAAGGCTTAACATGGGAAACCAGTCACGTACGCAACAAACTTTCCCGCGTACTTTGGGTTCCCGTGGAAGGCGAGCGCGAAATTCCTTTAGCAGAGCGACGAGTTGGCAGTCCATTGATTTGGTCACCAGACCAGGAAGAGGAGCTAGTCCTAAAAAACGATTGGGAAGAGCTGATGGAAATGATCGTGTTAGGTAAGTTTGATCAAATTTCCGCCAGACACGGAGAGGCACTGCACTTACGACCGAAAGCTGCAAACGCAAAAGCTTTAACAGAAGCATACAGTTCAAATGGTAAACCGATCAAAACCCTGCCTCGCGGATTCTACCTCAGAACACAGTTTACTGAGCAGATCCTACTGAAGCACTATATCAACGCTCAATCCGAGTAACTAGGTTCTGTTGGTCTTTTGCGGTTCATTTCTACAGCGTTATCGGCTTCTCACGTAGGCTAGCTACGCTTCAAAGCCTTTGTCTTGTAGAAATTTCCCACAAAGTGCGGCAAAAATCAGCTCAAAAGATCAACAGCCCCTAATGCGTTACCAGTGACAATTCAATATCACAATATGAGGCTGCGCCATCGCTACCAAATTCATCGTACGCGTTGTGTAGTCTTAAATAAGCTTTATCAATCCCCAACCTAAGCAGTTCTTCTTTCACCAAGTCTAACGATCCAAAGTGAATCGGATCTTCGCCATCTTTGATCGGCTCAAGTTGGTGTTTGTACTCCACTGCTAATAGATAGTCAGAGACATCAGAACAACCTATCACAAAGACCTTCGGTGTTTTGTAGGAGTCTTTGTGGTGGCCATGCAACCACATGTCGAGTTGATGCTTCTGCATAATGCACCTCCTTCACAAGATCTTTTAAGTCTAGTTACCGTATTGATAACTTTCGAGTTAACTACAAAGCGAAAGTTAAATCATTTGCGACAGCGACTAAAAATCCCCTATATTGGAATGACTTATTCAGTCGGTAATTCTTCAAGGACGTGAAATGCAATATACAAAACTACCGCACTCATCACTTGAGATCAGTAAGATCTGCCTTGGCACTATGACGTTTGGTGAGCAAAACACCGAACAAGAAGCGTTTCAACAACTCGACTTCGCCCTCGACCGTGGCGTGAACTTTATTGATACTGCAGAGATGTATCCCGTTCCACCAAAAGCAGAAACACAAGGACTCACTGAGCAATATATTGGAAATTGGTTAGCGAAAAGTGGCAAGCGCGAAAAAGTGGTATTGGCAACGAAAGTCGCTGGTCCACGCAACGTGCCTTATATTCGAGAGAACATGAGTCTGAATCGTCGCCATATTCATACCGCTATCGATGACAGTCTCAAGCGTCTACAAACCGATTATGTCGATCTATACCAATTGCACTGGCCACAACGCCAAACCAACTGCTTTGGTCAACTCAACTACCCTTACCCAGATAAGCAAGAAGAAGTCACACTGATCGAAACACTTGAAGCACTGACCGAACTAGTTAAAGCAGGCAAGGTACGTTACATAGGTGTATCGAACGAAACCCCATGGGGTGTGATGTCACTGCTGCGTTTAGCAGAAAAACACGATCTGCCTAGAATAGTTTCAATCCAAAACCCATATAACTTGTTGAACCGCAGCTTTGAAGTTGGTTTGTCTGAAATCAGCCATTATGAAGGTGTTCAGCTACTTGCTTACTCACCTCTAGCCTTTGGTTGTTTAAGCGGTAAATACCTCAACGATGCGAAGCCAGAAGGTGCCCGATGCACTATTTGGGAACGCTTTGCTCGTTACTTCACTCCACAAGGCGTGAAAGCAACAGAAGCATACGTCAATCTAGCTCGTGACCATGGTTTGGATCCTTCGCAAATGGCACTTGCCTTCGTCAATCAGCGACCATTTGTGGGTTCTAATATCATTGGCGCTACTAACCTAGAACAACTTAAATCCAATATCGACAGTATCGATGTTCACCTCAGTGAAGCATTACTCAATGACATCCAAGCGATTGGCACCACTTACTCAAACCCTTGTCCGTAAGACTTCATGTTGACGTGACCAACACACTAAAGTAACGGACACTAAAAACAAAACAGGCTGACCATAGTGGTCAGCCTAGTTTGTTTCTATCAAGCCCAAATTGAACCAAGTGCATTAAGGAAAGTTCAATTTGGGCTTTTGATTACGTCAGTATTCGCGAAGTTAAAACTCGGCGAAGATGGCGAACTCGACGATCAACTTTTACGGCGTCTGGGACGCTAGTTCGAGTTGAGCGGCCGTCTTTATCTAAGCCAATATCTTTTAGCAAGTGTTCGTTAGTCCATGGAATATCATGTGAGCTACGACGAACCATACGTTGCCATTGTTTTTCTTCACGTTTTAGATCTGCTTTCAATAGCACAGTTGCTAGTTTCAGATAGATAGAGTGACGCATAACTTATTCTCCAAATTGCGATAAAGGATCGACTGGGAAAAATAGTGCGTAATTGGACAGAAAAATTCTGTTGAGACTAAGCCGCTACTTTTCCGCAGCCTAGTAAAAGAGATAGGTTACGGATTAATTTAATCTAATGAGCCAGTGGCATCCTGTTTAGTCGCGTCAAAGGTTGAGCGAACAGCAGGCATACGATCAGCGCAAGCAGTGGTGTTAACAACGTAATGTTTCATCTTGCGCCTCCTAGCTAAAAATTAATCCGTGATTGATGTGGTATAACTCTTTGAGTTACGGCTAAATTGTAAGCAACGGAGGATATTTATCAAACAATTTTTATCCTTTCGATTAAAAACAAACCAATGACCTAAAATTAGGTTTCATATGGTTTTTTGAGTAACATATTCAACTAAGGAATATATAAAACATCGAGTTTTATAAATAACCGAATTCTATTCACAAAAAAGGAGCGCATATGCACTCCTTTTTGGGATAAGTTGTTTCGTCAGCACTTACTGATTCAAATTAGATTAAACCGTCTGCTCTGAAATCAAATTATGCTTGTTCAATAGTCGATACATGGTTGCGCGCGATACGCCAAGCTCTTTCGCTGCGTTCGATACCTGACCGGAATGTGATTCCAACACAACAAGCAGTGCATCACGCTCGCTCTTTTCACGAATTGACTTCAAGCTACGTTTAGAATCATTGCGTTGCGGAAGATCAAGATGATGTTCTTCAATCATTACGCTATCCGACATCAGTACAGCACGTTTGACTTGGTTCATCAACTCACGCACGTTACCTGGCCAGAAGTAACGTGTCAGTGCTTTCAGCGCATCTTCAGAAAAGCTTTTCGCCTGCGAGTTATATTCTTTTGAGAACTCTTGTAGGTAGAAGCGCGCTAATAGTGCGATATCACTTGCGCGTTCTTTCAAGCTTGGCACATTAATGCGAAGCACATTGATGTAATGGTAAAGCTCTTCATTGAAGTCACCATCAATCAGTGCTTTTTCAACATCAGAAGAGTTAGCAGCAAGAATACGAACGTTAACATTTTTCGCACCATCACGAGTTTCAATCGTGCCTTCTTGCAAGAAACGCAGAAGGTTCATCTGCTGTTCTTTAGAGATGGTCAAGATATCGTTGAAAAGCACGGTACCACCATCAGCCTGCTCAAGCAGACTTGCTTCCATATCGTCATCAGCATCAATGCCAAAGACTTCGGCTTGGAAGCGTTGCTCGTTAAGCGCGCGACAGTTAATTGATAGGAATGGCTTGTGAGAACGTGAGGATACTTTATGAATCGCACGTGCAACAGCTTCTTTACCTGTACCGCTTTCACCATAGATTAGAATACTTACATCGGTTGGACCGATACGTTTCACTTGGTCACGTAGACGTTTCATTGGGATAGATTCGCCGATCAGCCCCATGTCTAAGCTGCTACCAAAGCTTGGCCATACTTTTTTCTCTAGCTTCAACATACCAAGTTGGTGACCAATGGTACTCAATAGCTGTGCATCAGGGATTGGTGCCGTGAAAAAGTCGATACAGAAGTTCACAATGAACTGACAGATGGTATCAGTTCCGAGTTGAGATTCACGGATGAAGGCTAACCAACGAACGTGCTTGTGAGAACTCACTAAGTTCGCCAAACCATTAAGACTGAACTCGTCATGGCTAAGGTCAACTATACCAATACATGGACCAATATCTTCTAACAATGTGTTGGCTTTACGTAAATCACCCACTTGGTGACATTTCCATCCCACTTGCTCTAGCACCGAAAGCCAAGGTTCATAAGTACCGCCAACTACTACAAGCGATCCCGGAATGGAATCCATCTTAAACTGCCCAGCCATTCTCTAACCCTTATTGATTGTTCATAGAAATTTCGCGCCACAAACCCATCTTTGCGAACGGGTAACATTATCGAGACTACGCGCGCTGAAGTCTGTCTCAATATTAAGACTATGCAACAGATTGAGATTTGGCGAATGCTTATTTAGACCTCTTATATACAATCAAATGCAAACAGTTGAATTTATTCAAATTAAAGATACAAAAAAACCACCCGAAGGTGGTTTTTTCATTACTCAGCGAGGAGATTACGCTTGTGGGCGCATCGCTGGGAATAGGATCACGTCACGGATAGTGTGCGTGTTAGTCAGCAGCATAACTAGGCGGTCGATACCGATACCTTGACCTGCTGTTGGTGGTAGACCGTGCTCTAGTGCAGTGATGTAGTCTGCATCGTAGAACATTGCTTCGTCATCACCAGACTCTTTCGCTTCTACCTGTGCTTTGAAACGCGCGTCTTGGTCTTCTGCATCGTTAAGCTCAGAGAAGCCGTTTGCTACTTCACGACCACCGATGAAGAACTCAAAGCGGTCTGTGAAGAATGGGTTGTCATCGCTACGACGAGCCAGAGGAGAGATGTCCGCTGGGTAGCCAGTGATGAACGTTGGCTGCATTAGCTTAGGTTCTGCAGTTTCACCAAAGATTTCTTCAAGAAGCTGACCACATGTCCAGAAAGGTTCGACTTCAACGTGCACTGATTTCGCGATAGAAACCATTAGGTCACGGTTTTGAATGTCTTCTTCTGTTAGCGCTTGGATTTGTGCGTGGTCTGGGTTGTAGTGCTTGATTGCTTCAAACATGCTCATACGAGTGTAAGTGCCACCAAACTCAACCGTGTCATCACCGTAAGGCATTGACGTTGAACCTAGAACTTCTAGAGCGACTGAGCTTAGTAGTTCTTCAGTTAGGTCCATAAGATCTTTGTAATCCGCGTACGCCATGTAGAATTCCATCATTGTGAATTCTGGGTTGTGACGTGGAGAAAGACCTTCGTTACGGAAGTTACGGTTGATTTCGAATACGCGATCAAAACCACCAACAACTAGACGTTTCAGGTATAGCTCAGGCGCGATACGTAGGTACATTGGCATGTCTAGTGCGTTGTGGTGCGTGATAAATGGACGCGCACTCGCACCGCCAGGGATAACGTGCATCATTGGCGTTTCAACTTCCATGAACTGTTTAGAGATCATGAAGTTACGGATTGCAGACATTACTTTAGAACGTACTACGAACGCTTGACGAGAATCTTCGTTAACGATTAGGTCAACGTAACGTTGACGGTAACGCATCTCTTGGTCAGTTAGACCGTGGAACTTCTCTGGTAGTGGACGAAGTGCTTTAGTTAGCAACTCGTACTCTTCCATGTTCACGTATAGGTCGCCTTTACCTGATTTGTGCAGCGCACCTTTAACACCGATGATGTCACCGATATCAAGACCTTGGTATTTGTCTTTTAGTACTTTTTGAACCGCTTTGTCAGCGTAAGCTTGAATACGACCAGAAGTCTCTTGGATTACTAGGAATGGACCACGCTTAGCCATGATACGACCAGCGATTGCAACTACGTGGTTAAGCTCTTCTAGCTCTTCCTTCGTCTTTTCACCGAACTCTTTTTGAAGGTCGCCCGCTAGTGCGTCACGACGGAAGTCGTTTGGGTGGCCATTTGCTTTGCAGCTCTTTCGGATTTCATCCAGTTTAGCGCGGCGTTCAGCAATTAGCTTGTTTTCTTCTTGTACAGTTTCGTTTTGAACAGCATCAGTCATTTTCGATGTATCCTGTTTTTGTCGGTGAAAAGCTTTATAGACCTGATTTCAGGCTAGCTTCAATAAATTTGTCCAGATCGCCATCAAGAACCGCTTGAGTATTACGGTTTTCAACGCCCGTACGGAGGTCTTTAATGCGTGAGTCATCCAATACGTAAGAACGGATCTGGCTACCCCAGCCAATGTCAGACTTAGCGTCTTCATTAGCTTGTTTTTCCGCGTTTTGCTTTTGCAATTCAAGCTCAAATAGCTTCGCTCGAAGCTGTTTCATTGCCTGATCTTTGTTCTTATGTTGAGAACGGTCATTCTGACACTGAACCACTGTGTTCGTTGGTACGTGTGTAATACGAACCGCAGATTCGGTGGTGTTTACGTGCTGACCACCAGCACCTGACGCACGGTAAACGTCGATACGTAGGTCAGATGGGTTAATGTCGATATCAATGTTTTCATCAATCTCTGGGTAGATAAACGCAGAAGCAAATGAAGTATGACGACGACCGCCTGAATCGAATGGCGATTTACGAACTAGGCGGTGAACGCCTGTTTCTGTGCGTAGCCAGCCGTAAGCGTACTCACCAGAGATCTTCACTGTTGCGCCCTTAAGACCCGCAACTTCGCCTTCCGATACTTCGATCACCTCAGACTTGAAGCCTTTTGCTTCAGCCCAACGTAGGTACATACGTAGCATCATGTTGGTCCAGTCTTGTGCCTCTGTACCACCTGAGCCAGCTTGCAAATCAATGTAGCAATCAGAGCTGTCATGGTCACCAGAGAACATACGACGGAATTCAAGCTGTTCTAGCTTCTCTTCCAACTCAGCAAGTTCTGGTTCGATTTCGTCAAACGTTTCTTGATCTTCTTCTTCAACCGCAAGCTCAAGAAGACCTTCAACGTCCTCTACACCTTGCTCTAGTTGATCGATAGTTTCAACAACCGCTTCAAGAGATGCACGCTCTTTACCTAGTGCTTGTGCACGTTCTGGCTCGTTCCATACATCTGGTTGTTCAAGTTCTGCGTTGACTTCTTCTAGACGCTCTTTCTTAGCGTCATAGTCAAAGATACCCCCTCAGGACATTCGTGCGCTCAGACACGTCCTGTAGACGGTTTTTAATTGGATTGATTTCAAACATGTTGGCTCAACATTTTAGAATAGAATTTAACCGAGAAATTCTACTCAAAAATGTGACCGAGATACAGGAAAATTTCGGCTGGGAAATCAGATTGCAATTAGAGAGAGCACGGTCATAAAATTTTTGCCCCACAAAAAGGCGACCGTACTCTAAAAGAAGTGACTTTCTAGGTCCTACTTAGCTTCAATGTGATCAATCATTAACTGTAATGATTGATTGCCGCGAAACTCATTCACATCCAACTTATACGCGAGGCGTACTGTTTTCACTGATGCATCCGGCCAACGACGCAAGTCAACATTAAATGCAATGCCATCGATCATGACGTTTGTTGGATGACCTTTGAAAAGTGGTTCTAGCATCAGCTTAAGGTGCTTCTCACCGACCAGTTTCTGGTGCAATACTTTGAACTCACCATCAAAGATAGGTTCTGGGAACGCTTGCCCAAAAGGACCACCTGAGCGCAATTGTTCAGCAACATTCATCGAGAACTCTTCGGGTTTAAGCTCGCCGTCCGACATAACCACACCTTTCAGCGCCGCTTCGTCCAGTTCTTTCTTCACGACTTCATCAAACAAACGGCTAAAGCGCTCGAAGTCTTGTTCTTTGATGGTCAAGCCTGCCGCCATCGCGTGTCCACCAAATTTGATGATCAAGCCTGGGTTTTGCGTATCGATGAAATCCAGCGCGTCACGCATGTGTAGCCCCGGAATAGAGCGACAAGAACCTTTAATTGTCCCCTCTCCGCCATCGGCAAAGGCGATAACAGGACGATGGAACTTCTCTTTAATGCGCGAAGCAAGAATACCGATAACACCTTGGTGCCAATCACGTTGGAACAGTGCTAAACCGTAAGGCAATTCACTGTTTTCACCAAATTGAAGACGCTCACAAAAAGCCATCGCTTCTTGCTTCATCCCTTCTTCAATCTCTTTACGGGTTTGGTTCAAACCATCCAACTCACTCGCCATACGACGCGCCGCATGGATGTTGTTACACATCAGTAGTTCAACACCGAAAGACATGTCATCCAAACGACCTGCGGCATTAATACGAGGACCAAGTGCAAAGCCAAAATCAGATGCAACCAAACGACGAGCATCTCGCTTCGCGACTTCAATCAGAGCTTGAATTCCCGGGCGTGCTTTGCCTGCACGAATACGCTGTAAGCCTTGGTGTACAAGAATGCGGTTATTTTCATCCAGCGGCACAACGTCGGCGACGGTGCCGAGAGCAACCAAGTCGATCAACTCCATCAACTTAGGCTCTTGCATGCCTTGCTGCGCGAACCAATTTTGTTTACGCATATACACACAAAGCGCCATCATCAAATAGAAAGCAACGCCAACCCCTGCCAATGCTTTCGATGGGAACGCACAGCTGTCGAGGTTCGGGTTCACCATGGCATCCACATTCGGCAGCTCTTGCCCTGGTAAGTGATGGTCAGTAACCAGTACAGTAATGCCGTTTTCTTTGGCGTAGCGAACCCCTTCAATCGACGACACACCGTTGTCTACCGTCATAATCATCTCAGCACCCAGCTCTAACGCCTGGTCCACGACTTCAGGACTGAGGCCGTAGCCATCTTCAAAGCGGTTCGGCACCAAGTAGTCCACGTTATTACTGCCAAGCATACGTAGGGCAAGCACTGACAACGCCGAGCTAGTCGCGCCATCGGCATCAAAATCACCAACGACAATAATACGCTTTTGCTCATTAATGGCTTGGAACAACAACTCAACCGCCTGGTCAATGCCACCCAACTGTTGGTAAGAATGTAAGCCACGAGCAGAAGTCTCTAACTGTGCTACATCTGTGATACCACGGTTAATGTAGATGCGCTTGAGAATAGGTGGAATGGAATCGGGAAGAAGAGAAAGATCCGGTTCAGGACGTCGTTGAATTTCTATCATGTTTGAAAAGAGCCAACGAATACCGCTGGCTCTGCTCCTTAAAGGATTATTGTTGCTCTAAGCGTTTTAGTAGTTCAGCCGGTGGAAGGTAACCGCCTACGAGTTCACCACTTGGTAGGAAGATTGCTGGCGTACCAGAAATACCAAGTTCACGACCTAGGTTGTAGTGCGCTTGAATGGTTTCTTTGCACTGTTTTAGATCTTTCGCTGGATTGTCGAAAGTGCGCTCAACTTTTGCATTGTGCATTGCTGATTTCGGATCTTCTGCACACCAAATTGTCGCCATTTGTTCAGCAACTGGACCTGTTGCACCTTGACGAGGGTACGCCATGTAACGAACAGTAATACCCAAGTCGTTGTAACCTTGCATCTGGCTGTGTAGACGTACGCAGTAACCACACGTGATATCGGTAAATACCGTCACCACATACTTCTCGTTGTCCGCTTTGTATTCAATCACGCTATCAGATAACTTCGCGATTTTCTCTGCGTTCAATGGTGCTTGACGCTCAGCAATCACGTCTTTGTAGCCGCCGTTATCATCAATGGCGTAAAGTGTACCGGCAATAAAGTGGTTGCCATCGTTTGATGCGAACAACACACCACCATTGGTTTGGATTTCTAATAGTCCAGCAACGTCTGATGGTTGGATATCAAGAATAGACACACCCAGCTTAGAGAACTTCGCTTTTAGCGCAGCTTCATCAAAGTTCTGTTTTGCCGCTGGCGCGACTTGTTGTGCAGGAGTTTCCGTTTTTGCCTGACTTTCTTCAGCACCACAAGCGGTTACGAAAAACGGTAAAGTCAGCAGAGTTAGTCGGCGTAATACGCTCATTAAATTCACCTTAAAATAAAATCTTTTCATCCAATGAGACAAAGGATGAACCAAACCATCATTATGCTCTTGGGTGGTGTTGACTGTGGATCTGTTTCAATCGTTCAGTCGCCACGTGAGTATAAATTTGCGTTGTCGATAAGTCACTATGCCCCAACAGCATCTGTACGACCCTGAGATCTGCGCCATAGTTCAATAAGTGTGTCGCAAAAGCATGGCGCAATACGTGTGGAGACAGTTGGTCGGTATCAATACCCGCTATCACAGCGTAGTACTTGATACGGTGCCAAAAGGTCTGACGGGTCATTTGTCTCGCACGTTTACTTGGGAATACCACATCCGACGTAGTCTCTCCCAATAGAGCAGACCGACCTTGCTGGATAAAAGTTTCAATCCAATCGACCGCGTTTTCTCCCATAGGAACGAGGCGTTCTTTACCACCTTTACCGGTCACGCGCACTACCCCTTGACGCAAACTGACGTTTTCCATTGTCAGACTGACCAACTCTGTCACACGCAACCCAGTCGCGTAGAGTAGCTCAAGCATGGCTTTGTCTCGCAGCTCAACGGGATCATTAGGATCTGGCGCATCAAGCAGTGCGTCC
Organism: Vibrio sp. NFR; assembly: GCF_027587095.1. Taxonomy (NCBI): domain Bacteria; kingdom Pseudomonadati; phylum Pseudomonadota; class Gammaproteobacteria; order Vibrionales; family Vibrionaceae; genus Vibrio; species Vibrio sp. NFR. The sequence goes on from NZ_JAPPTN010000003.1 coordinate 55,438, forward strand.
ACTTGCTCTTCACTGATGTCTTTAGGCAGACGCTGAGGCAACTTTGGGCTGACCAACAGCGCACTCGGATCATCGCCGCGTACTTTTTCACGGTGAATGTATTGGAACAAGCGACGAATCGCTGACAACATACGCGCGCGGGATGTCTGCTTGTAATCTAAATCAACGAGGTAACTTTGATACTCTTGCAGACCAGACAAACTGATGAAATCTAGACGGTAGCTATGTTGCTCCATCCACGCGAGCAATTTCATTAAATCATTTCGGTAGGAAGCCAACGTGTTCTCCGATAGACCACGCTCCATCCACATTGCATCTAAGAATTGTTCAACCAGACCAAAATCTTGTTGATTGACAGGCTGTTGTGCCGTCATGAACGCTTCCTTATCTGTTTATATTTACAGTATTGAGAGTAAGGCAACTGCTCAACCAATACCATAAAAAAATCATCTCCCGCGGGATATTCGCTGCAATCTTCCCCGATTTATGGTTAGAATCTGCCACAACAGCAACATAAAAAACGACGAATATAATGAAAATCGGACTCTTTTACGGCTCAACAACCTGCTACACAGAAATGGCAGCAGAGAAAATTCGCAATATCATTGGTGAAGACCTTGTCGACATTCACAACGTGAAAGAGACACCGCTGTCGCTGATGGCAGATTACGATTTACTGCTAATTGGTATCTCTACTTGGGACTTCGGTGAAATCCAAGAAGACTGGAGCGCTATCTGGGAAGATATTGCAACCACACCGCTAAAAGGCAAAGTCGTAGCTTTATTCGGCTTGGGAGACCAAGAAGGCTACGGCGAGTGGTACCTTGATGCGATGGGTCTACTGCATGACGAGCTAAAAGCAACGGGCGCGCAGTTTATTGGTTACTGGCCAAACGAAGGCTATGAGTTCGAAGCATCAAAAGCACTGACAGAAGATGGCAGTCAATTTGTCGGCTTAGCGTTGGATGAAGATTCCCAGTACGAACTCAGTGATGAGCGCATCGAGAAATGGTGTGAGCAAGTCTTAGTAGAGTTCCACGACACACTTTAAGTCATACGGCATCCAGCACTTGCTAGACAACAGATAAACAAAAAGCCCGGCGAATCACTTCACCGGGCTTTTTTTGTTTTGCTAGTCAGCAATTATGCAGTTTCTTCAGTCAACTCTGGTTGTGAGGACTTAGCAATAAAGAACATGCAAACAATCGCTGCAAATGTTGGTAGAACCCAACCCATGCCCACTTCAAATAGCGGCAGCATGTTGAATGCAGACACGTCTAGACCCGCAACTTTCGCAGCATCAATCAATGCAAATAACAGTGATACTAGCAGTACAGAGCGGTAAGCCACTCGTGGGTTTGGAAGCTTGCTACGTACAAACGTTAGCGCAACCAATGCTACTGCTACTGGGTATAGCGCGAACAGAACCGGAACTGATAGAGAAATTAGCTGAGACAGACCAACGTTTGCAATCAGTGCACAAGCCGCGCCGTTGATAATAACCCACTGCTTGTAAGTCAGTTTCGTTTTAGAGCTGAAGAAATCTGAACATGCAGAGATAAGACCGATAGCCGTCGTCAAACATGCAAGCAATACGATGATTGAAAGTACAATCTGACCGTAAGGACCAAATAGCGCCTGAACGTATTGGCTCAGCACTGCACCACCGTTGTCTGCGCCTGCTGCAATAGTTGAACTCGTCGCACCTAGGTAGAACAATGAGATGTATACGAACGCAAGACCTGCAGCGGCAATACAGCCAGCACAGATTAGGTATTTTGTCGTTGCTGCACGCTCAGTGATGCCTTTACTGCGAAGTGCGTCCACCATTAGCATACCGAACATCAACGATGCGAACGTATCCATGGTGTTGTAGCCTTCAAGGAAGCCCTTAGTCAATGGTTGAGTTAGGTACTCGCCGTGCGCGCCCATCATTTCGCCTTGTGGGTCAATGAATACCGCAATAGCAAGAACGATAAGACCAAGGAACAGAACTGGCGTTAGCACTTTACCAATCAAATCAATCAAACGACCTTGGAACCAAGCGAAGATCATGGCCACCGCAAAGAACAAGATTGAGAATGATGTTAGATGCGCTTGAGAGGCATCTAGGAAGAATGGTTTCACTGCCATTTCATATGCTACAAGACCTGTACGAGGTGCAGCAAATGCAGGACCAATGATGATGAAGATCAACGCCGCCATCAGCACTGCTGCTTTCTTAGGAAGATCTTGAGTCAAGTGCTCCCAAGAGCCGCCTGCCACAGCAATAGCAACGATAGTAATAAGAGGTAGACCTACCGCTGTTAGCAAGAAACCGAACATTGCTGGCATCAGGTGATCACCGGCTAGCTGACCCGCTAGTGGTGGGAAAATGATGTTGCCAGCACCCAAAAAGAACGCAAATAGCATAAAGCCTACTGCGATAATATCTGTTAGTTTTAACGTCTGCTTCACAGATAACCCTTTTTCTCTAATTGATGAATGTTGTGTATGCATCGACCACTTTTTTGTATACCCAAAGTTAATGAGTACCTGTGGTTCAATCTATAAATTTCCGCCGCATAATGACGAAGTACCCATCATTTGGCAACCTTTAAGAAAAAAACACCATATTAATTTAGTTCGTCAACTTAAAAGCAGTGAATATCACTACCTATAGATTTGAGACCAGTTCATTATCTCGATCAAATTGAAATACAATTTAATAACCAACAAGATAACAATCTATACAATTAAGAAACAATAGAGAAATTAACTCTATTATTGAGTAAAAATAAAACAATCATGAAGAGCGAAAAATTTCAGACTAAGGACTTCAAGTTCAAGCAGTTTTCGATTCACGGCGGTGAAAGTGGCATGCCCGTCAGCACTGATGGTGTGATGCTTGGCGCTTGGGCAAATTGCTCACCACAGAGTAAAATTTTGGACATTGGTACAGGCACGGGCTTGCTAGCACTAATGTGTGCACAGCGATTTCCTGCCGCACAGATCACCGCTCTTGATATTGAAACATCGGCGGTAGAAGCAGCGCAGCAAAACTTCACCCTATCCTCTTGGTCCGACAGGCTTCACATCCACCACGCCGATGTATTGCAGTTTGAACCAACACATCGCTTCGAGCACATCATCTGTAATCCGCCCTACTTCAACAGTGGTGAGCAATCGAAGCAAAGCCAACGTGCAACTGCTCGACACACGGATACTTTGCAACACGCTTCATTACTTAAACGCTGTAATGAACTACTCGAAGAAGACGGTACTGCCAGTTTTGTTCTGCCGATTACAGAAGGCGAATTGTTTATTGCCATGGCTAAACAGCAAGGATGGTTCTTATCGCGCATCTGTCGCGTGCAACCATCACAGAAAAAGCCAGTCCACCGTTTACTGTTTGAATTAGCCAAACAAGCTTGTGATACTCAAGAAACGCACTTGATCATTCACTCAAACGAGGGTTATAGCGACGACTTTACTCAGCTAACTCGCGAGTTTTATCTTAAGATGTGAAATAACATGTGATCCTTGTCACCAATCACTTTATAATGTGCGACCTTTTTATATTCTATGCTGCTGTGGCGAACCATTAACCAAGCTTTGCTTGTGGAGAACTCATTGTGATCAGAACCTTTGCTGAACTTGATCTAGACCAAAACCTACTTGAAGCCATTGACGAGATGGGCTACGAACGCCCAACTAAAATTCAGGCAGAAGCGATTCCACAAGCGTTAGATGGTCGTGACATTCTAGCGTCAGCACCAACTGGTACTGGTAAAACGGCAGCATTCGTCCTGCCAGCACTGCAATACCTGCAAGATTTCCCACGTCGTAAACCGGGACCTGCACGTATTCTGATCCTAACCCCAACTCGTGAACTTGCGATGCAGGTAGCGGATCAAGCTCGTGCTTTAGCGAAAAACACCAAGCTAAACATCTTCACCATCACTGGTGGTGTTCAATACCAAGAGCACGCAGATATCCTAGCAACGACGCAAGATATCGTGGTAGCAACACCAGGTCGTCTACGTGAATACATTGACGCAGAACGTTTTGACTGTCGTGCGATTGAATGGCTAATCCTTGATGAAGCAGACCGCATGCTAGACATGGGCTTTGCTCCAACTGTTGACCGTCTGTCTAACGAATGTCGCTGGCGCAAACAAACCCTTCTGTTCTCAGCAACACTAGAAGGCAAAGGCGTAGAGGGTTTCACAGCAGACCTACTGAACGAACCAGCAGAGATCGACGCAAAATCACCACTACGTGAGCGTAAGAAGATCGCACAGTGGTACCATCGTGCTGATGACGCAGAGCATAAACTTGCCCTACTAAAACACATCATCACAGAGCAAGCAGAACGCACTATCGTATTCTTGAAGACTCGCGAGCGTTTAGCAGAGCTTCGTGCCCAGTTAGAGAGCGCACAGATTCCATGTTCTTGGATTCAAGGCGAAATGCCTCAAGATCGTCGTAACAACGCGATTTCTCGCTTCCGTGAAGGCACTGTAAACGTGCTATTAGCGACAGACGTAGCGGCACGCGGTATCGACCTTCCTGACGTATCACACGTAATCAACTACGATATGCCACGCACGGCAGACGTGTACCTTCACCGCATTGGTCGTACGGCTCGTGCAGGTAAGAAAGGTAATGCTATCTCAATCGTAGAAGCGCACGACCAACCAATGATGGATCGCGTTGCTCGTTACGTGAAAGAGGACATCAAAGAACGTTTCGTGAAAGAGATGCGCCCTAAACACAAAAAGCCTGTGTTTAAGAAGAAAAAGAAAAAAGACGACAAGAAGAAAGTAGCGAAAAAGAAAACCGCTAAGAAGAAGTAATCACGTCTGATTGATTTCAAATCTAAAAGAGCCGCAATCGCGGCTCTTTTTGTTTTTCATCTATAGTTGATGAGCAGGCAAGGTTTTGTCTTCATAGGCATCAGCGAAGCCATGGTTACGGTCACGGTGCCCCGCTTCATCCTCTCGAATACGCAAAATCACATCTCTTAGCATCGCATCAGTTGGCAGCTTGTAGTAATCAATCGCCAGAGTCGGGGCTGGTACGTTCTCCACTTCCCCGCTATCAATTTTCTCTAGGTACTCAGTGTAGCTGTTACACGCTTCTTCTTCGAAGTAACCAACAACACGGTGAGCGATTTTAGAAGACAGCAGATAGATGAAGCTGTACACAACAATGAAAACACCTTGTCCCAGCAACACCAACAAACGCTCAACCAAACTTGGCTTGGCAATATCGAGGAAAATCATCAGGTGCATGCGCTCGTTCTCAGCCTCATCGAGAAGTTCTCGGATCCAGCCTTCATCATCTTTCATTCGGCGTAGCGCTTTCAAGTGATTGAACATCCCAGCTACCATGCCCGGCACGGCTGCGATGGTTTCGAGAATTACCGCTCGTTTCGCGTATTTCTTGCCATAAAAGATGTTCAGAGTGAATTTCAGCAATTTGGTAATACGCAGTGCAACGTACTCCGATAACTTAGAGGCTTTTTTGTGTGTGAGCTTGAAGTCTGACATAGGAGAACTCCTTATTTTTAAAGTTGCATTTAAAATACAACTTTAAACTTTATTACTCAACTATTTTTTAAGATATAAACTTTTTATGTAAAAAATTCGATTAAGATCAAATCGAATAGGCATAAAAAAAGCCGGATAACTATCCGGCTTTTTGGCGTACTTTATTTCGCTGAATCATCAACTCGCGATTGACTGACTTCAATCAGTTTTGCTCTTCTCGTTTGAAAACTAAGTCTGTTGGTGTCGACTCTTCTTCAACGAAGTAGTAACCCGCAACATCAAACTTAGTGAGGTCAGCAACACTTTCGATACGGTTTTCGATGATGTAGCGAGCCATCATGCCGCGCGCTTTCTTCGCGTAAAAGCTGATCACCTTATATTGACCATTCTTACAGTCTTTGAAGATAGGCGTGATCACTTGTGCATCCAAGTTCTTTGGCTTCACCGCTTTGAAATATTCATTTGATGCAAGGTTAATCAATACGTTGTCGCCTTGCGCAGCAATCGCTTCATTCAGCTTATCGGTAATGACATTACCCCAGAACTGGTAAAGGTTAGATCCCTTGTCGTTCGCCAGCTTAGTGCCCATCTCAAGACGGTATGGCTGCATTAGATCGAGTGGCTTAAGCAGACCATATAGACCAGATAGCATTCTTAGGTGATCTTGAGCGTAGTCAAAATCAGCGTCAGAAAGGGTTTCCGCTTCAAGACCTGTGTACACATCGCCTTTAAATGCCAAAATGGCTTGGCGTGCATTATCTGTGGTGAAAGTTTCACTCCACTCTTGGAAACGGCCAACGTTCAAATCAGCGATTTTGTCGCTCACTTTCATCAGTGATGCAACATCGGCAGGTGTTAATTTACGGCATACCTCGATCAGCGCTTTTGAATAGCTAACCAAGTCAGGTTGAGTAAACTTCTCGGTCGCGAGTGGTGATTCGTAATCGAGCGTTTTAGCTGGAGAAACTACGATGAGCATGACTTTAACTTCCCTAATTCTATTTTCTATTTAGAGTACAAAAAAAGCCATGCATTGTCTGCATGGCTTTTTGAATCGTGTTGATAGCTTTCAACAATGATTGGCAGTGAACATCACTTAGTCTTCTTTTTTCGTGTTGTCCCAAATGCCATCTTCTAGCTGAGACTTCAGCTCAGGGAAGTCATTTGCATCAAACGTCGGCACTTTACCTTCGCTTAGCTGGCGGTTGTAGTCTTTCGCCAGTTTAATCACGATACCAGATAGCAATAGAATCGCCACCAAGTTCACTATCGCCATCAAACCCATTGATACGTCAGCCAGTGACCAAACCACAGGTAGTGATGCTAGCGCACCAAACATAACCATACCCAATACAATGATACGGAAGATGCCTAGACCTGCTTTGTGGTTGTGCTCTAGGAAGATTAGGTTCGTTTCAGCGTATGAGTAGTTCGCAATAATCGAAGTAAATGCGAAGAAGAAGATCGCAACAGCAACAAAGATGCTGCCCCAATCACCAACTTGTGAGCTCAATGCACGCTGAGTTAGCTCAATACCGGTCACTTCCGTTGCTTGACCAACGTACTCACCTGACATAAGGATGATAGCCACTGTCGCAGAACAGATAACAATCGTATCCATGAATACGCCTAGCATCTGAACGTAACCTTGAGATGCAGGGTGCGGTGGATAAGGGGTTGCAGATGCTGCTGCATTTGGTGCAGAACCCATACCAGCTTCGTTCGAGAACAGACCGCGTTTGATACCGTTGATCATCGCTTGTGCGATTGCGTAACCAAGACCACCCGCAGCTGCTTCTTGCAGACCAAATGCGCTCTTGAAGATAAGCATTAGCACATCTGGTAGTTTGTCTAGGTTAGAGAACATCACAAACAACGCTAGTAGTAAGTATGCTAGTGCCATCACTGGAACAATCAGTTCAGCTACTTTCGCAATACGCTTAATACCACCAAAGATAACGACGGCTGACAGTGCTACAACAGCAATACCAACATAAAGGTCATTCCAACCAAATGCAGTGCTCATTGCGTTTGCAATTGAGTTTGCTTGAACGGCATTGAATACCAAACCAAAAGCGATGATTAGGAAAATCGAGAACAGCACGCCCATCCAGCGCATGCCCAAACCTTTTTCCATGTAGTAAGCAGGACCACCGCGGTAGTTGCCATCATCATCTTTGGTTTTGTATAGCTGCGCTAGCGTACTTTCCGCAAACGACGTCGCCATACCAAGCATTGCAATCAACCACATCCAGAAGATTGCACCAGGACCACCTGCTGTCAAAGCAACAGCAACACCCGCCATGTTACCTGTACCTACACGTGCAGCAAGACTAGTACAAAGCGCTTGGAAAGAAGAAATACCAGCTTTGTCTGCTTTACGGCTGTTCTTCAGAACAGAGAACATGTGGCCGAAATGACGGAATTGAATGAATCCCAATCGAACGGTGAAGTAGATTCCTACACCAACAAGAAGATAAACCAGAATCGAACCCCAAAGGAGATCGTTCATCAAATTGATTAAGTCTGTCATGTGTACCTCAAAGTGAGTTGCGCCGGTCTTTGCTTCCAAGCCATCCACCAGATTGCCTGCTAAGTGTCAAAGTGTGCTTAGCTTTTTGAGTAATGTTTATTGCGCAATCTAGAATCGTAAACGTCGCTTCATGCATCCATTTTACGTACCAGCGTATTTTTTGACGGGCGGATAATGCAGCCTCGAAAAGCAAAAATCAATATGCAACAAGTAAAATAACCTTGTTATTTTTCACTAGAAAGTCACCAAAAGTTAACATAAAAGGAAAACTTAACGCTCACAAACAGCAACATCTTGTTTATCAAATCTCAACATAAATAGCCCTTCCATCATTAACAAAACGCAATACCATTTATTTTTGATGAGGCTAGTTATCACAAGGTATCTGAGAAAAATTTCTTACTCCGCTTTGTTACGATTGGATACATTTTAATCAAAGCGATGCTATGCAACCTTAGTATTCAAAAATTGAGTAAAATGAGCCCTTCGAATTAACATACCAAATCTCTTCATTTAATCGTTTTCGTGAGTTCGTTCGCTTATTTTTTGTCCACTTCAGATATGTGCAAAATGTGATTCTGTGAGTATTTTTACGCGAAAATGTCATGTTACCGACACAAATGCGAAATATATCATGGTTATTCTCACGCCTATTGTGGTACTTAAAAAGCTCCACAAGGACTGGATATAACAGTTTAGATAGAAAAAGGTAAAGGTGGCTTATGGAAGGCTTTCAACTCGATGACCTATTTGGTCTGGATACTACCTCAACAACCAAGTCTCGCTCAAAACCAGTGAAGCGTAAGTGGCGAGAAATCGAAGAAATGAACGATAGACGCAATTTGCTCAAAGAGCTGCGCGAACTCGATGTCTGCAACGACATCACTCTGGATGACATCAAACTATAATTCGCACAAAAGGCACCTCAATGGTGCCTTTTGTCATTTATAGAGAGGACAAAAGTGGGTGATTTTCATGCTGATTTTATTGGCATAACGCCCATTCTTATCTATTGAGAATTTCCCTCAGTTTTCACTCATATTTTAAACGAGACAATTTCTAAACAATTCCCATTAGACAAGAAAATGACGAAACAAACTACGCACACGCAATCGATTACTTCGTCATTTTTATGTTTTAGACAAACTCAGCGTCGTTCTGACGCACTCGATCAGCAAGTTGCTTGTAGCGATCTGCAATAGTATTACCAAACACAGGATCGTCCTCGTTCTCATGCCATAGGCTTTCAACATATTGCCAGTCTTGCGAAGTGAACAACTCTTCAATTAGAGGTAAGATTTGGCGCTCTTCTAGCTCCAGATGGCGCTTTTGCGTCACGATGAAGTCTTCAAGCTGAGCAACGAACATATCTTGAGGGACAACAGCATCCTGCAAAATCATCTCAATCAACATTGAAAACGCTTTGGTTTTGTCCGCCAGATCTTGATGTTCCTGTTCCAAGTTTTCCATGGTCTTTTGCTGACCATAATGCTCTAGGAAGTAGCGATAGAGAATGTCTTCTTTAGGATGGTGAATTTTTTCTGAATGGTTAGAAAGATAATCCACGATCTCACTCACCAACGCATAGTTGATGGCGCGTTCTTGTTTAATCTCATTCAATTTGTGGCGCAGTATTGCCAGCAGACGGACCATATAGCCGTGTTCGCGTCGAATTCTTTCGATCATCATAGCGTCTCTCCTTAACACCTACTTTTAATAAGTGTATATGAGAAAGCGAAAACCTGACTCGACGGTGTTCAAAAAAACAGCGATCGTGATGTCACGATCGCTGTACTGATTGCTCTCTCCTTATATAAGAGGAAAGTGCACTTTACACCGCCATTGGTAGGTGCCAATTGATGACCTCTTTGCCTTGCTGAGAGAGGATCTGGTTCGCTTGTGAAAATGGTTTGCTACCAAAGAAACCTCGGTGAGCAGACAACGGTGATGGATGCGGTGCCGTTAACACATAGTGTTTGTTACGATCGATAAAGCGACCTTTCTTCTGCGCGTGTGAGCCCCACAGCAGGAACACCACACCTTGTTGATGCTGGTTAATCGCTTCAATTACGCGGTCAGTAAAGGTTTCCCAGCCCGTTTTTGAGTGCGAGTGTGCTTTGCCCTGCTCTACCGTCAATACGGTATTTAGTAGCAACACACCTTGCTCTGCCCAGCTTTGCAAAAAACCATGTTGAGGAATTTGAAAACCTTCGATATCTTGCGCCAACTCTTTGTACATATTCACCAAAGACGGTGGCGTTTTAATGCCGGGCAACACAGAGAAACACAAACCATGCGCTTGATTAGGACCGTGGTAAGGATCTTGCCCCAGAATCACTACCTTAACGTCTTTGAACTCGGTAAAACGAAAAGCGTTAAATACGTCTTTGGCTGGCGGATAAATGGCTTTGCCTGCCGCTCGTTCTGCTTCAACAAAATTCAAAGTATCGACAAAGTAGCTCTGCTGTTTTTCTTCGCCGATCACATCGTGCCAAGTGGGTAACTGATTCATGGAAAGTTCCTGTCCTAAAGTTTCCCTCTATTCTAACGAGCGAAACCCAAACAAACAAAAACTTACCACCAGCTTGAGACGGCTTTTCAAAAACTGACGCGCAGACAGCTGGTGTTAATCCATGCTGGTTTGGCTAAAACCAAAGTAACCAATACTAATAATGATGACGCTAATTACGCTGCGGCGTTCGAAAGTGTCCTTGTCCTGAGATATGGCGGTTTGGAGTAGGTAAACGTAATACTCGTCGAGAGTGTGTCGCTGGGATAAAAGAAACTGGTCGAGACATATTGTCATCCTCCTAACTAGCTTCGCCTAACTACAACGTTGAGTTCAGGCGTTTAAAACAAGCGCATAACCGCTCAATGGTTTTAGCTAAGAAAGAAGGATGCCAACTTTGCCATCCCGTTAGGAATTAACCATTTCTTCAATGTGGAATTGACGTAAGGTGTTGATTTCTTGCTGCCAAATATCTGGGTCAATTGTTTCTAAAATCAAAGGGATACCATCAAAACGTGGATCTTTAGCGATGTACTCAAAACAGCTCCAACCGATCTCGCCTTTGCCTAATGAGTGGTGACGGTCAACCTTGCTAGCGAATTCGACTTTTGAATCATTTAGATGCATTGCTCTCAAATAGTGCATGCCTACGATACGATCGAATTCGGCAAAGGTATGCTCACAATCCTCTTTGGTACGCAGATCGTAACCGGCAGTAAACGTGTGGCAAGTATCAAGACACACGCCAACACGTTCTTTGTCTTCTACTTGATCGATGATTTCAGCAAGATGCTCAAACTTCCAACCCAAGTTAGTGCCCTGACCTGCAGTGTTCTCAATCACTGCGATCACATTCGGCACTGCTTTGTGCGCAAGATTAATCGACTCAGCGATCGTCGACAAACACGCCTGTTCTGACACTTTCTTTAAGTGGCTACCGGGGTGGAAGTTGAGCAAGGTTAAACCTAACTGGTTACAGCGCTCCATCTCATCAATAAATGCCGCGCGGGATTTATTCAGCTTTTCTTCTTCCGGCGCCCCCAAGTTAATCAGATAAGAGTCATGGGGCAGAATGTGCTCGGCGCCAAAACCAAGCATTTTGCAGTTCGCCTTGAATGCACTAATGGTTTTTTCTTCGAGTGGTTTAGCAACCCATTGACGCTGGTTCTTAGTAAACAGAGCAAACGCATTCGCACCAATCTCACGAGCACGAAGAGGCGCTTGATCGACTCCTCCAGCCGCGGACACGTGAGCACCAATAAATTTGTTTCCAAACTTGTTTTTCATGTTTGTCATTTAATCACTTTAGACTTTCAGGATGACTACCTAAATACAGGCAGTTGCGTTACCAAGGTTAATTTTTGAGCTCGTTTTGTAGTAAATTTACAACAAAATTAACTTTTAAATATTTTTTATATTATCAAATAAATTGTAAATAGTATGTTTTCAAACGTTTTATTGATTTAACTCAAGAAAATCACCTTCAAAAAATTAAGGTTTTTGGTTGTTTTTTGACTTAAATCAATATTAAAATAATGGATATTGGCTATATAATACTTAGCTCGACAAAAATTCGAAAATTAACACCAATAATCACCACGTAAGTGGTCTAGGAGATAGTGATGATCCAAGGTATCCAAATTACTAAAGCAGCTAACGACGAACTACTAAACTCAATCTGGCTACTAGATAGCGAGAAGAACGAAGCGCGTTGTGTTGCTGCAGCATCAACTTACGAAGCAGACCAAGTTATCGCAATCAGCGACCTAGGTGAATACGAAAGCCGTGAAATAGCAATCGAAACTGCTCCTCGCATCGAAGGTGGTCAACACCTAAACGTGAACGTTCTTAAACGTGAAACTCTAGAAGATGCAGTTGCACACCCAGAGAACTACCCACAGCTAACTATCCGTGTTTCTGGTTACGCAGTACGTTTCAACTCGCTAACTCCAGAACAGCAACGTGACGTAATCGCTCGTACTTTTACTGAGTCTCTATAATCTCTCAGTAAACTAGTTTGCTAGAATTTAAAAAGCTTGGTCAGCAATGACCAAGCTTTTTTTGTTTCTGGATCCTTCGAAACCCTTCCGATAGTAAAAAGCAACTCGCCTTCAAGGTGCATTTCTTTGCGAAGGATCTTTCTGAAACGCTTGTGCCAACGAGGTTGGATCAAGCCTATCTCTTTGCAGTAACGCCCCTTCTGCCCACCAAATCAGTTGATGCAGGGTGCGATTCATATAACTGTCCCACTGCGCCTGCTCCGACTCATTCGCAGCCACACCGTGCTCATCAAATACCTCTTGTGCTTTCGGAATGTGGATCATTGCCGACACAGGCAAGCACCCCAACTCGGATAAGAAAGTACGCATCGACACTGCAGCACGAGCACCACCCCATTGCCCGGCAGAGTAGGTCACGATAGCACTTGGCTTATAGGAAAACAGCGAACTGCCAAAGTGATTAAGCATGTTTGCCAAAGCTGGGCTCATCGAATGGTTGTATTCCGGGCTAACCATCACATACCCATCCGCATGTTTGATTTTGTCTGCCAACTCACTTAGGTGCTGCGGCACTTTAGAGCGGTGATAAGCAAACTCGGGCTTAAACACATCACCAAAGTCATAGTTCAATGGGTCAATGATTTCGACAGTATGTTGCGAATGCTGACTCACGATGAGTTTTTCACACGCTAAACTGACTCGCATCCCTAAACGGGCTGGTCGTGGTGGCGTGCTGTCTCTCACTGAGCCAAGAAAAAGCAAAAAATGCATGCTTCTCTTTCCATCTCATTTAGTTAAGTTCGTTTCTCAATCATAAAGAGAGTTAAAACTTACCGGCAATAAAAAAGGTGAATGATTGCTCATTCACCTCTCGTTATTTGTGTTTTTGATACTTACTGTGCTTTTGAAGCTTACTGCACGCGGCGCAGTACTTGCTTCAGTGCGTCAAAGTCTGCGTCGAGATCTTCCGATAGCAACTCCATCGCAGCGTGCTTCGCTAGTGGCGCAGGAAGGTCGATATCTGATTCTAGAATGTCATCCACCACTTCTTTGAACTTCGCAGGGTGTGCAGTACATAGGAACAGACCGGTCTCACCATCTTGCAGTTGCTCTTCAAGAACACGGTAAGCAATCGCACCGTGCGGTTCACACAGGTAACCTAAAGCATGTAAGTCTTTCACTGACTGAGCGCTTTGCTCATCAGATACAGCACCTTTTCCTAGCGTCTCCAAGCCCCACTCTTTCACGCGACACAACTCTTCGATACGAGGCCAGTTGTTTGGTTGACTCACGTCCATCGCGTTCGATGTCGTTGCAACCGTTGGTTTTGGCTCCCACTTACCCGTTTGTAGGTAACGCGGTACCGTGTCATTAGCATTAGTTGCAGCGATAAAACGTTTGATAGGCAGACCCAGTGCTTTTGCCAGTAGACCAGCAGTTAGGTTACCAAAGTTACCACTTGGTACAGACACGACTAGGTTTTCACGCTCTTGCTTACTCATTTGCGCGGCAGCTTCAAAGTAGTAACAGATTTGTGCCATCAAGCGGCTGATGTTGATTGAGTTTGCAGAGTTCAGACCGATCTCTTCACGCAATGCCGAATCATCAAAAGCTTGCTTAACCAGAGCCTGACACGCGTCGAAGTCACCATCGATCGCGACAGTGTGAATGTTTTTACCAAGCGTACAGAATAGCTTTTCTTGCAGTGGGCTGATCTTGCCTTTCGGGTAAAGAATCACAACGTTGATGTCTTCCATACCGTAGAAAGCATGCGCAACGGCTGCGCCAGTATCGCCAGAAGTTGCAGTCAGAATGGTGATCTTGCCGCCGTCCGAAACGGCTGCAAGAGATTGCGCCATAAAGCGACCACCAAAGTCTTTAAATGCAAGCGTTGGACCATGGAACAGTTCCAGAGCGTAAACACCGTCTTTCACTTGATTAATTGGCGCAGGGAATTGGAATGCAGCGTCAACCAATGCGTTAACTTGCTCTTCCGCCAGCTCATCACCAATCAGTGCAGATAGGATTTTCGTGCTACGAGAGACAAAGTCTTCTGCCAGTAGCGCATCAACGTCTTCAAATTTTGGTAGTTCCGATGGGAAAAATAGACCTTGGTTACGACCTAACCCTTGGCGAACGGCTTGACCAAAGGAAACTTGTTCATCATTTTCTTTTATATTGTAAAGCTTCATAGCTCACTTCCTGTTACTTTCGAACCCTGCTTATCTAAACGACAAACGTGGACGAATCCTTCTTCGTTTTGTACGTAGTTCTGTTCTAACCAGCGAGCAACTCGCTCAGCGACATCTTTCTCTTTGCAAATACTGAACAGTGTCGGACCACTGCCAGAAATACCGGTTGCCAATGCACCCGCAGACGCTGCGTATTGACGTGCATTTGCAAAACCCGGAAGCAGTTTCTCACGATACGGTTCTGCGATCACGTCTTTGATCATTTTTGCAGCAAGTTCTGGCTGACCAGAATGACACGCATGAATAAAGCCCGCAAGATGACGACCATGAGCAATGATATCTTGTCGGCGGTATTGAGATGGTAGGATCTCACGCGCTTCTGCTGTTGATACTTTGATACCCGGATATGCCATCACCCAGAACCAGTCATCAAAGCAAGGCACTTCTTGGCTGATGATACCCAACTCTTCAAGCATCAATTGCACACCACCAAGGTAACACGGCGCGACGTTATCGTAGTGAATACCACCAGAGATCTTACCTTCCATTTCTCCCATCAGCGCCAGTAACTCTGTCTCGTTAAGCGGCTGACCATGGAATCGGTTCAATGCATCTAATGCAGCAACGATAGAACATGCACTTGAGCCTAATCCAGAGCCGATTGGCATGTTCTTTTCTAGTGTCATTTCAAGTGGCTTTAGCTCGACGCCTTTCTTGTCTAGCTCGCGAGCAAACACTACCCAACAATCGTAAACGATGTTCTCTTTTGGCTCAGTTGGTAGCTTCTCAACAAAATCACCAGCCGTCTTTAGGCTGAACGGCTCAGCCCCAGATTTAACCAATACACGGTCACCCAATAGTGTGCCATCAACTGGGGACACCGCCGCCCCCAGAACATCAAAACCAACGCTTACATTACCAATTGATGCTGGGGCGTAGACCACTACATCCATATCACTTGAACTCATTGTCGTTATACCCCTAGCTTCCAACCTAAAGTACGCATCACATCCGAGAATACGCCCGCAGCCGTAACCTCAGTACCTGCACCGTAACCACGCAATACCAGTGGAATTGGTTGGTAGTAGCGGCTGTAGAATGCCAGTGCGTTTTCACCATCTTTGATCTTAAACATCGGATCATTTTCATCTACGGCAGCAATGCTTACCGTGCATTTACCATCAACAATTTCACCCACATAACGCAGCACTTTGCCCTCTTCCGCCGCTTTAGCTGACAGCTCTTTAAAGTACGCGTCCGCCTCTGGTAAACGTTCCATGAACTCTTCAACGCTGCCTGAGTCGTCAAAACCTGGTGGCAGAGCTTGATCAACCACAACATCTTCTAGTTCTAGGGACATACCAGCTTCACGAGCAAGGATAAGTAGCTTACGCGCAACGTCCATACCCGATAGATCATCACGAGGATCAGGTTCGGTAAAGCCGTTTTGCTTGGCGATGTTGGTTGCTTCACTTAGGCTCATGCCTTCGTCTAACTTGCCGAAGATGTAAGAAAGAGAGCCAGAAAGGATGCCGCTGAAGCGCTCTAGTTCATCACCTGCTGAGATTAAGTTTTGTAGGTTTTCGATTACCGGTAGACCTGCACCTACGGTTGTTTCATACATCAGCTTACGACGAGAGCTGCGCGCAACATCGCGAAGTTGATGGTAGTAGGCCATGCTTGCTGTGTTTGCTTTCTTGTTTGGCGTGACTACGTGGAAACCTGCAGCTAGGAAGTCTGCGTATTGATTCGCGATATCTTCACTTGAAGTACAGTCAACCAATACTGGGTTGATGATGTGGTTGCGTTGTACTAAAGAAATCAGACGCGCTAGGCTGAATTCTTCTGTCGCTGCCGACATACGGTCACGCCAATGCTCCAGTGGCAGCCCTTCACTATCAAGTAGAAGACCTTTACTGTTTGCTAAGCCGCATACGCGAATCACAATGCCTTTTTCCGCAAGCTTCGCTTGTTGACGCTCGATCTGATCCACCAGTTCACCACCAACGCCGCCAATACCAACCACGAATACATCTAAGAAGTGCTTAGAGTTGAATAGGTTCTCGTGACAGGCTTTGATCGCTTCAGAGATTTTATCTTCAGGAATCACAGCTGAGATTGCACGCTCAGATGAGCCCTGTGCAATGGCGACAATGTTTACGTTCACTTCAGCAAGAGATGAGAAGAAACGAGATGCAACACCGCGTGATGTACGCATACCGTCACCCACAAGTGTCACAATAGAAACATCATCAATGAACTCGACTGGTTCAAGTAGACCGTCTTTTAGTTCAAGTTCAAACGCATCCGCCAACACTTGTTGTGCTTTTGCTTTGTCTTGCGCTTCAATACAGAAGCTGATGCTGTACTCAGAAGAAGATTGAGTGATCAGAACGATAGACACACCAGCTGATGACATTGCACCAAATACTCGGCTTGCCATGCCAACCATACCCTTCATACCAGGACCAGACACGTTAACCATCGTTAGGTCGTTCAGCGTCGTGATGCCTTTGATAGCGAGGTTATCTTCGCCAGTGTCTTGACCAATCAACGTACCTGCCCCTTGTGGGTTAAAGCTGTTTTTGATCAGACAAGGAATATGGAACTGTGCGATAGGTGCGATGGTTTTCGGATGCAGAACGGATGCACCAAAGTAAGAAAGCTCCATCGCTTCTTGGTAGCTCAGTGATTTAAGAAGACGAGCATCTTCCACCAAACGAGGGTCACAGTTGTAAACACCATCAACGTCAGTCCAAATTTCACAGCAATCTGCGCGCAAACACGCTGCAAGAACCGCAGCAGAGTAGTCAGAGCCATTACGACCAAGTGTTACTAACTCACCTTTCTCATTACCTGCGGTAAAACCAGGCATGATATTTACGTGACCTTGAGGAAGAGGATTTTGGCGGAAGTTCTGAGTAGAGACTTCAACATCGACCATCGCTTCTAGGTGATCGCCTTTTGCGTATAGATACTCGACTGGGTCGATAAGATGCGCAGGTTGCCCTTTCGCTTCTAATACCGCTTTCATCAACTGAATCGAGACGCGCTCACCTTTACTAATGATGCGTGCGTTGACGTTGTTTGGGCACATACCAAGAAGATTAATGCCATGAACGAATTGGCGAAGCTGAGAAAGTGAAGTTTTTACTTGGTTATCAAATGCAGCACCATCGATGTTTGGCAATACATTTTGGATATCTGAAAATAATGCTTTGAACGAAGCTTCAAGTTCATTGATTTGCAACTCAGCTTCACCATTGCGAAGTGCACCTTCAATCACCGCGACCAGTTTATTGGTCGTTTTACCTGGTGCTGAAAGTACCACTGCGACTTCTTCTTGCTGCGCATTGTTGGCGATGATATCCGCCGCTCTTAGAAAGCGATCTGCATCCGCTAATGATGAGCCGCCAAACTTTAATACTCGCATCCCTTCCTCCGATGTATCTTCTTAGATCTGTCTAAATTCTTTATAAAAAAGCATAAAAAAAGGCCTGTATCTTGTTGGATACAGGCCTTTCTTGTGAATTTCTTTCGCTCAGCAGCCTGCCCCAACATTGGTCGTGTCGGTAATAATAATGGTTGTGGTCATTACTACTTGGCTGTGAGATGTCATAAATAAATATTCAACGATAGTTGTGTGTTTTCTTAACTCTACGTTTACCGAGTTTCCGAAACAGAGTCAACAAAAAATTGTGTATTTTCCGGCCTTGTAGAGATTTCTGCTGCGCAATGTCGTTGATATTTAAGTGTAATTACAATGAGTTAGTCTGCTTACGATTTTATTCTTTTTTTTCAGTCATTCGCTCATGGGTCTTACAGATCTATTAGGATGAAGATCCTATGTAAGATCTTGATGCAAATATGCACAATCGAAAACTGATCTTTGCAGGTTCTATTTAACAACAACTTAACTGTGATCAAGGTTCCTAGGATCGAATTAAGTGGAAAATAAATGAGCTGGCTTTCATATTCTATGCTTTAATAGTGAGAAGCTTTTAGCACATACTAATAACAAAGTTAGACACAAGGAGTGGTCACATGAAAAAATGGATTTTTCTGTTGCTATTCGCCGTGCCTAGCGTTTGTCTTGCTAACGATCTTCCGCCTCTTCCAGGCAAAACTTCTTCGTCTCCACACAAGCTTTTCATCTCTAGTGAAAACTATCAAACAGATAGCTTCGATGTATGGAACATAGATGGTGGTTACTCATACGAGCTGTTTGATTCCGTTGATCTTTACGTTGGTGCGCGAGTCAACAACTCGCCAACAAAAAACCAAAGCGGTTTTCTTAGTGGGATCAGTTATCACTTTAATGATCGAGTAACAGTGAAAAGTACTGTTAGATCTTATAAAGCTGAAACGGCGGAAGGTATCCGAGAAGAAGACAGTAGCCTTGCTGCTGAAGTCTCAAGTCGCGTGAAAATCACCGAGAATTTGGATCTTCACGCCACTCTAGATTACCAAGATTGGCAACAAGGCTTCGAAGTAGGATTAGGTTTCCGCTTCTAGAAGTCCAGCGCTTCTTTCGAAATCAAAACCCCATTCCAGTCTGCGTAAACATAGTGTTTTGGCTGCACGATTTGGTTTTGCATCGTCAATGTCACGTTGACTTCTCCCACGCCACGCTTCTCTGTTTTAAACGGGCATGTACCCAAAGCTTGAACACCAATATCCATTTGTGACATTTGTGCCACATCGCGAATCGCACCGTAAACAATAATGCCTTCCCAACCATTTTCGATACCGAGAATCGCGAGCTGATCACCTAGCAACGCTTTTTGACATGAGCCGTGTCCATCAACAATCAGCACTTTTCCAGTGCCATCTTCGTTCAGTACTTCGCGTACTTTGGAGTTATCGTGGTAACAACGTACAGTGACAATCTCGCCATGAAAGGCCGTGCGTTGACCAAAGTTCTGCAATGGTAAGCTAAGCAGGATGACTTGGTCCTCAAACTGGTCACAAATGTCTGGTGTTATGTCTCTCATATTTCCTCCGTGAATTGTCTCACCTAAGCTGAAGCTCAGATAAGTAGTATCCTTCTAGACGAGTCGCGGCTGTATTGTTCCGAGCTTGTGCAAAACTTCAGGTTCTGAACAAGCAATCAAGTAAAGCTCGTCATCAATGACGTAATAAATCGCGTTTTGTTGAAATTGATTCGCCAGGTCTATTGCGGCTTGCGGTGTTAACTCAGCAGCATAGCTCTCTTCAAACCATTCAAATGTCTGATCGCCAACCGTGACAGGCACGTATTTAACGTGGTTTAATTGTTGTTCGAGTTTATGATTACTTATGCAGTTCTCTTCTTTTGACCGCAGATTACTGTAAGGGTTCCAAGCAGTTATCACCGCGTAGTTGGTTACCTCCCATTCAGCGTGAAAACGGAAGAAAGACTCTGAATAAGCATTCCATAACGATGCGTCTATGTTCGTATTACTTTTTTCTATCATAACTCTTAAACGATTAATAACAGTTACATTTCATCAATTGATGTAAATCAACAAACTGAATGGAATTAACATTTGAGCATTGTTAGCATGCTGTTAACAATATAAAATCCGCTCCATATCTTAGGGTGTTTACGTTTCAGGCTCCGTAATTACAGGGAATTGAAAGGTAAACAAGCCCTATAGAATAAACGTCGCCATCGGATACTGGTGAGTTGGCAAAATTCCAAGGAAGGCGGATAACTGAAAGAAGTGTTTTTTTGATCAACTTGATTTATTATCAAAATCACATTACCTGTATGTTATATTTTTGCCTAGAATTTATTCTATTAGCACAATTTTGTCACAAATTTAGGTACCGCCAATGCAAACCCCGCAGATTCTTATCGTAGAAGATGAGCAAGTAACTCGTAACACTCTTAAGAGTATTTTTGAAGCAGAGGGATACGCTGTTTTTGAAGCCAGTGACGGTGAAGAAATGCACCAAGTGTTGTCTGAAAATTCAATCAACTTGGTTATTATGGACATTAATCTTCCAGGCAAGAATGGTCTCCTTCTAGCACGTGAACTTCGCGAGCAAGCGAACATCGCACTGATGTTCCTGACTGGTCGTGACAATGAAGTAGACAAGATCCTAGGTCTTGAAATCGGTGCTGATGACTACATCACGAAACCATTCAACCCGCGTGAACTAACTATCCGTGCTCGCAACCTGCTAAGCCGCTCAATGAGCACTAACGCTGTACAGGAAGAGAAACGCTCGGTAGAAAAATACGAGTTCAACGGTTGGGTGTTAGACATCAACAGCCGCTCTCTAGTGAGCCCATCTGGTGACAGCTACAAACTGCCACGCTCTGAGTTCCGTGCTCTACTGCACTTCTGTGAGAACCCAGGTAAGATTCAAACTCGTGCTGACCTTCTTAAGAAGATGACAGGTCGTGAGCTTAAGCCACATGACCGTACTGTAGACGTAACTATCCGTCGCATTCGTAAGCACTTCGAATCAGTATCAGGTACACCTGAAATCATCGCGACTATTCACGGTGAAGGCTACCGCTTCTGTGGCGATCTAGAAGACTAATCTGCCCCAGCATAAACAATAAGGGCTTGCTCAATGAGCAAGCCCTTTTGCTATCTGTCACTTAGCAATGAATGCAAACTTAATGGTTAATACAAGCTTAGTGGCTAATACACTTTGTCGATCTTGATGCCTTTCTCGACTAACCACTCTTTCTTGCCTGCGTCATCTAACAATAACGCCAAATCGACCGACTTCTCCATATCCGCTTCGATTTGCCATACAAACGCCACTTCCCACTGATTTTCACTGTGGGTACGTAACTCTAATAAGTCACCATCAATTTCCCACTCTGAATCACCTTGCTTAATAATCAGAGCATCAACCGTTAAGTTTGCAGGCAGCTCATTATCTGCTTTTAGGTACAATGCGCCATGAACGTTCTGCTCTTGAACTTCACCAATGGTTGGCATCAGGTTTACCCATAGGTTGCTCTTTAGCTCAACGTTCACTGTATTCATCGTGACTTGGCTGCCTTGTTGCCATCCAACTTGAGGAGCAGAACTACAACCCGCCAGTAGCGCAATTGCCAGTGCTGCCGATGCAAATTTCTTCATTTTATTTCCTCTGTTCCAACCAACTCTTCAATACTTGAATATCATTTTGATATTCGTTTTTAATTTCTTCGACCCAATCCGATATGTTTTCCCACCAAGCAGGCATATCAGGAGATTGTGCTTTCTGTGCGACGCTTTGGATGTGTTTTAAACCAATCGAGCCTGCTGCACCTTTAATTTTATGTGCTTCAGAAACAATACCGTCTTGGTCTTTTGCCGTCATGTTTGAGTCCAACACCTCGATATAATCAGGCATCATGTCTTCAAACATCTTAATACTGTCATACACAGGCTTTACGCCAACGATATCCACGTAAGACTCTAGCATATCAAGATCCAGCAAGTGGGTATTGATGACTGGAGATGGCATCGGTGTCGCCTCTTCGATGACTTCAGCTTCTGCGATCTCTTCCATCACACTCTCATTGTTCTCAACGCGCTCAACGAAGAACTTATCGATCACCGCTTGTAACGCTTGAACTGCAAGTGGTTTGCTTATGGCATCATCCATACCGTTATCGAGATATTCACGACGATCTTTCATGACATTCGCAGTCAATGCCACCAGCGGCGGTAGATTATCGTAGTGTTCACGGTAGTACTTAGCCACGTCAAACCCAGTCATGTCCGGAAGCTGAATATCAAGCAAAGCTAAGTCGTATTCATCCGGTACGAAGTTCACCAGCGCTTCCTCACCCGTCATTGCGACAGTAACAGAGTGCCCCAAGCTTTCGAGCAGAGATTTCGCAACAGTGACATTAAGTTCGATGTCTTCGACCATAAAGATATTAAGATGTACATTGTCGCGTTTTGCATCGATAACAGGTGCTTCTAACTCAACCACTGGCACGTGAATCGATACGGTAAAGGTACTACCG
Organism: Vibrio sp. NFR; assembly: GCF_027587095.1. NCBI lineage: Bacteria > Pseudomonadati > Pseudomonadota > Gammaproteobacteria > Vibrionales > Vibrionaceae > Vibrio > Vibrio sp. NFR. The sequence continues at coordinate 78,172 of NZ_JAPPTN010000003.1, forward strand.
AATCCTTCCTCACTTGCTACGGTAATGTCACCGTCCATCATGTTGATCAGCTGCTTAGAAACCGCCAAACCGATACCAGTACCCACCGCATGCAGGTTATCTTTGCCTGATTTCACTTGGTAGTACATCGCAAAGATCTTATCGAGCTCTTCGTCTGGAATACCAATACCGGTGTCTTCCACTTCCATAATGATGGTTGCGTAATCTTCTTCAACATCGGCGCTCACCGTCATTACGACGCCACCTTCTTTGGTGAACTTCATGGCGTTGCTAACCAAGTTCCAGATAACCTGGCGTAGACGTGTCGCATCCACTTCTATCGCTTTTGGTAGCGAGCTCAAACGCTCTAGATCGAAGCGTAGCCCTTTCTGTTCAGCCATCAGAGCCGAGATACTCTCAATTTCAGCGACGAAGTCTTCAAAATTCAATGGTGCAGGTAACAACTCCAACTTACGACGGTCAAATTTGTCCATGTCGATAATGTCGTTAAAGATGTTGCCCAAAGTAATGGCACTAACATTGATGGTTTGCATGTGCTTACGTTGCTCTTCAGTCAACTGACTATCAAGCAACATACGACTCAAGCCTACAATGCCGTTTAACGGTGTGCGCAGCTCATGACTGATAGTGGAGATAAAGGTGGTTTTATCACGGCTGGCTTTTTCTAATGATTCTTCATGACGCTTACGCTCGGTGATATCGCGACCGAAACCAACCAGACCAAGGTGGCGACCATCTTTGCTGTAGAACGGTACTTTGCGCAATTCAAAGTAATGTTTGCGACCATCAGGGTATTCTAGCCATTGCTCGTAGGTAATTGCTTGGTTATCAGCAAAGACTTTTTGGTCGGTATCGACGATATGCTCAGCCACTTCTTTGCTGTAGACATCCCAAGGGCTCAAGCCCACTAATTGGTGCTCTTTCTTACCAGTTAACTCTTCCATCGCGCGGTTACAGCCAGAAAAAACGCCATCAGCGTTGCGGTAGTAAATCAAATCTGGAGATGCATCGATAAAAGAACGTAACAGCGCCGTACGCTCGGCAAGCTCAAGCTGAGTACGCTCACGTTGGAACACCTCATTCTCCAAGTCTTGCATCGCTTCTTCACGTGCTTCTTCTGCTTTAATACGCTCTTCAATTTCTTGGTTGAGCTTTTCAATGTTCTGCTGCAGTTGAAAGTTCAGCTCTTGGTCACGCGAACGCATGTCCTTAAGCTTAGATACTAACTTGGTCAGTCTTTGACGAGACTCTTCAAGCTGATCCACCACGACAGATAGGAAATACACCGCCCAAGGGGTAATAAGTAGACCAAAGAATACCGAACGAACGATATCTATATCGTCAACGTTACCCTTAAGCGCCAACGTGATACCAACTTGCACAACAACAGCCAGTGCAACCAGCGCCAACGCCAGTAGTATCGAGAAACGGACAATCCCCAGCTTAACCAATAGGTCAACATAGTACTGGGCGAGATTTTTCATGGGCTTCATTCACTACTCCATGGAACAAGCTAGACATCGAACCCTGATCAGTTTGAAAAGCAAAACCGTTAAGCGCAGTTACTCAACAGCATCAATGTTTGAAAGACACACAACTGAAATGGCGACGCTTCAGGGCTCATCAACGCCTCATGCTGTGTATTCGCAGTTTAACGTGTTTGATACGGTGATTTAAACCGCCTGCTCTCAACTTAGAGCAAGCGGTCACAAAGCGTTAATAAGAACCAGGATGAACTCGAGTGCAGTCACGCCCATCAGCCTTAGCTTGATAGAGTGCGCTGTCTGCCATTGCAACGCCCATTTCTGGTTCGTCACCATGATGCGGGATGTAAGAAACAAAGCCGATACTCACCGTCAACCGATCCGAAGTCGTTGAGTTACTATGTTCCACAGCAAGTTCATGGATTTGTTCATGGATGCGTTTGGCAACTTTGTGTGCACCTTCCGTTGTGGTGTTTGGCAAGATAAAGCCAAACTCTTCCCCACCATATCGTGCTACGCAGTCCGATGACCGACTCACCACCTGTTGAAACGCCGCAGCGACTTGGACTAAAGCATCATCACCTTTTTGGTGACCATAGCAGTCGTTATAGTCTTTAAAGAAATCAATATCACACAACATGATCGTCAGCGGCAATTTCTCACGAATATGGTGATACCAAAGAGTATGAAGTTGTTCATCGAAGCGGCGACGGTTAGCGACTTTTGTCAGGCTGTCAGAGAAGCTTAATTTTTCTAACTCCAAATTCGCTTCCTCAAGCTTTTGCTCTGCAAGATAACGCTCAGAGATATCACGTGCCATAATCAATACACCGTTAGTACCCGATGCTCGGTCTTTAAATGGCGATTTCACCACATCAAACCAAGTATGATACCCATCAGTGCTGCTCACTTTATCGATGTAGCGTACAGGTTGTGTTTGCTGCAATGCTTGCATGTCACTAGCTTCCAAACGAAGGTAAATATCATCAGGCACTACGTCTTGTAGTCGCTTACCAATCAAATCCCCTACATCAGAAATGCCTAACGCATTCACAAATGGCTTATTACAAGCCTGGTAAACCATGTTTTCATTGAAGATACCGATAGAGTCTGGGCTGGCATCCAAAATGGTTTGTAAGATGGTATCGCGCTGTGCCAAGGCGACTTCGGTATCTTTACGACGTTCCATTTCGTCGCGCAAATTCTGCTGCATCTTGTGCCATTCAGTAACATCATGGCTGATAGATAAAGTACCAATCATCTCTCCGGACTGAGAAACCAAAGAACTTTGGTTTACTTCCAACAAACAACTTCGACCTTGCTGATCGGTTGTCCAACGCCTCTCAGTTTTACGTGTAGCTATTGGGTTCATCTTGGAGGAGCAAGCTTCTTCTCTGCGCCCTTCCCAAAACAGGTCAAACGCACGGTTGGTTGTCAGTACTTTACCTTGCTTATCTTGCAGACATATCAATTCAGATAACGAGTCGAGAGCGGAACGAGCAATACCTAACTGCTCTAATTCTTGTTGCTGCTCTTGGCGAGTAAACTGGTAAGGCTGAGCGTAAATAATCCATACGCGATGCCCACGAAGTAAGCTCTTTCGACCAGATAACTCAATCTTAATATTCTCTGTTTCAGACAACCGCCAATCAAACAGCTGCTGCCCAAAATGTCGGCTGGAAAAGCTATCAAGTAATGCAATTATCTCGTCAGTATTAAAAGAAGCAGGATAGAGAAACCCAGAACCTAAACGGCGGATACCAAGAAATTGCATGGCAGAATCATTGGAGAGCAACAATTGACCACTGCCCGCATCTAACACGAGAACAGGGTAAGGAGAGTCCGTAACGATAAGTTTTAAAGCAGATTGAAATCGTATATAGATCAGCGTAACTGTGATTACACATACAACAGAGAGCAGGACCACAAATCCGTAGTCGCCCTGCCCATCCCAGAGCCAATTGAGTAACTGATCCATTTTTCCGACCTTTCAAGCAAATCGGAGGAAATATAACAGTTATTAATCGATCATTCTGCCTTTAATTCTGGTTTGATATAGATGAAGGCATCACCAGTTAAGCTGCCTTGTGAGCCTTCTCGATCCAATGCACGACCAATTTCAGTCATCGCTAACCAGCGGTTTTCACACCACAACGGCGACAAAAGAGTAGGACGGCGAGCAGCTGAGGAAACGCGATGGAAGATCACTTCTTTAGGAGTCATGCGGATCATTTCACTGGCGATAGCAACATAATCCTCCAATTCTGGGGCTTCTAGCTTTCCGGCACGCCACGCTTTCGCCATCGTACTGCCTTCTACGATATGTAAACCATGCAGTTTGATACCATCTGTGCCGACGTCCAAAACTTTACGCAATGTGTCGATGTTGTCATCGCGTGTTTCTCTAGGCAAACCGACGATCAGATGAGTACAAACTCTAATACCTAGTGCCCGAGCACGTTTGGTGATTTCTGCATAACACTCAAAGTCATGACCACGGTTGATACGCTTGAGGGTGTCATTGTTGGCAGTTTGAAGACCTAGCTCTAGCCAAATCTCATAACCTTGATTCACGTAGTCCGACAATAGATCCAGTACTGCGTCAGGAACACAATCAGGGCGAGTCCCAACACACAAACCAACAATATCTGCAGCCTTGAGTGCTTCCTCGTACATGTTTTTAAGAACTTGCACTTCTGCATAGGTACTGGTGTACGCCTGAAAATATGCCAGATACTTCTTCGCCCTGTGGATCTCTCCAGCACGATCTTTCAATTGATCGTGGATACTTTTGATCTGTACTTCTTCATCCGCAAATGAAGCCACATTACAAAATGTGCATCCACCTCGACCAATAGTGCCATCGCGGTTTGGACAACTGAAACCACCGTGCAAAGTCAGTTTATGGACTTTTTCGCCATAACGGCGCTGAAGGTCTTGGCCTAATGTGTTGACCAACTCATGTAACTGCATAGATTCTCACCAATAGTAAACCGTAATAAATCTCACTACGATTTATGTAACTAAATTACATCCCTGCAAGAAAAAACAAATAATTCTAGTCAATTCAAACAAACAGGTGGCGGTGCGAAATCAATAAAACTGCATAAAACCAACTTAAAACCTGCAATGTTGCGTAAATGTTAAACAAAAAGTGAATATTTAAACGAAAAATTGGGTCACAAAGACGACTTTTCGTTGCATTTCGAAGTCACAAAATTGTAGGATACTTACACAACCCCGTCGTTTTTGTGACTTTTATTACAACATCAACTGCGGGAATTGTCGGCGTTATCCCGCTCCCACCTATATAAGTCACTAAATTGTGGCAATAAATAAAGGGATATCACCAAGGATTGTTTTTCTCGCAAAATTTTTCCTGCGAGATACGGAAAGGAATCAAGACTGGTCAACCTCGATCAGTGGCGAATCATAAATATAAAGGACAAGACGTACAGAGCGTACCTAAGACAGTCGAGATCTGTCCGGGGTTCTTGCGTCGACATTGAACTGGAAGGATGTATCTATGGTAGATAGAGAGCAAAATTCACAGGGTCTGTACACTCCGGAACTGGAGCATGACGCTTGTGGTATCGGTTTTGTTGCTCACCTTAAAAACCGTAAATCTCATGAAGTAGTGACTCAAGCATTGGATATGCTGGCTCGCATGGAACACCGTGGTGGTCAAGGTTGTGACCCATGCAGCGGTGATGGTGCGGGTATCTTGCTACAAAAACCTCATGAATTCCTATTAGAAGAAGCCGTTAAGCTAGGCATTAAACTGCCTTCGTTCGAAAAGTATGGTGTTGGTGTCGTTCTTTTCCCGAAAGACGAATACAAACGCGAACAATGCAGAGATATTCTAGAACGCAACGCACAGCGTCTAGACCTCGAAGTTATCGGCTACCGCGTTTTGCCAACCGACAACTCAATGATCGGTGCTGACCCGCTAAGCACTGAGCCTCAGTTTGAGCATGTGTTTATCTCTGGTGGCCCAGGCATCACACCTGAAGAGCTAGAACGCAAACTGTACGTACTTCGTAACTACACTGTGCGAGTTTGCCTAGAAAGCGTTTCGAACATTGGTGACGACTTCTACATTAACTCAATGTCTTACAAGACATTGGTGTACAAAGGTCAGTTAACAACCGAGCAAGTACCTCAGTATTTCCTTGATCTGCAAAACCCAACCATGGTGACAGCACTGGCACTGGTACACTCTCGTTTCTCTACCAATACCTTCCCGAAATGGCGTCTTGCACAGCCTTTCCGTTACATTGCCCACAATGGTGAAATTAATACAGTTCGCGGTAACTTGAACTGGATGAAAGCCCGTGAAGCAATCTTAGAATCAGACCTATTTACTCAGGCTGAAATCGACATGCTTCTTCCAATCTGTCAGGAAGGTAGCTCGGATTCATCTAACTTCGATATGGCACTTGAGCTCCTAGTTCTTTCTGGTCGTAGCCTGCCACACGCATTGATGATGATGATCCCGGAAGCATGGCAAGAAAACAAAAACATGGATCCTAAACGTCGCGCGTTCTATCAGTACCACGCGAACATCATGGAACCATGGGATGGTCCAGCTTCAGTATGTTTTACTGACGGTGTTCAAGTTGGTGCGACACTCGACCGTAACGGTTTGCGCCCTTCTCGCTACACAGTGACCAAAGACAACTTCCTAGTGATGGCATCAGAATCTGGTGTTGTGGATATTGAACCAGAGAACGTAGAGTTCCGTGGGCGTCTACAGCCAGGTCGTATCTTCGTTGCTGACCTAGAGCAAGGTCGCATCATCTCTGATGAAGAAGTGAAAGACACCATTGCAACGGCGCAGCCTTACGAGAAGTGGGTAGAAGAAAACCTACTGAGCTTGAAGAAGCTGCCAGATGCAAGCAACCAGTTCAGCCAACCTTCTCCTGAGCGTTTGTTGCACCGTCAACAAGCTTTCGGTGTGAGCACTGAAGAAGTGAACGAAATCATCGTTCCAATGGCGAATGATGCGAAAGAGCCATTATCAGCCATGGGTGCAGACTGGCCTCTTGCGGTTCTATCTCATCAGTCTCAACATCTTTCAAACTACTTCAAGCAACTGTTCGCACAGGTAACCAACCCACCGATCGACCCGATCCGTGAGCGTATGGTTATGTCACTGAACACTTACTTGGGTAAAGACCAAAACCTTCTGACTGAAACACCACTTCACTGTCAGAAAGTAGAATTGGAATCGCCTGTTCTGGCGAACTCTGAGCTTGAGAAATTGCGTGCGATCGATAACGAGCACCTACAAGCGAAGACACTGGATATCGTGTTCCAAGCTAATGAAGATCAAGGCAAGCTTGAGCGCGCTCTAAAACGTATCTGCCAATACGCAGAAGACGCGGTTATCGATGGTTACTCAATCATCCTATTAACTGACCGTGCAGTAAATTCAAACCACGCGGCGATCCCAGCAATGCTGGCAGTTGGCGCAGTGCACCACCACTTGATCCGTAAAGGTCTACGTGCGAAGTGTGACATCGTGGTTGAAACCGGTGACGCACGTGAAACGCACCACTTTGCAACGCTACTTGGTTACGGTGCGAATGCGGTTAACCCTTACCTAGTGATTGAAACCATCATTGAGCTTCAACGTACGAAGAAGTTGGATCCAGAAGCGAACCCTCGCGATCTGTTCAACAACTACCGTAAAGCGATCAATGGCGGTCTTCTGAAGATCTTCTCGAAGATGGGTATCTCTACGCTACAGTCATACCACGGTGCGCAAATCTTCGAAGCCTTGGGTATCCACAAATCAGTGGTCGACAAGTACTTCACAGGTACGGTTTCTCGTATCCAAGGTCTAACCCTTGATGATATCGCCAAAGAAGTACTTATCCGTCACCGCATCGGTTACCCACAACGCGAAATCCCAATTCAAATGCTGGATGTAGGCGGTGTTTACCAATGGAAACAGCGTGGCGAGAAGCACCTCTTCAACCCAGAAACCATTTCTCTACTGCAAGAGTCTACGCGCAACAAGAACTACGATCAGTTCAAGCAATATGCGACAGCCGTAGATAAGCAAGGCGACAACGCGGTAACCCTGCGCAGCCAACTTGAGTTCATTAAGAACCCAGCAGGTTCTATCTCTATCGACGACGTCGAGCCAATTGAAAGCATCGTGAAACGCTTCGCGACCGGTGCTATGTCATTCGGTTCTATTTCTTACGAAGCACACTCCACACTGGCTGTTGCTATGAACCGCCTTGGCGCGAAATCGAACTCTGGTGAAGGTGGTGAAGACCCAATGCGTTTCGAGCGTAAAGAGAACGGCGATTGGGAACGCTCTGCGATCAAGCAGGTGGCTTCAGGTCGTTTCGGCGTAACCTCTTACTACCTAACTAACGCTGAAGAGCTGCAAATCAAAATGGCTCAAGGTGCGAAGCCAGGTGAAGGTGGTCAGCTACCAGGTGATAAAGTAGACGACTGGATCGGTGCAACACGTCACTCAACTCCGGGCGTCGGTCTTATCTCACCACCGCCACACCACGATATCTACTCAATCGAAGATTTGGCTCAGCTGATCTACGACTTGAAGAATGCGAACCGCGCAGGTCGTGTAAACGTGAAGCTGGTATCAGAAGCAGGCGTAGGTACGATCGCTTCTGGTGTAGCGAAAGCGAAAGCGGACGTTGTACTTATCGCAGGTTTCGACGGTGGTACAGGTGCATCCCCAATGTCTTCAATCCGTCATACAGGTCTTCCTTGGGAACTTGGCTTGGCAGAAACGCACCAAACACTACTGAAGAACGGTCTACGTAACCGTATCGTGGTTCAAGCGGATGGTCAGATGAAGACACCTCGCGACCTTGCAGTGGCAACACTACTCGGTGCAGAAGAATGGGGCGTGGCAACCGCAGCATTGGTGGTTGAAGGTTGTATCATGATGCGTAAGTGTCATAAGAACACATGTCCTGTTGGTATCGCGACTCAAAACAAGACGCTTCGTGAGCGCTTTGATGGTCGCGTAGAAGACGTCGTAACCTTCTTCCAATACATGGCACAAGGTCTGCGTGAAATCATGGCTGAACTTGGCTTCCGCACTATCGATGAGATGGTCGGTCAAGGTCAGAAGCTGAAGATTCGCCAAGACGTTTCTCACTGGAAATACAAGAACCTAGATCTGTCTCCTGTTCTCCACGTTGAACAGCCACGCGAAGCCGATGGCGTATTCAACCAAGCTCAGCAGAACCACAACCTAGAAGAAGTACTAGACCGCAAGCTGATTCAAGCAGCTATCCCGGCACTCGAGAAAGGCGAAGCGGTGAATGCCGAATTCCCTATCGTTAACACGGACCGCTCTGCAGGTACCATGTTGTCGAACGAAATCTCGAAAGTGTACAAAGATGCGGGTCTACCTCAACCAATGAACGTGAAGTTCAAAGGCTCTGCGGGTCAGTCATTCGGTGCATTCCTCGCTAAAGGCGTGAAGTTCGAAGTGGAAGGCGATGCGAATGACTACTGGGGTAAAGGCTTATCTGGCGGTACGTTGGTACTTTACCCAGACGCAAAATCAAGCATTGTCGCAGAAGACAACATCGTGGTTGGTAACGTGTGTTTCTACGGTGCAACTTCGGGCGAGTCTTTCATTCGCGGCATGGCTGGCGAACGTTTCTGTGTTCGTAACTCAGGCGCAAAAGTAGTAGTAGAAGGCGTCGGTGACCACGGTTGTGAATACATGACTGGTGGTGCTGCAATTATCCTTGGCTCAACAGGTCGTAACTTTGCCGCAGGTATGAGTGGCGGCGTGGCTTACGTGTGGGATAAATCAGGTGACTTTGAGTCGAAACTGAACCCAGAGCTAGTAGACCTAGATCCAATCGAGCAAGAAGACAGAGATCTATTACTCGACATGCTAACTAAGCATGTTCAATTCACAGGAAGTGAAGTCGCTCAGTCTTTCCTAAACAATTTTGAAGCTAGCCTAGCCTCTATGGTTAAGGTAATGCCGCGTGACTACAAAGCGGTTCTTCAAAAGCGTAAAGCTGAAGCACAGTCTCAAGGAAACGAAACTCAAGCGGAGGCCGTATAATGGGTAAGCCTACTGGATTTTTAGAGCATGGTCGTGAACTACCACAGAAGATCGACCCAGCTGAACGCATCAAGAACAACAAAGAGTTCGTTCTGAACGAGGAGTTTGGTGACAAGATCAATACTCAGGCTTCTCGTTGTATGGATTGTGGTGTGCCGTTTTGTCATAACGGCTGCCCTATCGGTAACATCATCCCAGAGTTTAATGACGCAGTTTATCGTGATAGCTGGGAAGAAGCATGGAACATTCTAAGCTCGACTAATAACTTCCCTGAGTTTACTGGTCGTGTTTGCCCAGCACCATGTGAAAGTGCTTGTGTACTTGGCATCAACCAAGACCCGATCACTATCTGTAATATCGAGAAAACCATCGTAGAAACGGCGTATCGAGAAGGGTACGCCAAACCAAAAACACCACGCTCTCGCACAGGTAAAACTGTTGCGATCATCGGTTCAGGTCCTGCAGGTCTTGCGGCTGCCGAGCAGCTAAATAGCGCGGGTCATACTGTGACTGTATTCGAGCGAGACGAGAAAGTGGGTGGTCTACTGCGTTTTGGTATCCCAGACTTCAAACTGGGTATGGATGTGATTGACCGCAAAATCAACTTGATGGCAAAAGCGGGTATCGAATTCAAAGTAAACCAACACGTTGGTGTCGATGTGAATGCTCAGCAACTACGTCAAGAATTCGATGTGGTTCTGCTGACTGGTGGCTCAACTGTTCCACGTGATTTGCCCGTTCCGGGTCGTGAACTAAAAGGCGTCCATTTTGCAATGGAGTTCCTAGGTCAAAACAACCGTCGTGCCAATGATATGGATCTTAAGGGTGAAGAACTTCACGCTGCGGGTAAGCATGTTGTGGTGATCGGTGGTGGTGATACCGGCTCTGACTGTGTGGGTACATCTAACCGTCATGGCGCAGCAAGCATCACTCAGGTTGAAATCATGCCGATTCCACCAGAGAAGCGCCCGGCTAACATGCCATGGCCACAGTACCCAATGATTCTACGTACTTCGACCTCTCATGAAGAAGGTGTTGATCGTCACTGGAACATCCTGACCAAAGAGTTCATTGGCAATGACAAGGGTGAAGTTACAGGTCTTCGTTTAGCTGACATCGTTTGGCAAGATGCGAAACTAGGCGAACGTCCGAGCTTCAAAGAAGTAGAAGGCAGTGAGCGAGTTATCCCATGTGATATGGCATTCCTAGCGATGGGCTTCCTGCACCCAGAACCAACAGGTGTACTTGCTCAATTGGATATTGCACTCGATGATCGCGGTAATGTAGCAACCCAAGGTTTTGCTACAAACCAAGAAGGCGTATTTGCAGCTGGTGATATGCGAACAGGACAATCTCTGGTTGTTCGTTGTATCAACGAAGGTCGTGAATGTGCCCGTGCTATCGATGACTATTTAATGGGTGGCACAAACCTAGAAGCAAAAGCAGATTCACTGATGCTTTCTGCGTAAAGGGAGTGTTCTCACTTCCTCTTTCTGAGCATTAAACCCAGCCATCAGTAGTATCGATGGCTGGTAGCAAAGAAAGAAAACAGTTCCTTCCAACCTTTTTATTTTGACCAGCATTTTGTGCTGGTCTTTTTTATTCCTGTCAGAATCAAATGTTACTTTTTTGTAACAATCGTTTTTCTATCTAACTGAATTTATTAGATTATTTTAGCCAATTAAATGGTAAATCGCATATTCACGTGATTATTCACTAATAACTTGACCTTTTTTACAATAAGCTATAGCTTGTGAAGTTGGTGAAAATAAAACACACAATTTTTGTTAAGATATTTGACGAATTTTATTGAATAGATATACATAAAACTTAGAAAGTGACGCATAGTTAGTCATCATTATCAACTTGAGCAGTGTTGATATATCTGTCGGGATGACAGATAAGCAAAGGGAGAATTGCAATGGCTCTTTATGATCCAAGTCTTGAGAAAGACAACTGTGGATTTGGCTTAATCGCGCACATGGAAGGCGAGCAAAGTCACAAGCTGGTACGTACAGCAATTTCTGCACTTGATCGCATGACCCACCGTGGTGGCATCGCCGCCGATGGAAAAACCGGTGATGGTTGTGGTCTTCTTCTACAAAAGCCCGATTCCTATTTACGCCTTATCGCCGAAGAAAATGGATTCAACCTTGGCAAGCAATACGCCGTGGGGATGATTTTCTTTAACCAAGATCCGGTGAAAGCTCAACTCACCAAAGACATCGTAAACAAAGAACTGGCTCAAGAGACCTTAACCGTAGCGGGCTGGCGTGAGGTTCCAACTAATTCAGAAGTACTCGGTCCGATCGCTGCTGATTCACTTCCAGACATTCAACAAGTCTTTATCTCTGCACCAGCAGGTTGGCGCGAGCGTGACATTGAACGTCGCCTCTATATCGCACGCCGTCGCATCGAGAAACAAATTACAGAAGATCCTGACTTCTACATCTGTAGCTTGTCAACGCAAGTTCTGGTGTACAAAGGTTTGTGCATGCCTGCGGACTTACCGCGCTTCTATCTTGATCTTGCTGATCTACGCATGGAATCTGCTATCTGCCTGTTCCACCAGCGTTTTTCAACCAATACTCAACCTCGTTGGCCTCTGGCTCAACCGTTCCGTTACCTCGCTCATAATGGTGAGATCAATACCATTGAAGGTAACCGCCAATGGGCTCGCGCTCGTGCTTACAAGTTTTCATCGCCACTGTTGCCAGATCTTCAAACTGCAGCACCATTTGTGAACGAGACAGGCTCTGACTCTTCCAGCTTGGATAATATGTTGGATCTCTTTTTAGCAGGCGGTATGGATATCTTCCGTGCCATGCGCATGCTTGTGCCACCAGCATGGCAAAACCACCCAGATATGGACCCAGATCTGCGAGCGTTTTATGACTTCAACTCCAAACATATGGAGCCATGGGATGGTCCGGCAGGTATCGTTCTGTCCGATGGTCGATACGCCGCATGTAACTTAGATCGTAATGGTCTGCGTCCTGCACGTTATGTGATAACTAAAGACAGGCTGATCACTCTAGCATCAGAGATCGGCATTTGGGATTACGCTCCGGATGAGGTTGCCGAAAAAGGGCGCGTTGGTCCAGGCGAACTGCTGGTTGTCGATACTCGCAAAGGCAAACTATGGCAATCAAGTGAGATCGATAACGATCTGAAATCTCGCCACCCTTATCGCGAATGGATGGAAAACAACGTTCGCAAACTCACGCCTTTTGCTCAATTACCAGAAGAGCAAGTTGGCGAGCGCAGCTTTGATGAAGACTTGCTTAAGACTTACCAAAAGCAATTCGCCATGAGCAACGAAGAAGTCGATCAGGTGTTGCGCGTTCTCGGTGATATGGGACAAGAAGCGGTCGGCTCTATGGGTGATGACACCCCGATGGCCGTCTTATCCTCTAAAGAGCGCTTGGTGACTGACTATTTCCGTCAGAAGTTCGCGCAGGTAACCAACCCGCCGATCGATCCACTGCGTGAAAAACACGTGATGTCACTAGCAACCAGCATCGGTCAAGAGATGAATGTCTTCTGTGAAACTGATGGACACGCGCACCGAGTAACCTTCGATTCACCAGTGTTACTTTACTCAGACATGCAGCAATTACTCGAGCTTGGAGACAATTACTATCGTAATACCATTCTCGATATCAACTACGATCCACAACAGAAAGATCTTAAACAAGCCATTGATGATCTGTGTGAGCAAGCAGAACACGTGGTGCGTGAAGGCACTGTGCTAGTGGTGCTTTCGGATCGTGCTTTAGTTAAAGGCAAACTGCCAATTCCTGCAGCAATGGCGGTCGGTGCCGTTCAAACTCGCCTGATCGATGCGAACTTACGTTGTGATGCCAACATTGTTGTTGAAACAGCCACGGCACGTGACCCACACCAATTTGCCGTCTTGCTTGGATTTGGTGCCACTGCCGTTTACCCATACCTTGCTTATGAAGCACTAGGTAAACTCATTGATGATAAAGCGCTAGAAAAAGACTATCGCGATGTGATGCAAAACTACCAATACGGCATCAACAAAGGCCTGTACAAGATCATGTCGAAAATGGGGATTTCTACCATCGCCTCTTACCGTTGCTCACAACTGTTTGAAGCAGTTGGCTTGAGCCAAGAAGTGGTCGATTTGTGCTTTAAAGGTGCAACAACTCGTATTGAAGGCGCAAATTTCGACGACTTCCAACAAGACTTGTACAACCTTTCTCGCAAAGCTTGGGCGAAACGTAAAGCCATCGAGCATGGTGGTTTATTGAAATATGTCCACGGTGGTGAATATCACGCCTACAATCCAGACGTGGTTGGCACACTGCAAACTGCGGTGAAATCAGGCGAAAGCAACGATTATCAGAGCTTTGCTAAACAGGTGAACCAACGTCCTGTTGCCATGCTACGTGACTTAATGGCGTTGAAAAAATCAGATTCCCCATTACCACTTGAGCAAATCGAGCCAAGCACAGAACTCTTCAAACGTTTTGACTCGGCGGCAATGTCCATTGGTGCACTTAGCCCAGAAGCACACGAAGCACTTGCAACAGCGATGAACCGTCTCGGAGGCTACTCTAACTCAGGTGAAGGTGGTGAAGATCCACGTCGCTTCGGTACAGAGCGTAACTCACGCATCAAGCAGATTGCTTCCGGGCGATTTGGGGTTACGCCTCACTATCTAACCAATGCGGACGTACTGCAGATCAAGGTCGCACAGGGTGCGAAGCCAGGTGAAGGTGGTCAGTTACCGGGACACAAAGTCACCGCAGAAATCGCAAAACTGCGTTATTCGGTACAGGGGGTGACTCTGATCTCCCCTCCTCCACACCACGATATTTATTCGATTGAAGACTTAGCCCAGCTGATCTTCGACCTAAAACAAGTCAATCCAAACGCATTGGTTTCGGTGAAGTTAGTTTCTGAGCCAGGCGTCGGCACCATCGCAACAGGTGTAGCAAAGGCCTACGCTGATCTCATTACCATCTCGGGTTACGACGGTGGTACTGCAGCAAGCCCACTAACCTCAGTGAAATACGCAGGTAGCCCTTGGGAATTGGGACTGGCAGAGACACAACAAGCACTGGTTGCTAATGGTCTACGTCATAAGATTCGTCTACAGGTAGATGGTGGTCTAAAAACCGGTCTGGACGTGGTGAAAGCGGCAATTCTCGGTGCCGAAAGCTTCGGTTTTGGTACTGCGCCAATGGTGGCAATGGGTTGTAAGTTCCTACGTATTTGTCACCTCAACAACTGTGCTACTGGCGTTGCAACTCAAGACGAGACGCTGCGTAAAGAGTACTTCAAAGGTCTTCCGGAAATGGTGATGAACTACTTCATTGGTCTGGCGGACGAAGTACGCGGATTACTCTCTGAACTTGGTGTTGAAAAACTGACTGACTTGATCGGTCGTACCGATTTATTGGAGACCGTTGAAGGTCTGACAGCAAAACAAACCAAGCTGGATTTGTCGAATATCCTTGAGGCACCAGTCTCTCCAGAAGGGCACCCTCTTTATTGGACACAGCCAAATACACCATTTGATAAAGCAGAGCTAAACAACAAGATCATTGAAGACGCGCTGCAAGCGGTTGAGAAACGTCAATCTGCTAGCTTCTTCTACAACGTGATCAACACCGACCGTTCTGTTGGTGCTCGTCTATCAGGTGAAATCGCTCAGCGTTACGGCAACCAAGGCATGGCGGCAACGCCAATCAAACTGCATTTGGATGGCACCGCTGGTCAGTCATTTGGCGTTTGGAACGCAGGTGGCGTAGAGCTTTACCTCACTGGTGATGCCAACGACTACGTAGGTAAAGGCATGGCTGGCGGTAAGGTGGTTATCAAACCTCACCTTGGCACTGCATTTAAGTGTAATGAAGCAACCATCATTGGTAACACCTGTCTGTACGGTGCGACCGGCGGTAAACTGTTTGCGGCAGGTAAAGCAGGTGAGCGTTTCGGCGTACGTAACTCAGGTACGATTGCCGTCATTGAAGGCGCTGGTGATAACGCTTGTGAGTACATGACCGGTGGTATTGTTGCCATTCTAGGCGCGACTGGCGTGAACTTCGGCGCAGGCATGACCGGCGGGTTTGCATACGTATTGGATGAGAACCAAGACTTCCAAGGTCGCGTGAACAACGAATCGGTTGAAGCGATATCTCTGTCAGATCTCTACATCCACCAAGAGCACTTGCGTGGTCTGATTGCCGAACATCTCGAAGAAACCGGCTCTAGCCACGCAGAAGATATCTTGGCGAACTTTGATGAATGGATTCCAAAGTTCTACTTGGTGAAACCACAAGCGGCGGACTTGCGCACGCTACTTGGTCACCAGAGTCGCAGTGCCGCAGAACTGCGCGTTCAAGCCCAGTAATCATGGAGGATGTTTGAATCATGAGTCAGAACGTTTATCAATTTATCGATGTTCAACGCGTAGATCCTGCGAAGAAGCCTATCAAAGTTCGTAAGATCGAATTCGTTGAAATCTATGAACCATTTACCAAGCAACAAGCGACTGCGCAGGCGGATCGCTGCTTGGATTGTGGTAACCCATATTGTGAATGGAAGTGCCCAGTACACAACTACATCCCACAATGGCTAAAGCTTGCCAATGAAGGTCGTATCCTCGAAGCCGTAGAGCTATCGCACCAAACTAACAGCTTGCCTGAAGTTTGTGGTCGAGTGTGTCCGCAAGATCGTCTATGTGAGGGCTCTTGTACTCTCAATGAAGACTTTGGCGCCGTCACTATAGGTAACGTTGAAAAATACATTACCGACAAAGCCTTCGAAATGGGCTGGAAGCCTGACATGTCTAAGGTGGAGTGGACCGATAAAAAGGTTGCCATCATTGGTGCAGGTCCAGCAGGCTTGGCTGCTGCTGATATCTTAGTGCGCAATGGCGTGAAACCTGTCGTATTTGACCGCTACCCTGAAATTGGAGGCCTACTGACCTTCGGTATCCCTTCGTTCAAACTTGAAAAAGGCGTGATGGAAAACCGCCGCCGCGTCTTCACCGAGATGGGCGTAGAGTTCCAGATGAATGTCGAAGTAGGTAAAGATGTGCAGATGCAAGAACTGCTTGATGAGTACGATGCCGTCTTTTTGGGGGTTGGTACTTACAAGTACATGCGTGCGGGACTAGAAAATGAAGGTGCACCGGGTGTTTACGATGCTCTGCCATTCTTGATTTCAAATACTTACAAGGTCATGGGCTTGGAGCACGACAAACCTTTTATCGACATGGCAAAGCAGCGCGTAGTTGTACTCGGCGGTGGTGATACCGCGATGGACTGTGTTCGTACCTCTATTCGCCAAGGCGCGTCAAACGTGGTATGTGCTTACCGTCGTGATGAAGCTAATATGCCCGGCTCTCGCCGCGAGGTGAAAAACGCCAAAGAAGAAGGCGTGAAGTTTATGTTCAACCTTCAGCCTTTAGGAATTGAAGTCGATGCGTCAGGTAAGGTCTCGGGGGTCAAAGTGGTGAAAACCGCTCTTGGTGAGCCTGATGAAGCGGGTCGTCGCCGTCCAGAGCCCGTCGAAGGCAGCGAACACGTTCTACCGGCAGACGTCGTGATCATGGCGTTTGGTTTCCAGCCACACAAAATGGACTGGTTAGCTCCGTTTGATGTCGATTTAGATCAATGGGGTCGTATCAAAGCCCCTGCGAAACAAGAGTTCCAATTCCAGACCAGCAATGAAAAGATCTTCGCGGGTGGCGATGCGGTGCGAGGCTCTGATCTAGTCGTCACTGCAATTGATGAAGGACGAAAAGCAGCAGAAGGCATTCTCGATTACCTCGAAGTTTAATCACAGCTAACATCACAAAAAGGATCCTATTATTGGATCCTTTTTCTTTTGTATCCATATAATTAGAAGCAAAATTATAAGAGTAAATACAATGAAAAAAGCCGCTCTCCTTTCCATCACTTTGCTCGGCTTAACCGCTTGTAGCCAAGGAGTCACAACCATGACGGATCGTTCTCAATCACCTTGTGGTGACAAACCAAACTGCGTCTCCACTCAAGATACGCGTGCAGAATACAACCTAACGCCATTCACCCTGACTGATTCAGCGAACATCGATGCTATTGAGCAAATTGCACTTGAACTGCCAGGTGCGAAAACAGCGGTGAAAGAAGGCAACTACATACGCGTAGAGTGCACATCTAAAATCATGCGCTTTGTGGACGATTTAGAACTTAAGGTAGAAGGCGATCAGCTGATTGTTCGCTCAGAATCTCGTGTTGGCTATTCAGACTTTGGCGTGAACCGTAAGCGTGCTGAACAATTACGTTCACTGCTGATGAATGCTGAGTTAATCAAATAACGACCACATATTGGTGCAGAGTGGTATACTCTCGCCAACTTAAATTTTTATCGAAAGAGAGTGTTATGAAAGTTGGTATCATCGGTGCGATGGAACAAGAAGTCACCATCCTGAAAGAAGCAATGACAAACTGCCAAACAGTGAACAAAGCAGGTTGCACGTTTTTCTCTGGTCAGATTAACGACGTTGATGTGGTACTGCTTCAATCTGGCATCGGTAAAGTAGCAGCAGCAGTTGGTACAACCATTCTGCTAGACGAATACCAACCAGATGTGGTTATCAACACTGGCTCTGCGGGCGGTTTCGACTCAAGCCTAAACCTAGGCGACGTTGTTATCTCAACAGAAGTTCGTCACCACGATGCAGACGTAACCGCGTTTGGCTACGAAATGGGTCAAATGGCAGGTCAACCAGCGGCATTCAAAGCAGATGAGAAGCTAATGGACCTTGCTGAAAAAGCACTGGCTCAAATGGAAAACACTCACGCAGTTCGCGGCCTGATCTGTACTGGTGATGCGTTTGTTTGCACGGCAGAACGCCAAGAGTTTATCCGTAAACACTTCCCTTCAGTTATCGCTGTAGAAATGGAAGCATCTGCTATCGCTCAAACTTGTCACCAATTCAACACGCCGTTTGTTGTTGTGCGCGCTATCTCTGACGTAGCAGACAAAGAATCACCAATGAGCTTCGAAGAGTTCTTACCGCTAGCGGCGAAAAGCTCTTCAGAAATGGTATTCAAAATGTTGGAACTGACTAAGTAAGTCTGTCGAATTTCATGGAAGAAACCTTTCAGCAGTTTTATGCCAATGGTGCGCTCCTCGTCATGTGGGGCGCATTATTATTCCATCTCCTGCTCCCCATACCGCACGCTGCGCATCCAGTGACGCTTTGGCATAAATTCGCCGAGCAACTGGCTAACAAGGTCAATAACAACCACAACTACTCGCAAAGTATCATCTCTGGCGGACTCGCTCTTCTTCTTATGCTTGTGCCTTGCTTGATATTACTGCTCGCGATGAAGCCTTTAGTTTGGCAAGCACCGCTATTTGAACTGGCATTACTGCTGATTGCTCTTGACTGGCGAAACAATGAATCACTTGCTAAACAACTCGTCACCGCAATGTCGAATGAGAATAAAGTACAATGCCGAGCACTACTCAAGCCTTACCTGAACCGCGATACAGAGAGCTTATCGCTACTAGGCATTGGTAAAGCTGGAGCAGAAACCATCATCATGGGTTACGGACGTAACGTAGTGTGTGTGCTGTTTTGGTATGGAGTAACTGGTGGAATTGGCGCGTTGATGTATCGTCTTACTGCTGAGTTAGCTCGAGCATGGTCTCCTAGTCGACGTCAATATTCACCATTTGGCAAACCAGTTATTCAATTAACGGCGGTCCTAGAAATCATTCCATTACGCTTATTCGCGATGTTTATTGGTGCGGGTAAAAACGTATCAAGCGTTTCAACTGCTATGCTTCAACAAGCGAAATCTTGGCCGCTTCCTGGACCGGCATGGTTGTTGTGCTCGATTGGTAACAAGCTTCAATTGTCACTTGGTGGTCCAGCTTTGTATCAAGGACTGCGAGCCGAACGTGCAAAACTTGGGGGGCGTATTGCACCATCAGCCATTCATCTAGCGCAAATCCAAACACTGATAGTTTGGCGTATCTTTGCTTGGATAGTTATCCAAAGCCTAATTCTCGGATTCATTTATCAAGGACTATGATGAAAAAACTTTGCGTTGCCCTTCCTCTTATCTTCTCTGTTGTTTCTTTTGCCAATGAACCTGTTCAACGAGTCATCAGCTTAGCGCCACATGCAACAGAAATCGCCTATGCAGCTGGTCTTGGAGACAAGCTGATTGCGGTCAGTGAGATGAGTGACTACCCCGAGCAAGCCAAAGACCTAGAAAAAGTATCAAACTATCAAGGCATTAAACTCGAACGCATCATCGCCCTTCAACCCGATTTAGTTATCGCTTGGCCTGCAGGTAATCCAGCCAAAGAACTTGATAAACTCAAGCAGTTTGGCATTCCGATTTACTACTCAACAACAGGAACGTTGGAGGATATTGCCAAGAATATTGAACAACTCAGCCGATACAGTGAGAAGCCGGAAGTAGGACGAAAAGCCGCTGAAGATTTTCGTGCACAGTTAGAAGCGTTAAAAGAAAAGTACAATACCGAAGATAAAGTTAGGTACTTCTATCAGTTGAGTGAAAAACCGATCATCACCGTTGCGGGCAAGAACTGGCCAAGTGAAGTCTTCACCTTCTGTGGTGGTGAAAATATCTTTGCCAAAGGCAGTGCCCCTTACCCACAAGTCAGCATCGAGCAAGTGATTACTCGCCAGCCTGAAGTACTGTTTACCTCTCGCCATGCCATGAGTAATGATGGAATGTGGGCAGAATGGAAGAGCGACATCCCTGCATTAAAAAATGGTCATGTTTGGTCACTTAATTCCGATTGGATCAACCGCCCGACCCCAAGAACCTTAAACGCGATCACAGAGGTGTGTGAACACTTTGAAAGCGTTCGGCAAAAACGCTAACGTTTTCGTTGGAAATCCCGTACAATTTCCGTCCCATTTCTGTTCCCCCACAATTTGTTTATAAGGTACCAAGTAACATGGACTCCATGCTGCTTTATATGATCGATTTATTCGGTACTGCTGTCTTTGCGGTTTCTGGAGTTTTGCTCGCAGGCCGATTAAAGATGGATCCTTTCGGTGTGATCGTGCTCGGTAGTGTGACTGCTATTGGCGGTGGCACTATTCGTGATATGGCGCTTGGCGCTACCCCAGTATTCTGGATTACTGACACGACCTATCTATGGGTAATTTTCATTACCTGTTTATTAACCATGATTTTAGTTCGTCGCCCTAAACGTCTACCTTGGTGGGTCCTTCCTGTATGTGACGCAATTGGTTTGGCAGTATTTGTTGGTATCGGTGTTGAAAAAGCCCTAGCTTACAATGCATCCGGCATGGTGGCAGTTATCATGGGCGTCATTACTGGCTGTGGCGGCGGCATCATTCGCGATGTGCTAGCACGTGAAGTGCCGATGGTTTTGAGAAGCGAAGTCTATGCGACAGCATGTATCATCGGTGGTATTTTTCACACGACCGCATTGAGCATGGGTCATGACCACTCTTTCGCCCTACTTGCAGGCGTCGTTTCAACATTGATTATTCGCCTTGGGGCGATTCGCTGGCACTTATCACTGCCAACCTTCGCCATAAATCGATAATGTTCACCTATTGATTGAAAAGAGCCGTCATAACCGACGGCTTTTTTTTGGTAAACGTCAGTCGCTTCTGATTCTGAGCTTAGTTATATTAAGGCTATTATTCCCAACATTCATGGATAGACATGTTACTGGAAGGCATCGAAACACTATTAGTTTTAAGCAAAGCGAAAACCATGAGCCGCACAGGGAGTTTGCTGTATATCAGCCAATCTGCGGTAAGTAAACGCATCGCGAATCTAGAGAAAAAACTGGGAAAGAAACTTGTCGAACCATCGGGTAGAACCATAAAACTCACACCAGATGGCATGGCTTTGATCGAAAATATTGGTCCCTCTTTTAATGAGTTACGTGGTCTTATCTATGAACAGCAAGAACTAGAAGATACGTCTTTAATCACCCTCGATAGCTCAAAGTCTCTCATTGCAGGTTATCTCGGGAAAACGATTGGTGATTACCTCAAACAAGACCAGTACTTAACCATAACCACTAACCACAGCCCTAGAATCGTTGAGCGAGTTCAATCCGGTAAAGCGACCGTTGGGCTTTGTGCAGGACTATTGCCACCGCATCATGGTTTGATGGCTTTCCACTTATGTGATGAGCCTTTTTTCCTCGTTAGTGATCAACCACTGTATACGCTCCCGAAAAAAGTAATCACAAATGATTTAACCAATCCATCCAATAGCTACCAACTGCCAGCATTAGAGAAAATCGGTATTAAGCCATTGATGGAAATGGATGCCTACACAGCGGCAGCCCAACTCGCACTGGGAGGAGCAGCTCCTGCATTAATCCCGCTATCAATCGTCAGAGCGTTGAAGATTCCTGGCGATAACTGCTTTATGTTTGAGCCACTGACCTCTTTGATTCGACCAATTCATATCTGCGTTAGGCAGAACGTGTACCAGTCACCAAGAGTTAAAACAGTGATAGAAACCATTGGTGATGTTGTTGCCAAAGAAGTTTTGTCGCCATCAACATAGACATGGTAATGACTAAAGGTCGAATCCATTTTTGACCTTTGGTGACGACAACTTTGGCACCAAGCTGAGCACCAATAAAGCCACCTACGGCCATGGTAAGGCCGATTTCCCACACAGGTAAACCAGCAAGAATAAAGAACAGTAGCGCCGCAATGTTTGAGGTGAAGTTAAGAATCTTAGTGCGGGCAGTCGCATCAACCAGTGAAAAGTGACCTAGTGCGACAAAACAAAGAGCAAAGATAGAGCCAGTGCCTGGTCCAAAGAAACCATCGTAGAAGCCTACGCCCCCACCAACACACAAAGCAAACATCGCTTCAGAAAGCTTGGGGTCACCTTCAGCCGCTTTCGAGGTTGAAGAAAGCAAAAAGTAGAGAGAAATCGCGATCAGCAAGACTGGGATAAGACTAGTGAGCACACCGGCATCGATAAACTGCACAGCCTCTGCACCAATGGCAGAACCAATAAAGGTACATAGAATCGCTAAGCGCATCTCTTTCAGGCTAACAATACCATTACGCACAAAGTACCAACTGGCAGAAAAGCTTCCAAACGAGCTTTGGAGTTTGTTGGTCGCCAATGCCTGAGTAGGACTTAACCCTGCGGCCAACAAAGCAGGGAGCGTCAAGAGACCACCGCCACCAGCCATCGCATCAATAAATCCCGCAGCAGATGCGACAAAAAACAATGCAATTAAGATTTCGAACGTAACTTCCACTTGTGCGTCCTTGTAAATATTTGTAACCAAGATGGAACAACGATAGCACTGTCTGACAGACGAACAAAAGGAAACTCAAGACACCAACCTATTCCAGGTTTTCATCATTTAACTTAAAAAACAATAAATAACAAAATAGATTATTACACAAAGACTTTTAACTCCGCCCATTAAATAACAAATATGCCTTATCCCCATCAATTAATTGATGCAAAATAATTATTAATCCATAAAAATAAAACGCTATGTATCATAGTAACCTCTCAAGAGAAATTATCTAGAAAAATATATTCTTATATGAAGTTTAATCTCTAAGTTAAGAAGCCATTCAAAATATGATAAAGTTCAAGCCTTAATGAGGACATTGGAAATTTAAATTAAATAATTTATAAAAATCAAAACTGGATGAGGAGATATCTTTAAAATGAATAACAACAAAAAAAGGTTAGAAAACAAAACATATATATTTCTATCCGCTATAATTTTCTCCACGTTAGGAGTTTCAATGATACACATGTCATTTAATGAAATATTTAATTTCATCAGAAACATAGAGATTGAAGAGAGAAGTGTGAATTTTTCACGTTCATCCATAGCCTTAACTTCTGGGTCAATATTATTTATACTTTTCTCCTGCTACTCTTTAGTTGCATTAATTAGAGATAAAAAATTCTCCAAAGAAACAAATAAAGTGACATTAAAAATATTTTTTATAATATTCTTCACATCTATAATATCACCATACCCTGTTAGCTACTATTTAGAAAAAGTAGCACTGGAAAATGGATATAAATACTCAGATAAATTAAGTCAATCCTGGCTGTATGATAAGAACTACGTTTATATAAAGTGATAAGAATTAGAAAACCAATATTATTTGGATTAATCATCCTCTACATTCGATAAGAATAGGTTGTGATACTAGAAATGGAATATTAACACATGAGTAAATGGGTATTATGATGAAGCATGGTAACTACGATAGAACGCAAGCATTATTCTACTTGATACTCTTACTCACATCATCAATCTCTCTATTTATATACTCATTTAAAGGTATCGTCGACTTCTATGACAATATAGTCACCAAAAGTGAAATAGCAACCTTTGATCAAGTATATGTATATATGTTTGGAGCGAGTTTCATTCTTTTTGAATGCTTGAGAATACTAGTTATCTCAATTATATCAAACAACTTTTTGACTAAGGGCCAATTCAAAAAATCAAGTGAGATTTTTTTAGCACTCTCCATAACTACTTTTTTATCATTATACCCTGCAATTATCTTAGCTGATGTATTTGCTAAGTCTAATAACTATATATTTAGCAAAGACGAATCAACTTACAATTTTTTATTGGAGAAAAGATCATACAAAATAAAAAATAGAGTTTAATGTATGGAGCGCGACTCCTTATAAATTACTCTCGAAATCGGATACATATCAAGTTTCAACTTAAGAATTAAAGAGGGTCGCATGACTAAATGGTTTCTCCCTATTGCTTTATATCTATGCTTGACTGTAGGTCTAGCAATAAGCCTAAACATCTGGAATGAATGGTTTTCTATCAAGCGAAGAATTGGGGTTGATATTTACTTAATTCTCTTCGGCACAATAACTGCAATAGTAATATGTGTTCCAAACATTCTAACGATTAGCAAAGGCTTGAGTATTGCAGCTAAGGTAAATTTGATCACTATTGCATTTATTCTGGTTACTTGTAGCTCTAATTTTGTTATTGCAAATGGCAGTGCTATTTCTTCATCTTTAGGGACGTTACTTTCAGCCATTAGTTTGATGCTGTACAAAAGTCCGCTCTATCAGGCTTTCTTAGCGCACTTCAATTCTCTCCATTTTAAGCAACCTTAAAGACAAAAAAGCCCGCTCAAATGAGCGGGCAATGAGGTTGTCATATAAGCCCTATTTTTCGGGCTTACTGATTTTTATCTATTACGCTTCTAGGCTAGCTTTCACTTTTGCGTGTAGCTCTTGAACCGAAGTTACTGTGCTCTTCGCATCTGCCGTGTGTGCCATACAAGTCGCGAATGCAGCGTTTAGCGTTGTCGTGTAGTTCACTTTCTCAGCTAGTGCACCGCGACGCAGAACTTTAGAGTCTTCAATCGCTTGACGACCAGCAGCCGTGTTTACGATGTAGGTGTACTCGTTGTTCTTAATACGGTCAAGAATGTGAGGGCGACCTTCGTGTACTTTGTTTACTAGACGTGGGTTAATGCCCGCTTCACCAAGAATGACAGCTGTACCGTGTGTTGCATCCAACTGGTAACCAAGTTTTGTCAACTTAGACGCTAGGTCCACAACGCGCTCTTTGTCACCTGCACGAACAGAAAGAAGTGCACGACCACCTTCTGGGTAAATGTTACCACAACCCAATTCTGCTTTCGCGTAAGCTTCTGCAAACGTCGCACCAACACCCATAACTTCACCAGTAGAGCGCATTTCAGGACCCAACAGCGGGTCAACACCTGGGAACTTATTGAATGGCAGTACAACTTCTTTTACAGAGTAGTACGGTGGGATGATTTCTTTCGTAAAGCCTTGAGACTCTAGCGATTGACCCGCCATTACACGCGCAGCAATCTTAGCGATTGGCGCACCAGTTGCTTTAGATACGAACGGTACCGTACGCGCTGCACGAGGGTTAACCTCGATTAGGTATACTTGGTTGTTCTTAACCGCGAACTGCGTGTTCATCAGACCACGAACACCCAATTCAAACGCTAGCTTTTCAACTTGCTCACGCATTACGTCTTGGATTTCTTGGCTTAGCGTGTATGCAGGAAGAGAACATGCTGAGTCACCTGAGTGAACACCCGCTTGCTCGATGTGCTCCATGATACCGCCGATAACCACACGCTCACCGTCACAGATAGCATCGATATCGACTTCAACTGCGTCGTCTAGGAAGCTATCTAGTAGTACTGGAGATTCGTTTGATACGCTTACTGCTTCGTTGAAGTAGCGACGTAAGTCTTGCTCGTCGTATACGATTTCCATCGCACGACCACCAAGTACGTAAGAAGGACGTACAACCAGTGGGTAACCGATTTCACGAGATTTCTCTACTGCTTGCTCCATCGTCGTTACTGTCGCGTTCTCTGGCTGTAGAAGACCTAGACGGTCGACAGCAACTTGGAAACGCTCACGGTCTTCTGCACGGTCGATTGCATCAGGGCTAGTACCGATGATTGGCACGCCAGCAGCTTCAAGTGCACGAGCCAGTTTAAGTGGTGTTTGACCACCGTACTGAACGATAACACCTTTTGGTTTCTCAACACGTGCGATTGCTAAGACGTCTTCCAGTGTTACTGGTTCGAAGTACAAACGGTCAGATGTATCGTAGTCTGTTGAAACAGTCTCAGGGTTACAGTTAACCATGATAGTTTCGTAGCCATCTTCACGTAGTGCTAGCGATGCGTGTACACAACAGTAGTCAAATTCAATACCTTGACCGATACGGTTTGGACCACCGCCTAGAATCATGATCTTGTCTTTGTCTGTTGGGTTAGCTTCACACTCGTCATCGTAAGATGAGTACATGTAAGCTGTATCAGATGAGAACTCAGCCGCACACGTATCAACACGCTTGTACACTGGGTGAATATCGTACTGGTCACGTAGACGACGGATTTCGCTTTCCGCAACACCTAGAATCTTAGATAGGCGCGCATCAGCAAAACCTTTACGCTTCAGCTTGTTAAGTTCTTCTTTGTTTAGACCAGCGAAACCTTTTGCTTTTAGCTCTTGCTCAAGCTTCACGATGTCTTCGATTTGAACTAGGAACCAGCGGTCAATTTGCGTTAGGTTGAATACGCCATCGACTGACATACCCGCACGGAATGCATCCGCGATGTACCAAATACGCTCTGCGCCTGCTTCTTTCAGCTCATGACGAATTTTCGTCAGAGCGTCTGGTGCATCTAGGTCAACCATCTCGTCAAAACCAGTCGCGCCAACTTCTAAACCGCGAAGTGCTTTTTGTAGTGACTCTTGTTGGTTACGACCAATTGCCATTACCTCACCAACTGACTTCATTTGCGTCGTTAGACGGTCATTAGCACCTGCAAATTTCTCGAAGTTAAAGCGAGGAATCTTAGTTACTACGTAGTCGATGGTTGGTTCGAATGATGCTGGTGTAGCGCCACCAGTAATGTCGTTCATTAGCTCGTCTAGTGTAAAGCCAACAGCCAGTTTCGCTGCAATCTTAGCGATTGGGAAACCTGTTGCTTTTGAAGCTAGAGCAGAAGAGCGAGATACACGTGGGTTCATCTCGATGATAACCATGCGGCCATCTTTCGGGTTGATACCAAACTGTACGTTAGAACCACCAGTTTCAACACCGATCTCACGCAGTACCGCTAGAGATGCGTTACGCATTAGCTGGTATTCTTTGTCTGTTAGTGTTTGCGCTGGTGCAACCGTGATTGAGTCACCCGTGTGGATACCCATTGGATCGAAGTTTTCAATCGCACATACGATGATACAGTTGTCCGCTTTGTCGCGAACCACTTCCATCTCGTACTCTTTCCAACCAATAAGAGACTCATCGATTAGAAGTTCGTTAGTTGGCGACAGGTCTAGACCGCGACGACAGATTTCTTCGAACTCTTCTTTGTTGTATGCGATACCGCCACCAGTACCACCCATAGTAAATGATGGACGGATGATACAAGGGAAGCCAACCATATCGAGCACAGCGTAAGCTTCTTCCATCGTTTTAGCAGTATCCGCACGTGGACACTCAAGGCCGATAGACTTCATCGCTTTATCGAAACGAGAGCGGTCTTCCGCTTTGTCGATTGCATCAGCCGTTGCGCCAATCATCTCAACGCCGAACTCTTCTAGAACGCCGTATTTCTCTAGGTCTAGAGCACAGTTCAATGCAGTTTGACCACCCATTGTTGGTAGTACTGCATCTGGCTTTTCTTTCGCGATGATATTGCGAACCACTTCCCATTGGATTGGTTCAATGTAAGTTGCATCCGCCATGTCTGGGTCAGTCATGATGGTTGCAGGGTTAGAGTTCACTAGGATAACTCGGTAACCCTCTTCACGCAGTGCTTTACACGCTTGTGCGCCAGAGTAGTCAAACTCACATGCCTGACCGATAACAATCGGACCAGCACCAAGAATAAGAATACTTTGAATGTCAGTACGTTTTGGCATTATCTACTACTCCGAATTAAGCGCTGTGTTTTTTGATTAGTTCGATAAAGTGGTCAAATAGCGGTGCCGCGTCGTGTGGACCTGGGCTCGCTTCAGGGTGACCTTGGAAGCTAAATGCTGGCTTGTCTGTACGGTGAATACCTTGTAGAGAGCCATCAAATAGCGATACGTGAGTAGCACGTAGATTTTCAGGTAGTGTTGCTTCGTCTGCGGCAAAACCGTGGTTCTGCGACGTAATCATCACAACATTACGCTCCAAATCTTTTACTGGGTGGTTTGCGCCGTGGTGACCAAACTTCATTTTCACTGTTTGTGCACCCGACGCTAGCGCAAGGATTTGGTGGCCTAGACAGATACCAAAGATTGGCAGGCCTTTTTCTAGGAATACTTTTGTCGCTTCAATCGCGTAAGTACATGGTTCTGGGTCACCAGGGCCGTTTGATAGAAAAACGCCATCTGGGTTTAGAGCCAGAACTTCTTCTGCTGAAGTTTCAGCAGGAACAACCGTTAGGCGGCAGCCTCGGTCAACCAACATGCGCAGGATGTTACGTTTTGCGCCGAAGTCGTAGGCAACAACGTGATATGGCAATTCGCTGTCGTCTTTCGCTTCTGGAAGTCCACCCTCAAGCGTCCACGAACCTTGTTTCCATTGATACGCTTCTTTTGTTGTAACCTCTTTCGCAAGATCCATTCCTTTCAAACCAGGGAATTCTTTTGCTTTCGCTAGTGCCAAAGCTTCGTCTAGATTCTCTCCGTTTATAGAAGAGCCAGCTACGATACAACCGTTTTGAGCACCTTTTTCACGCAGGATACGAGTTAGCTTACGCGTGTCGATGTCTGCAATGCCGACGATGTTTTGCGACTTAAGGTAATCAGAAAGGGATTGTTCATTACGGAAATTAGAAGCGATAAGAGGGAGATCGCGAATCACAAGGCCTTGTGCGTGGATTGAAGAAGATTCTTCGTCTTCGGAATTGGTTCCGGTATTGCCAATGTGAGGATAAGTAAGAGTAACGATTTGTTGAGAATAGGAAGGATCAGTGAGAATTTCTTGGTACCCCGTCATCGAGGTATTAAAAACAACTTCACCAACGGAAATACCATCTGCTCCAATGGAAACACCGCGGAACACTGTCCCATCTTCTAGGACTAACAGTGCTAATTTACCCAAGACAACCTCCAGAATAAAAATGCATAAAAAATAAATTAAGCTGCAAATTTGCCTTCCTTTACCTTGATAATTTACATAAACAGGTATTTTTGACAAATTGGCGGTATTCTAAAGACGGACTTTGAAACTGTCAACACACATTGAAAAATAAATTGGCACTTTCTAGCGAGTAATGACGTTTCAACAGAAAAAGCCCTAAAAAAGTAAGTTTTAGCTATCTACAGATCACTTACCATGACTTTTTTGTGAATTTTACAAATTTGAACTTATTGAAGATCACAAAATTTTGTGAGATTTTTGCGCAAACGTTCATCCTGCAAATTCAACTACAACTTTTAGAGCTTACAGCAATTTTTACACACCAAGCACACAAAATAATAATAAAACTATGAGAAATCTTGCGACCTTATGGAACCATTTTGTTTACATAATTTTCTCCAAAAACAAAAAAGCCGGCTTACGCCGGCGAATAATTATGTATTTACAGTTCATTAAGCCCGAGAACATCTGTCATGGTATAAAAACCTGCTGGCTTAGCATGCAACCAAACTGCGGCTTTTACCGCCCCATTAGCAAAGGTCATTCGGTCGGTCGCTTTATGAGTAATCTCAACGCGTTCACCAATGTCAGCAAACATTGCAGTATGTTCACCTACAATATCCCCAGCACGGATCGTAGCAAAACCAATTTCATCTTTTGTTCGCTCACCCGTAATACCTTCACGAGCGTAAACGGCAACATCGCTTAGCTTATTGCCCATCGCTCCTGCGATCGCTTCCCCCATACCAATCGCGGTACCAGACGGAGCATCAACTTTGTGGCGGTGATGCGCTTCAACAATCTCAATATCACAGTAATCCCCCATCACTTTGGCCGCTTTCTCGAGAAGCTTAAAGACAAGATTCACACCGACTGAATAGTTAGGAGCCATCACAACTGGCACTTGCTTCGCAGCAGCATCGATCAATTCACGCTCTTCTTCGCTAAAGCCAGTCGTGCCAATGACGATACTCTTGCCATGTTGTTTGCAAAGCTCTAGATTCGCTAGCGTGCTCACTGGAGCCGTAAAGTCGATAACAACATCGAAGTTGTCGACCTCTTTTGCTAAATCATCCGTCAGAAAGACATCAAACTTACCTTCACCGCACAACTCACCAACATCTACGCCAACTAGCGAAGACTCTGGACGTTCAGATCCCGCAGTCACGGATGCCTCTGAGTTTAAATGCGATGCTTTAACTAGGTTGCGACCCATGCGGCCAGCAGCTCCTGCAATTGCAATACGAACCATTGCGCTTTCTCTCCTTCTCTGGATAAACGAGGCTTGCCTCGTCCTCTTTCGTTTCGCCGAATCTTTTTAAACTAACAATATCCCGTGTTAACCACAAGATAGTTCGCAGCGAGTTAAGAAAACTCTTTAATCACTCGCTCTAGAATCGGTACGTTTGCCTCTGGGAAGGTGTAATCAAGTAATGCAGCAACATCAACCCAACGTCCTTCTTGACCTTCGCGACCATAAGGTTGGTTATCGAACTGAGATACTGTCATGAAATCAAACTTCAAAGACTTTTCTGGATAGTCATATTCCAAGTGTTCAAATAGGGATTGCTCTGTCACTGTGATACCAATCTCTTCTTCCAGCTCACGAATCATCGCTTGCTCAACACTTTCACCTTGCTCTACTTTGCCACCAGGGAACTCCCAGAATCCTCCTTTGTGTTTGTCATCTGGACGTTTAGTGATGAAGATTTGCGATTTATCTTGGTTAAAGATGATTGCCGCAACAATATGAATTCTTTTCATTAGATTCGTTCCTAGATCCATCGATACAAAAAGAGCCGCCTAAGCGACTCTTTATCAATATGGGACTGTATTAGTCAATTTTCCCGTGGCACTGTTTGTACTTTTTACCACTGCCACATGGACAAGGCTCATTACGACCCACTTTACGCTCTTCACGAACCATTGGTTGGTTAGACGTTTCTTCAGACTCTTCGCCTTCAGTTAGTGGGTTTTGTGCTGCTGCGTGTTGAGCTTGGGCACGACGAGCTGCTTCTTCAGCTTGTGCGCGACGTTGCTCTTCCATACGCTCAACTTCTTCTTGTTGTTGAACACGTACGCGAGATAGCACGGTAATCACATCCGTCTTAAGCGCTTCTAGTAGACCTTCAAACAGTTCAAACGACTCACGCTTGTACTCTTGTTTCGGGTTCTTCTGCGCATAACCACGTAGGTGAATACCTTGACGTAGGTGATCCATTGCCGCTAGATGCTCTTTCCAAAGCGTATCTAGCGTTTGAAGCATAACTGACTTCTCGAAGTTGCGAAGTACTTGCGCACCGACTACTTCTTCTTTCGCTTTGTAGACTTCAACTGCTAGGTTGATGATCTTCTCACGCAACGCTTCTTCGTATAGCTTGTCGTCTTCTTCAAGCCATTGCTTAATAGGCGCATCTAGATCGAAGTCCGCTTTCAAGCGCTCTTGAAGACCTTCTACATCCCACATATCTTCTAGAGATTGTGGTGGAATGTATTCATCGATGATCGCAGTAACAACATCTTCACGGTTTTGTTCGATCATATCGCTAATGTCGTCAACGCTCATTAGCTCATCACGTAATTCGTAAACTACTTTACGCTGATCGTTTGCTACATCATCGTATTCAAGAAGCTGTTTACGGATGTCGAAGTTACGACCTTCCACTTTACGTTGTGCTTTTTCGATTGAACGAGACAACATCTTAGATTCAATCGCCTCACCTTCTTCCATACCGCTTTGGATAAGGCTAGCCATACGATCTGAAGTGAAGATACGTAGTAGTGAATCTTCCATCGATAGGTAGAAACGAGATGAACCTGCGTCACCTTGACGACCTGAACGACCACGTAACTGGTTATCGATACGACGAGATTCGTGACGCTCAGTACCAATGATGTGCAGACCACCTGATTCTAGTACTTGATCGTGAACTTGTTTCCACTCAGCTTTGATAGCATCGATCTGTTCTTTGGTTGGATCTTGAAGCGCTTCGACTTTCGCTTGCCAGCTACCACCCAACACGATATCCGTACCACGACCAGCCATGTTAGTCGCGATCGTTACCGCACCAGGTGTACCTGCTTCTGCAACGATCTCTGCTTCGCGTTCGTGGAACTTAGCGTTCAGTACATTGTGTTTAATCTTAGCTTTCTTAAGTGCGTTAGAGAGTAGCTCTGATTTCTCGATAGAAACCGTACCTACTAGAGATGGTTGACCTTTCTCTACGCGCTCTTTGATGTCTTCGATAATTGCAGCGAATTTCTCAGCTTCAGTACGGTAAACTACGTCTGGCATATCGTTACGGATCATAGGTTTGTTGGTTGGGATAACCACTGTCTCTAGACCGTAAATCGATTGGAATTCGAATGCTTCTGTATCCGCTGTACCTGTCATACCTGACAGTTTTTCGTATAGGCGGAAGTAGTTCTGGAAGGTGATCGATGCCAGCGTTTGGTTTTCGTTTTGAATCTTAACGCCTTCTTTCGCTTCAACCGCTTGATGAAGACCTTCAGACCAACGACGACCCGGCATTGTACGACCGGTATGTTCATCGACGATCACAACTTCGCCGTCATCATTGACGATGTAATCTACATTGCGTTCAAACAATACGTGTGCACGAAGCGCTGCATTAACGTGGTGTAGTAGGCTGATGTTAGTTGGAGAGTAAAGTGTATCGCCCTCTTCCATCAGACCATTTTTCACCATTAGTTCTTCAACGAATTCTTGACCCGTTTCCGTTAAGTGAACTTGTTTAGATTTCTCATCAACCGTGTAGTGACCGTCGCCGCGGTATTCTTCAGAGTCTTCTTTATCTTGCTTTTGAAGATTTGGAATAAGCAGGTTAATACGAGTGTATAGATCCGAGCTATCTTCTGCTGGACCAGAGATGATCAGAGGAGTACGAGCTTCATCGATAAGGATTGAGTCCACTTCATCGACAACTGCGAAAAAGCGTTCACGTTGAACACGGTCTTCATTGCGGAAAGCCATGTTGTCACGTAGGTAGTCAAAGCCAAACTCGTTGTTTGTACCGTAAAGGATATCAGCTTGGTAAGCTTCTTTTTTCGCTTGAGGAGGCATGTTTGGCACGTTCACGCCAACTGTCATACCTAAGAATTCAAATAGTGGACGGTTAGTCTCAGCATCACGTGTTGCTAGGTAGTCGTTCACAGTGACTACGTGTACACCTTTACCTGGAAGTGCGTTTAGGTAAGCAGGAAGGGTTGCAGTTAAAGTTTTACCTTCACCAGTGCGCATTTCCGCAATTTGACCGCCGTTCAGTACCATACCACCGATAAGCTGAACGTCGAAGTGACGCATACCGTAAACACGCTTAGATGCTTCACGAACCGTAGCAAAAGCTTCTGGAAGTAGCTTATCAAGAGTCTCACCTTGCTCTAGGCGCTCACGGAACTCAACAGTTTTCGCTTTTAGCTCTTCATCAGAAAGTGCTTCGAACGTTGGTTCGTAGTTATTAATCTCTTTTACAATTTTTCTAAGGCGGCGCAGTGTTCGGTCGTTGCGACTGCCAATTACTTTTGTCAGTAGCTTAGTTATCATTTTTCGTGAATCTCTCTTTAATCAGACCGTTCCCGATCTACTCGTAATGCCTTCAGTCTCTGCCAGTTTGGAACTAAGAATACTGAGATAAATCATTTATCAAAGATATTGAGTTCAAACATCCATATTTCAAGGCTAAATTTTGAATCAATGTGGCTTAGTGTAAGGATTTTTCGTCGATACAACCATAAATAGACGTATTTGTTTGAAGCACTCGTAAGTTTTTAGACAAACTGATGATGTATTAGCCACTATTACCCCCTCATCAAAGCGCAAAGTCGGTATTTTATAAGCCATTCTTTAGAAGAATCAGCCTCTAGTGGCTAAGTTCAAATCGTCGCTATGAGCTGAAGATAAAGGCAATAATGTAAACCATCGCCCAGTAGAAAGCTGCTTTTGAATACCCATATCTCAACAAAATTAGATTTTACCTATGTAAGATCATAATTTTATCGCCTTCACTTAAAAAGGATCCTAAGTTTGGTGTTCAACGTTAAAAGATCATAATGGTAAGAAAAGGATCGGCAACGCCTTGCCAAGCGGTAAAAAGTGGCAATGTTTCACTATTCGCCATTGCCATTTCTAATAGGCATTTACAGGACATCTGTATTCATTGAAAGTAATATCTTCACAGAAGATCGTTGAACGATCATTTGCAGAACGCTTCACATGCTGCCAAAAGCCTATGTCAAACAAAGCGTACGTCAGAAAATATAGACTCAACATTCAGATACTAAAAAGCCAGGCATTGCCTGGCTTTTTTAATCTGTTTGCGCTGTTTATTACGCTAAAACCATGTTTGGTTCTGCAAAAGCAACTGGTGAACCCACTTCTTCTTCGAATGTTGTCCATTCCCATGCTTCTTGATCCGCAAGAACTGCACGTAGAAGCTGGTTGTTTAGACCGTGACCTGATTTGAAAGCACGGAACTCACCGATAATGGCATGACCACACATGTAAAGGTCACCAATAGCATCTAGTACTTTGTGAGTAACAAACTCATTATCAAAGCGTAGACCTTCTTCGTTAAGAATACGGTAATCATCCAGTACAATTGCATTATCGAAACTACCACCAAGAACTAAGTTCTGAGATTGTAAGTATTCAATATCACGCATGAAACCAAACGTACGTGCGCGAGAAATTTCACGAACGAAACCTTGAGATGAGAAATCAAACAGAAGACGTTGCTCGTCTGATTCAATCGCAGGGTGGTTAAAGTCGATTTCGAAGTCCATACGGAAGCCATTAAATGGAACAAACTCTGCCCACTTATCGCCATCTTCAAAACGAACTGGTTTCTTAATACGAATAAAACGCTTAGGTGCATTTTGCGTTTCAACACCAGCTTGCTGTAGCAGGTATACAAACGGGCTTGCACTGCCATCCATAATTGGAATTTCAGGAGCGTCTACTTCGACAATAATATTGTCGATACCCATACCAGCAAGTGCTGCATTCAAGTGTTCTACAGTTGAAATTCGCACGCCTTCATCGTTCACCAATGCTGTACATAGCATAGTGTCTCGAACAGACGCTGGGTCAGCTGGAAAATCTACAGGTGGGTTTACATCTGTACGACGGTAAATGATACCTGTGTTTGCAGCAGCTGGGCGCAGAGTAAGTGTGACTTTACGACCAGAGTGGAGACCCACACCAGTTGTTTTCACTATTTCTTTCAGAGTACGTTGTCTGATCATCTGCTTGCCTCTCTAAAATATGCTACAAAACACGGTCGTCTGTAACGTCGACCGTGAATGCTACCATAATCTTGAGCTATGTCAAATTTATGGGTTAAAGATTAATCAGCCTGACGACGCAAAAATGCCGGGATATCTAAATAACCACTTTCCTTCTCTTGCTTAGGAGCGGCAGAACTCTGACCCGCAGAAGCTGGAGAAGAAGAAACTGTGTTTGTCGGCTGAGGAGTTACCTGTGGCTTCTCTTGCACTGGAGTAGTTTGCAAAGTCTGTGCCGGTTTCTCTTCAGCTTGTGGTGCCGCAGCTTGCTGTTGTGGTTGAGTTTGCGGAGTCGCAGTTGGTGCTACTTTCGCTTTGCCACCAGCAACTAGCGTAATGTCTGGTTTTTTCTCGTTGCCGATACCTGTCGCAACAACTGTTACGCGGATTTCATCAGTCATATCTGGGTCTAGAGAAGTACCGATAACTACGGTTGCATTGTCAGAAGCAAATGCTTTCACTGTGTTACCAACAGTCTCAAACTCATCAAGACGCATATCCAGACCTGCAGTGATGTTAACAAGAACACCACGAGCACCAGCTAGATCGATGTCTTCTAGAAGTGGGCTAGAAATTGCCATTTCCGCTGCCTCTTCTGCACGATCTTCGCCTTTCGCGATACCACTACCCATCATTGCGTGACCCATTTCAGACATCACAGTACGTACG
Source organism: Vibrio sp. NFR (assembly GCF_027587095.1). Taxonomy (NCBI): domain Bacteria; kingdom Pseudomonadati; phylum Pseudomonadota; class Gammaproteobacteria; order Vibrionales; family Vibrionaceae; genus Vibrio; species Vibrio sp. NFR. The sequence continues at coordinate 114,385 of NZ_JAPPTN010000003.1, forward strand.
TCTGCAAAGTCGACGTTGATCATGCCAGGGCGAGTAATTAGCTCCGCAATACCTTGAACAGCGTTCTTAAGAACGTCGTTCGCACTTGCGAAAGCTTCTAATAGCGTTACACCACGACCAAGTACTTTAAGTAGCTTTTCGTTTGGAATTGTGATCAAAGAGTCAACATGCTTAGACAGCTCATCGATACCTTGCTCAGCAAATGCCAAACGCTTTTTGCCTTCAAAGCTGAACGGTTTTGTTACGACCGCAACAGTAAGAATGCCAAGCTCTTTAGCTACTTCAGCAATAACAGGTGCTGCACCAGTACCTGTACCGCCACCCATACCTGCTGCGATAAACACCATATCGGCACCAGTTAGGGAATCTTTAATTCTATCTCTGTCTTCGAGAGCTGCCTCACGGCCGACCTGTGGATTCGCACCTGCACCCAGACCTTTAGTGATATCACCACCAATCTGAATGACATTGCCAACGCTTGTCTTACGAAGTGCTTGCGCATCAGTGTTGACGCTGATGAATTCCACACCTTCGATGGATTCACGCACCATGTGTTCAACGGCGTTACCACCGCCGCCACCAACTCCAACGACCTTGATTACTGCATCGTCAGACATTTCCATCATCGGTTCAAACATGTGTTGTCTCCGTTTATCCTGCAACTCAGGTTAAAACTCTTTTTGTATCCAATTACGCAATTTACCGAAAAAGCCAGTAACAGATGAGCGCTTAGGTTCATTATAATCGCTATCGTCGCTAGACTGCATGTCTCTTGCGTAATGAAGTAATCCAACTGCCGTAGAATGGTACGGCTCTTTTACATAGTCAGTTAATCCGCTGACTTCAAGCGGTTTGCCAACCCTTACTTGGTTGCGGAATACGCGTTCCGCACATTCTACCACTCCTTCGATTTGCGCAGCACCGCCGGTAAGAACTACACCCGCAGCGAGATGGTGCTTAATGCCCTCTTCGCGCAATTTCGCTTGTACAGAGTCGATAGTTTGGTTAACCAGTCCCATAAGCTCAGAGTATCGTGGTTCAATCACTTCTGACAACGTCTGACGTTGCAGACTACGTGAAGGTCGACCACCTACGCTAGGAACGTTAACCGTGTCATCCTTACTGACTAGTTCGCTCAAGGCACAGCCATATTTGACTTTTATTTCTTCAGCATCGCTCACTGGCGTACCAAAAGCAAAAGCAATATCGCTAGTTACTGCATTTCCTGCGTAAGAAAATACTTCAGTGTGACGTAACGCACCACCGGTCCAGATAGAAATGTCCATCGTGCCGGCACCGATATCAACCACACAAACCCCAAGCTCTCTTTCATCCTCGGTGATCACTGCATTACTTGCAGCAAGCCCAGAAAACACAAGTTGCTCTACTTTAAGACCACAACGTTCTACAGCCTTAATAATATTGCGTGCCATATCATTATGGCATGAGATCAAATGGACACTGACTTCCATTCTCACTCCTGATAATCCAAGTGGGTTTTTAATGCCCTCTTGGTAGTCGATGGTGAACTCTTGTGGAATCACATGAAGGATTCGCTGTTCATCACCGATTTTAATCGATTTTGCAGTATGGATAGCGCGATCCATATCTTCCTGAGACACTTCCTCATCAGATATGGTGCCCATGCCTTTTTCAATTCGGCTTGCGATATGCTTACCAGACAACGAAATAAATACTCGGCTGATTTGGCATTCCGCCATCAACTCAGCTTGATCAATTGCGCGTTGTACTGATTTTACAACCGACTCCAAATCATTCACGCCGCCTTTATCCATGCCACGTGAAGGGCTGCTACCCGCACCAATAATATTTATTTGGCCATCCGGTAGAATCTCACCCACTAGAGCTGATACGGTTGCAGTGCCTATATCAAGACCAACAATAATGTTGTCATCAGCGGCCTTAGTCATTCGTACTCTCTTGTTCTAACTCATGTTCAGGGAACCAACCAACTGCGGCTCCCGTATCGTACCTAAGATCGATATAACTGATTCTTTGAGTGTCACTGCCGAGCTTGTTATAAAGCAAAAAGAAGCGCTCTATCCGCTCATCCAGAGACTCTTTACCGAGCTCTAGTCGAATACCGTTATCAAGGATGATCTGCCAAGCTCGTCGTTCGTTTAACACTAATGACGAAATAGCCAGCCCCAACGTTTGGAACTTAGGACGGAGATTGCGATAGGTTTGCAAAACTTCCGGTCCAGTCTCATTGGGACCATATAACTTAACTTTTTCTTCCTTTAGCAGGCCAACATCACCATTAAATACTAAGCCATTAGCATCTAACAGCTCATTGCCATTCCAGATGGCAACGGGTTGATGTTCTGTCAAAAATACTTTTACCGTGTCTGGCCATTGCTTACGAATCGCAGCATGCGCGACCCATGGAAGGGCTTCGACACTTTGCTGCAACACATCAATGTCTTGAGACATAAAGGTGCCAATATGATCAATTTGTCCAAACGCTGCTTGCACATCGTCTGCTGTGACATACTCCAGTTTTCCCTGAAGTACAATTTTGGAGAGAGGTAACCTTTGGTCATCCCACATCCAACTGATCGCTGAGTACAAAACAGAACTAATTAAGGTCACCACAACAAAGAAAAATAGCGCACCCAAGATTTTATCTTGACGACCACGGTTATTGTCCGTGTTAAGTCGCTCTTCATTCAGTGCAATATTCAACAACGTCTTCGTTTCCTGACTTTTGTCCTGTACTTTTCACCGTGTTAGTACACATTGGCAAAAGCATTGACTTTAACCTTGGGATTATACTGAGCTCTTGTAAACTATCAAACACTGATAGTGATAAATCACAACGTTCTTGACGCAAAATCGAGATCTAGGTCTTTCTCTGCACTTTGCGCCCGTCCCTATTGTTAGCCAAGCATCTTATTTATATTCAATTCAAGAGCAGCAAGCTGCTTGGCAACTTTACCAACATCACCTGCGCCTTGAGTCAAAATCAGGTCGCCATCTTGTATAACGTTAGCCAAAACTGAAGGTAATTGCTCGATTTCTGGGACAAAAATTGGATCGACCTTTCCGCGACTACGAATAGTGCGGCATAAAGCACGTCCATCCGCGCCGGCAATCGGTTTTTCGCCCGCAGCGTATACATCCAACATGATCAGAACATCCACTTGCTCCAGCACATTCGCAAAGTCATCGTATAAGTCACGGGTACGGCTATAACGATGAGGCTGGAAAATCATGACGAGACGTTTATCCTGCCAGCCACTGCGTGCTGCGTTAATCGTCACGTCCACTTCTGTTGGGTGATGACCATAGTCATCGACAAGCATTGCATGACCATTACCAGTATCGAACTCGCCTAAATGATCAAATCGACGACCTGTACCTTGTGTACCCGCCATTGCTTTTAAGATCGCTTCATCACTGATGTCGTCTTCTGTAGCAACCGCAATCGCTGCAGATGCGTTCAATGCGTTATGACGACCAGGGATGTTCAGCGTGATATCCAGGTTTGCGCGACCTTCACGAACCACCGTGAACTTGCCCTGTTGACCTTCCTGATGGTAATTCTCTATGCGCACATCAGCGTCTTCAGAGAAGCCATAAGTAATCACTTGGCGACTAATACGTGGAATAAGCTCACGAATGACTGGATCGTCAATACAGACAATAGCTTGACCATAAAACGGCAAGTTGTGAAGAAAATCGATGAATGTCTGCTTCAACGTTTCGAAATCGCCACCATAAGTATCCATGTGGTCAGCTTCGATGTTCGTCACGATGCTTACCATAGGTTGTAGGTGCAAAAATGAAGCATCACTTTCATCTGCTTCTGCAATCAGAATTCGGCTCGAACCTAAGCGTGCATTTGTACCTGCACTCTTAACTAAACCACCGTTAACAAACGTTGGGTCAAGACCTGCTTCAGAATAGATTTGCGTAACTAGAGCAGTCGTCGTCGTTTTACCGTGTGTACCCGCAACAGCAATCCCGTGACGGAAGCGCATTAATTCAGCAAGCATCTCTGCTCGACGCACGATAGGGATACGCAACTCACGTGCTGCCATCACTTCTGGGTTTTCTTCGTTGATCGCGGTTGAAACCACAACAACACTGGCTTTTTCAACATTACTTGCTTGGTGACCGATAAATACCGTCGCACCTTTTGATACTAAACGCTCTGTCACTGGGTTCTCTGATAAATCAGAGCCTGTGATTTGGTAGCCTTCGTTCAACAGCACTTCTGCAATGCCGCTCATGCCCGCACCACCAATACCGATGAAGTGGATGGATTTCACGCGGCGCATCTCTGGCACCATTGCGCGAATCTGAGCTAAGTCTTGTGTATGTTGGATAGTCATCAATTCTATTCTCAATAATTCGTTAACGCTTTTCGGTCAAAGCGACAATGGCTTGTGCGACAACTCGGTCCGCATTCAATTTTGCAGCGCCACGCGCTTGCTCTGCCATTGTAAGTAAAGCTTGTCGATCCAATTGTTGGATCTGCTGAGTCAGTGACTCAACGGTTAAATCTGGTTGTTCCATCATTTTCGCTGCACCGCAATCGACTAAGTGGTCTGCATTTAATGCTTGCTGACGGTCTTTATGCATAAACGGAACGAAGATAGCACCCACACCAGCAGCAGACACTTCAGATACCGTTAGCGCGCCTGAGCGACAAACCAGTAAGTCTGCCCACGCATAAGCTTGCGCCACATCATCGATAAACTCTGTTACCTCTGCATTCACCACGCCATTGGCTTGGTATGCTGCGTTGACTTCTTCCGCTGCGCCTTTGCCCGCTTGATGGCGAATAATGTAATCTTGACCCAATTTCGCCATCACTTCTGGCAGAGTTTGGTTAAGAATGCGTGCGCCTTGGCTGCCACCCATAACCAGAATGCGAATAGGGCCTTGGCGTTCTTGCATGCGTTCGGTTGGCGCGGTTAATTGAGTCACGTCTTCACGAACTGGGTTACCAACCACTTCGGCATTTGGAAAAGCGCCCGGGAAAGCTTGAAAAACCTTCTTAGCGATTTTTGATAACCATTGGTTCGTTAAACCTGCTACTGCATTTTGCTCGTGCAATACAACAGGGATTCCGCTCACCCAAGCCGCAATACCACCGGGACCACTGACATAGCCGCCCATGCCTAGCACAGCATCGGGTTGCCAGCGCTTCATATGAGTGCGAGCTTGCATGATGGCATTAATAATCTGAAATGGTGCCGCAAGAAGACGCTTAACGCCTTGACCTCGTAGACCTTTTACTTTGATAAAGTCGATTTCGATACCGTGTTTTGGCACCAAATCAGCTTCCATTCTATCCGCGGTACCCAACCAGCGAATTTCCCAGCCTTGCTCTTGTAGCTGCTTAGCTACCGCTAGACCAGGGAATACGTGACCGCCAGTACCACCAGCCATCACCATCAAACGTTTATTTTTCTTCATCGACTTGTTGTTCTGATTCTTTCTTGCCGTGCTTTAAGCGGCATTCATGATCGATACGCAGCAAGATAGACACCGCCACGGACATAATAATAAGACTCGAACCACCATAACTGATCAGTGGAAGAGTAAGACCTTTGGTTGGAACGATACCGGCAGCAGCGCCGACGTTAACCAACGTCTGGAAGGCAAACCAAATACCAATACCAAATGCGAGGTAACCACCAAACATTTCGCCTTCTTCGAACGCTCGTTTGCCAATGTAAACCGCTTTAAGCACCAAGCTGAAAATCAGCATTAGCACTAACACAACACCAACAAAACCCAGCTCTTCAGCCAGTACCGCAAACACGAAGTCAGTGTGCGCTTCAGGTAGGTATTCAAGTTTTTGGATTGAGTTACCAAGACCTTGACCAAACCACTCACCGCGACCAAATGCCATTAAAGATTGCGTTAGCTGATAACCACTACCGAATGGGTCTTCCCAAGGGTCTAAGAACGAAGTGACACGACGAATACGGTATGGCTCGACCAAAATCAAGCCAACAACAGCCGCAATACCGGCAATCATTAGAGCCAAGAATTGTGTCAGCTTCGCCCCTGCAATGAACAACATGCCAAACAAGGTCACCAACATTACAACCACAGTACCTAAATCGGGCTGCCCCAGGAGCAATACTGCGAAGAAAGCAAATACCATGATTGGCTTCATAAATCCGCCAAAGAAAGTCTGACGGACCTCGTCTTGCTTACGTACTAAATAACCAGACATGAAGACAAATAGCGAGAGCTTGGCGACTTCGGCAGGCTGCAAGTTAAACAGACCGAGAGGTATCCAACGCGATGCACCGTTCACCGACTTACCCGCAAGCAGTACAACAATCAGTAACCCAAAAGAGAGCCAAAGAAGATAATGACTTCTCTTAAACCACTGCTCTAATGGCACTTGCAGAATTACGGAAGAGACACCTATCGCGAGCACAAGAAAGGTTGCATGACGGAACATGAAATGAAATGGCTGATCCGTCAAACGAGAGCTGATTGGAAATGATGCTGATGTCACCATCACCAACCCCGTTAACATCAAACCCAACGCAATCCATACAAGCTGACGATCAAAAAGCGCCTCAGGTGCAGGATGCTTAAGCCAAGTACCAATGCTGCGTTTAACGTTACCTAAACCCACGAAGTGTGTGACCTTTAATTATGCGTATTTCTCGGCAAGAGCTGCGAATGCGTCACCTCTTGCCATAAAGTTGTCGAATTGATCAAAGCTAGCACATGCCGGAGACAGCATCACCATATCACCCGTTTTTAACTGCGAAGATATCTGCTGAATCACATCTTCCATGGTGTCGAAACGAGTTGCTGATTCGTGCAGTGGCATAAATTCATCGCCATCAGCGCCAAAACAGCAAAGTTGCAGGTTCAGCGTCGCGAAGATCGGTTTTAGTGGAGTGAAATCCGCACCTTTACCAACACCACCAACGAGCAAGTACAGTTTGCCCGTCGACTCTAAACCAGAAAGCGCTGCCATAGTGCTCGCAATATTGGTCGCTTTTGAGTCATTCACCCATTTTACGCCACGATTATCCGCAACCACTTGGCATCGATGTGTCAAACCCGTGTAAGTTTTAAGTGCATTCAATGATTTGTGATAATCCACACCTGCCGCTTTAAGCAGTGCAAGTACGACTAGAGCATTGGCTAAATTGTGCTTACCAACCAGCTTTAGCTCATCACTAGCAATGACACGCTGACCATGATCGAGCAACCAAGTACGATTGCCATCCAATTCAAGACCGTAAGCTTGCTCATCGTTCCCGAATGTCACTAACGGCATATCAATATCAGGGAAGGTCTCTTGGTCATCTCGATTTACAACTGCCAGTTCTGCATGGTTGAAAATACGCAATTTAGCTTGTCGATAATCCGCCATGCCGTCATAACGATCCATGTGATCTTCAGAAAGATTTAGAAACGCAGCGGCTTTGAGTTTTAAGCTCGACGTAGTTTCTAATTGGAAGCTGGACAATTCAAGGACATACAAATCTGCATCTTGCTCTAGCAAATCAAGAGCAGGAACACCGATATTGCCACCGACACCTACCGTTAGACCTGCGGCTTTCGCCATGACACCAGTTAAGTCCGTTACTGTGCTTTTACCGTTAGAGCCAGTAATCGCAATAACAGGTTTATCGGCAGCCCAAGCGAAGAGTTCAATATCGCCAACAACTGGCGTCCCTTTCGCAAGAATGACTTGAATTTCTGTTGTCGCCAAAGCAATGCCGGGATTAGTCACCACTAAGTCAGCTTCTGCAAGCCACTCAGTATTCCACCCGCCACTGTGCAATTCGACTTGCTCAGGCAAGCGTTCAGCCCCAGGAGGGTTAGTACGCGTATCAATGACTTTGACCGCTAGTTGCGGTTGTGTTTTTGTTAGGTGTTTAACGACAGAGAGCCCGGTAATACCGAGCCCTACAACAACAACCTTATGTATGTTTTGCCAACGTTCCATATTTGCTCACGCAATTTGTCTTATTCTTGGAAAGTGCGATTAACGCACTTTCAGTGTCGCTAGACCAATCAGAACAAGAACCATAGAAATAATCCAGAAACGCACGATTACGCGAGGCTCTGGCCAACCTTTCAATTCGTAGTGATGGTGAATCGGTGCCATACGGAAAATACGTTGACCACGTAGCTTGTACGAACCTACCTGTAGGATTACCGACAGTGTTTCCATTACAAACACACCACCCATGATCACCAATACCAACTCTTGACGAACAAGTACTGCGATCGTACCAAGCGCACCACCAAGAGCAAGTGAACCAACATCACCCATAAACACTTGCGCTGGGTATGTGTTGAACCACAAGAAACCAAGACCCGCACCAACAATTGCCGTACATACAACTACCAACTCAGATGCGTGTGGTAGATATGGAATGTGGAGGTATTCTGAGAAGTTAACGTTACCCGTCGCCCACGCAATCACGGCAAAGCCGGCTGCAACTAAAACGGTCGGCATAATTGCCAAGCCATCCAGACCATCGGTTAGGTTTACCGCATTACTGGTACCCACAATCACAAAGTAAGTGAGGATAATGTACATGAAACCAAGTTGCGGCATGATGTCTTTGAAAAACGGCACAACAAGTTGAGTAGCGGCTGTATCTTTGCCATAAGCGTACAACGCAAACGCCACAACAAATGCAATCAACGACTGCCAGAAGTACTTCCAACGAGCAATCAAACCATCGGTGTTCTTACGAACGACCTTACGATAATCGTCGACAAAGCCAATCGCACCATAACCTAACAACACGGTTAGTACTGCCCATACGTAAGGGTTTGATAAGTCAGTCCACAAAAGAATGGTGATAGAAATAGCTGCCAAAATCATGATACCGCCCATCGTTGGGGTACCACGCTTGCTAAAGTGGGATTCTGGACCTTCGTTACGGACAACCTGACCAATTTGTAGCATCTGTAGACGCTTGATCATGATAGGTCCCATCCATAGGGATAAACCTAAAGCGGTTAATACGCTGAGGATTGCTCGAAAAGATAGGTATTCAAACAATCGGAAAAAAGATAGGTATGGCTGTAGCAGCTCGGCAAGCCAAATAATCATTAATAATACTCCTTCAAAGCAGCAGCGACTTCAAACATACGTGCACCGTTCGCCCCTTTCACCAACATCGTGTGATGCTCAGGAGCCGCTTGGTCTAGATGCTGCTTGATGTAGTCAATCATCTCTTGATGTGTCTCAAAATGGATGCCGTCGCAGAGTTCGCTAATAACCCTTGCATCTGCACCATACGTGAGAACATGTTCAAATTTTTGTGGGGCAGCATGTTCCCCGACTTGACGATGAAGTGCAAGACTTTCCTCACCCAACTCCGCCATATTGCCTAAAATCAACCAACGTTGTCCTTGAAATGCCGCTAGCAAATCAACAGCAGCCTTCATTGCGGGAACACTTGCGTTGTAGCTGTCGTCAATCAGTTTGATCTTGTCGCTCAGCTCTTCCACTTCGACACGACCTTTAACTTTATTAAGATGCTTAAGACCAGCTCGAACCTCTTCTAAGGTCGCTCCCATTTGCAGTGCAATGATAGAAGCGGCAATTGCGTTAGACACGTTGTGTTGACCAATAATACCCAGAGACAGTTCAATTTCTTGTGAACCTGCGGCGATATGTAAGTCAAAGCTTGCTTCACCTGCGGCGTTCATCACGATATTTGTCGCATAAAAGTCAGCGTTTGTGTTGCTTTGTGAGAAAGTAATCACCTTCTTATCAGCGAGAACCCCCTCCCACTTAGCTTCACCATGACTGTCTAAGTTCACAATCGCAACGCCACCAGCGGAAAGCCCTTGGTAGATCTCTCCTTTTGCTTGCTTCACTCCATCAATCGAACCAAAGCCTTCAAGGTGTGCTGCAGCTACGTTGTTAACAAGGGCCATATCGGGTTTAACTAATTGAGTAGTATAAGCAATCTCACCAATGTGGTTTGCTCCAAGCTCAATCACAGCGTAGTCATCGTTTTTTTGCGAACGTAATAGTGTCAGCGGAACGCCGATGTCATTATTAAAGTTACCCGCAGTAAATAACACCTGACCTTTCAATTGTAAGATGCTTGCGACCATCTCTTTTACTGTGGTTTTTCCACAACTTCCGGTGATCGCAACCGTTGGTGTTTGACATGATTGGTGAACCCACGCAGCAACTTCGCCCAATGCTATCTTACTATCAGCAACAACAACTTGCGGCACATTCACATTGAGTGTTTTTTGCACCAATAGTGCCCCAGCACCAGACTCTACGGCTTGTTCACAGAAATCATGAGCATCAAAACGCTCACCGACTAAAGCAACAAATAGTGCCCCTAGGTCGATTGTGCGAGTATCAGTAGAAACAGATTCGATGGCAACGTCATTGCCAACCAATTCACCACCTGTGATGTCAGCAATTTGAGAAAGCGTTACGGTGATCATGATCAAAGCCCCAATAATGTCATGGCTGACTCGCGGTCAGAGTAGTGAATGGTTCCAGAATTTAGAACTTGATAGTCTTCATGACCTTTACCAGCCAGAAGAATAATGTCTTGAGAAGAGGCATTTTCAAGTGCATAAGACAGTGCTTTGAAGCGGTCGTGTTGCACAATAGCATCAGCTGGCTTAGTTAACCCTGCCAGCATGTCTTTCATGATAAGAGCCGGATCTTCACTGCGTGGATTGTCGTCCGTCAGAACCACTTTATCACCCAAACGCTCGGCAATTTCCGCCATCATTGGGCGTTTTCCAGCATCACGATCGCCCCCACAACCGAAGATAGCCCAAAGATTACCTTGGCAATGAACACGAAGCGCTTGCAGCGCTTTTTCCAAAGCATCAGGTGTATGAGCATAATCCACAACCACTTTCGCGCACTCTTCCGCTTGAAACAGTTCCATTCGACCAAGTACAGGCTGCAACTGTGCAGCCGTTGCAAGCAAGCTCTGTTTATCGAAACCTAGGCTAAGCAACGTTGTAAATGCCAACATTAGGTTCGCTGCATTAAATTCTCCGATCAACGGAGCATGTAATGTGCCCTCACCAAACTTGCCGCTAAACTCAATCGTAATGCCTGATTCTGCATAAGCAATATGATTAGCAAACACTGTATGCGCAAAATCTGTCGTTGGTTTGAGTGATACGGCTAGAGCATTAGGAAGCTGTTTCGCCCAAGTTGCACCGACTACATCGTCTACATTGATGATTGCGTGTTCGCATTGATGGGCTGTAAATAGGGTAAGTTTAGCTTTAGCGTACTCTTCCATAGTGCCGTGGTAGTCTAGATGATCTCGGCTTAGATTAGTAAATACGCCCGCAGCGAAAGACAGAGCCTTAACACGACCTTGAATCAGACCGTGGGAAGAAACCTCAAGCGCAGTGTATTGCGCTTTTTGCTCAGCGAGGGAAGCAAGTGTCTTTTGGATTTCAACGGCGTTGCCCGTTGTATTTGCAGCTTCTTGCAGGTTATCAAGGAAACCATTACCCGTTGTACCCATAACCGCTGCTTTTGCACCGACTAAATCAATCCACTGAGCAATCAGTTGAGTGATGGTGGTTTTTCCGTTCGTACCTGTGACACCAATCAGCTCCATATTTGGATAGTGGTACAACTGACCCGCAATTTGAGATAAGCATTTGTCTAATGCATCAAGATAAACAACTGGTACGTCGTTAATGATCTCAATCGAGCCATGCGCTTTTACATCACAGGCTTGAGCGATAACCGCGTTCGCTCCTTGTTCAATTGCTGTTGGGATAAACTGACGTCCATCGACAACATGACCGATAATGGCAACAAACGTGGTACCAGATTGAACTCTTCGGCTATCGAGTTCCAATTCAGAGACAAGGATAGAGGACAAGCTAGGGCAATCTACCCAAGTGGAAAGCAGCGTGTCCATACTGATGGCTTTAGTCATATATGTTCTCCGAGCATGCGCTCAGCTTTCTTCATTTTGTTTCTTAGCAGACTTATATAAGCCTACTGTTGGAATTTATTTTCGTCAGGGGCAACATTCAAGATTTGCAGCGCACCTTTCATGATTTCAGAAAAGACAGGAGACGCTACTGAACCACCGTAGTAATCATCACCTTGTGGCTCATTCACAATCACTACCAACGCAATTCGCGGGTCGCTCACAGGCGCAAGACCAGCGGTATACGTAATGTACTCATCACTATAGCCACCTGCTGTCGCTTTACGTGACGTACCGGTTTTTGCCCCGACTCGGTAACCTGGAACAGCCGCTCTTCGAGCTGAACCACCTTTTTGTGTTACCGTCTCTAGCATATCTAACACTTGACGAGCATGCTCTTTGCTCACCACTTGGCGTGACATATCGTTATCGTTACTTTCGATAATATGAATTGGTTCGTATTTTCCTAAGTTGCCTAGCGTCGCGTACGCATGAGCAAGCTGAATTGGCGTGATGGATAAGCCGTAACCAAAAGAAATCGTTGCTCGCTCAATAGGAGACCAACGAGAGCGGCTTGGGAAAATACCGGTCACCTCACCAACCAAGTTCAAGCCGGACAATTCGCCCAAACCAACAGAGCTATACAAACCCAATAACGCTTCCACTGGCATTCGCATCGCAAGCTTGGTCACACCGATGTTACTCGATTTTTTCAAAATCTTGGTCAGGCTTGCTTTACCTACTTTGGACACGTCACGAACACGGCTACCACCGAGTTGAAGAATGCCATTTCCGGTGTCGACGATCGTATCTTTGTCCGCCACACCATTTTCTAAAGCGGCTAAGATCACGAATGGCTTAATCGTCGAACCAGGCTCCATTGAGTCGGTAATAACTCGGTTACGCATCTTGTAGCTTTGCCAGTCGCTGCGGTTATTTGGGTTATAAGATGGCGCATTCACCATCGCCAACACGGCACCTGTTTTTACATCAAGCATTACTGCAGAGCCGGAAGTTGCACGGTGATCGGCTACAGCTTGCTTAATTGCGCGATACGCGATGGCTTGCAGTCTTTGGTCAATGGTCAGTTGCAGCGGCTTACCTTCTTGCTTCTCTTCCAAAGCAATGTTCTCGACGACACGACCATAACGGTCTTTACGAATGGTTTTCTTACCCGCAGCGCCAGTCAGCCATTCATCGTAGCTACGTTCAACACCTTCTAAACCATGTCCATCAATACCTGTCACACCGACTAAGTGGGCACTAACTTCACCTGCGGGATAGTAACGACGAGATTCGGATTTCAACCCCACACCCGGCAGCTTTAACTCTCGAATGTAGTTCGCCATCGCTGGACTTACTTGACGTTGAAGGTAAATAAAACGGCGGGATTCGTTCTTCTTAATTTTGTTAATCAGACCTTGGCGATCTAAACCAAGCACGTCGGCAAGTGCATACCAACTTTTAGTTTGCTGCAGTGCGCCTTCTTTAAAGATGGTTTTCGGGTCTGCCCAAACGGCTTCTACCGGTACGCTCACTGCCAGCGGTTCACCGTTACGGTCAGAGATGATCCCACGCGCGGAAGGAATGGCTTTTACACGGATAGAACGAAGATCACCTTGCTTGATAAGGTTGTCTGGCTCGATGATTTGAATGTAAGCCACGCGCCCAACGAGAAGAGCGAAGGCACAGAAGACAAAAAACAGCAGCAAGTGAAAACGCCAGCGAATCAAAAATGACTCTGGTTCTGCCGTTACTTCTGTTTCTTTTGTTTCTTTGGTGGGTTGCGGTTTTGCTGCAGAAACTTTCTTTTCTTTTGCAGCAGACTTGCGCGTATTTCCTTGTTTAGATTTGGCTTTCTTTCCAATCATTTTAGCGTGATAACCACTTCTTTATCGCCATCTGGTCGTTTCATTTCAAGATCCTTCTTTGCCAAGTCTTGAACGCGACTGTGTTCTGCGAGAGCTGTTTCTTCCAACATTAGGTTGCGCCATTCGCTGTCCAATCGCTCCCGCTCAACCAATGTATGATCTTTTTCAGTGATCGCTTGACGCGCATGGTGGGTTGCAAACACCACTCCCATTGCGGTTGCGAAGATCAAAATCATCAACAACAACGACCAGCGACCGACGGTAATCAAATCCGTCGCTATCAACTTAGCAAGGTTAGGAGTGGTTTTCGTCATAATAATTAAAGCTTTTCTGCAATTCTTAGCACTGAGCTTCGAGAACGCGGGTTCATGTCAATTTCTTGCTTAGTTGGTTTGATAGCTTTACCAACAGGCTTCATGTTTGCACTACCCAGAGCACGAATCTGCTCTTCTGTCATTGGGATACCGTGTGGCACTTCTGGACCTTTACTCTCTTTACGAATAAAGCGTTTTACCATACGGTCCTCTAAAGAGTGGAAACTGATCACTGATAAGCGCCCCTCTGGAGCCAAGATGCTCGCTGCGCCTTTTAGTGCTGTATCAATTTCTTCTAATTCACTGTTGATGTAAATACGAAACGCCTGAAAAGCACGAGTCGCTGGGTGTTTTTTCTCTTTGAAACTCTTTGGAGCGGCATCCGAGATCAATTTAGCTAATTGACCAGTACGAACCATAGGCTCGTTTTCCTCGTCTTCGCGGTATGCCACAATCGCTTTCGCTATGCGACGTGCGTGTTTGTCTTCACCGAACTCGCGAATGACCCAAGTAATGTCATCCAAATCCGCTTCCATCAACCATTGAGAAACGGGGATACCTGATGTTGGGTCCATACGCATATCTAGTGGACCATCTTTCATAAAGCTAAAGCCACGCTCAGCATCATCTAACTGTGGAGAAGACACGCCAAGATCAAGCAGGACACCGTCAACTTTACCAACTAAACCGTATTCTTCTGCGTACTTCGCCATACCAGAAAATGGACCATGAATGATGGTAAAACGAGGGTCGTCGATTTTGCTCGCTTCTGCGATAGCCTGTGGATCACGGTCGATACTGTATAGACGACCATTCTCCCCGAGCTTCGACAAGATAGTTCTGCTGTGACCGCCACGGCCAAATGTTCCATCGATATAGATACCATCGGGTTTGATAGCCAAGCCATCAATGGATTCATTTAATAACACTGAGATATGTTGAAATGTTTCGGTCATAGCTTTCTCGTTGAATGATCTTGAAGCGATTCTTTAGTGTACTGATTTCCCACATCATCGCCACCTCAAGTCTAAAGTTAGACGTGATTCAGCGCCAAGTTTATTGGTAATGACATAGTTTGCGTCAATAAAATGCAAAAAACCCATCACTACCGAAGTAGGGATGGGTCTCGAATAGGTGGAGCCGACACATAAGCCGGGTTCTGTTCCGCTTGCGCGGCGGTAGCCATTCGTCTAGGCCAGCAATCACTCACTGGCTCGAGCAACCTACCCGCCTCCTTACGCGAGCAACGCAATGTGGAGGCCTATTTGGTCTTGCTTCAGGTGGAGTTTACCCTGCTACGAACTATTACTAGTCGTCCGGTGCGCTCTTACCGCACCCTTTCACCCTTACCTGTGCCCTAAGGCCATCGGCGGTCTTCTCTCTGCTGCACTTGTCGTAGGCTTGCGCCCCCCAGGCGTTACCTGGCACCTTGCTCTATGAAGCCCGGACTTTCCTCCCCTTTGTCAGTCTCCCGAAGGACGTCAACGTCAGTCTCCCAAAGGGACTTCGACGTCAGTCTCCCGAAGGACATCAACAAAGCAGCGACTACCCAGTCAGCTCCGATGGCGGATTGTATAGAGTTATCCCTTCTGAGTCTAGTGAGATCACAGATATGATGAAATGAGGATGTTAATTGCTCAGAAAACAAACAAGAATACTTAAATTTGGGGAACATTGCATTGCCGGATTAGAGAACCGGGAGCACGATACCCCGAAGAGAGAACGTTGTAGGTAAGCTTAAAAAATAAAAAGGAGAACCGAGTTGATGGTTCTCCTTTCAAACATAAATTCCCTTAAGATAAATGAACGTCTTGGGATATATTGATAGCTGAGCGCAGGATTGAGACCGCTATATTCTCGAGTCTCACCTCCAGAAGCGAAGCGTTTCCAAAGTGCCGGCGTTCGTTCTAGAAGCTTTTACCCCAAATTCTCCAAGCCCCACTTGTATAAAGCATTCTTCTTCAAACTGTAGATTTCAGCGGCAAGCGCAGCGGCTTTCTTCAATGGTAACTCTTTAGTCAAGATGCCCAATGTACGCGTCGCTTCATCAGGTAGGCTCTCTTCCGTTGAATCTCGGTGACCATGAATCAGTAATACCATCTCGCCACGTTGTTGGTTATCGTCACTCTTCACCCACTCAATCAACTCACCAAGAGGCATTCCTTGAATAGTTTCAAAGGTTTTGGTTAGTTCACGAGCCAATACCACTTCACGTTCTGGACCAAGAACGTCTAACATATCTTGTAGAGAGTCTAAAATACGATGCGGAGATTCGTAGAAGATACAAGTACGTTCAACAGAAGCAATCTCCAAGAACTTGTCTTTACGACCTTTACTTTTCGGTGGTAAGAAGCCTTCGAAACTGAATCGGTCAGATGGTAGACCTGAAGCACTTAACGCAGTGATGACCGCACACGCACCAGGAAGAGGCACAACTCTTACGCCCGCTTGACGACATTTTGTCACCAAATGGTATCCTGGATCGCTTATTAGCGGCGTACCAGCGTCAGAAACCAATGCGATAGACTGACCTGACAGTAGCTTTTCAACTAGAACTTGTGCTTTTTGTTGCTCGTTGTGATCATGCAGCGCAAAAGTTTTGGTTTGGATATTGAAGTGAGACAGTAATTTGCCTGTATGTCGAGTATCCTCAGCGGCAATGATGTCCACATTCGACAGAACTTCGATAGCACGTTGAGTGATATCCGCTAAATTTCCGATTGGAGTCGGTACGATGTATAGAGTTGGCCCCTCATTCGGCAACTTATTTTTATCTGTCATTTGTTTACCATCACTTCAACGATTAATATAGAGACAATTTTGTACAAAATTATAGAGAACTCACGGCAATGATGAACCATAAGAGACTCAGTGTACCACGCTTACTCACTCCTGTTGCACTGGCAATTACGCTCGCCGCCTGTTCTTCAGGTCCGCGACAACCAGATAGCGTAGATATTACACTTGAGCCGACACAGTCTGTTCAGAACTACATGATTCAAGCTGATAGCACCGAAGGTAGCCTACAAAACGACTGGTTGATCATGGCAACCAAAGCGGCAATCCAAGCAAATGAGTTAGACCAAGCTGAGCTGTTAATCAAACGTCTTTCTCGTCAGCAACTGAGCGAAGTTCAACAGGCTGAGTGGCAATTGGCTCGTGCGACCTTACAGCAAAAGCAAGGTAAATACTCACAATTGCTGCAAGGGCTGAACTTTAAACCTTGGTGGAAACTGCCAAGCGAACAGTGGAAAGACTACTACGAGTTGCGCGCGGACGCTTACCAAAGCTTAAACCAACCGTTTGAAGCAAACCGCCAATTGGTAGCCGAAGGTCAATACGCGTCATCAGCAGAGCAACGTGAGATCTCTAGCCGTATTTGGATGAACTTCGGCAGTTACTCTGAAAATGAACTGACGGCATTGCAAACTGAACCAAGCGAAGACGTACTAGATGGTTGGCTACAATTAGCGATCTATGCAAAAACGTTATCGAGCAATATTCCTCAGCTTAAAAACACGCTTGAGCACTGGTTAAGTGAAAACCCTTCACATCCAGCAGCGGTTTATACTCCTGCAGAAATTCAAAACATCCTCTCGTTAGAGATTGTGAAACCAAACAACACAGCGCTTCTGTTACCGCTAACGGGTAAATTTGCTCCGCAAGCACAACTGATCCGCGATGGTTTCATCTTTGCGATGATGAACGACCAAGCACGAGATCCAAGTGCGACGCTGACGGTGATTGATACACACGCTTACAGCGCCGATCAAATCAAACAGCGCTTAATCAATGAGAACATCGATTTTGTCGTTGGTCCTCTACAAAAAGAAAACGTAGAGAAGCTACAAGCGACATTAGACGGTTCCGAAACAGGCGTGAAAATTCCAACATTGGCACTTAACATTCCGGAAGAAGTGCAAGCTGGCACAGACATGTGTTACCTAGCACTTTCTCCAGAGCAAGAAGTTGCACAGGCAGCCAAGTACCTATTCAGCCAAGGCTACCAATTCCCAATGATCTTAGCGCCAAACGGAGCTTATGGTCAGCGTGTTGTTGAAGCGTTTAATGAAGAGTGGAGCAAATACAGCTCAAACAAAGTTGCGACTAGTTACTTTGGTGATAAACGCCAACTGCAAAAGAACATTAATGGTGTATTTGGCTTACAAGAGAGTCAGCAACGCATCGCACAAATGCAGTCTCTGATGCGCATCTCTTTAGAGAGCCAACCTCGTAGTCGTCGTGATGTGGATGCGGTATATATTGTCGCACGCAGTTCCGAACTGACGTTGATCAAGCCATTTATCGAAGTCGCGATTAACCCTGATGCAAAACCACCTAAGTTGTTCTCTAACTCTCGCAGTAACAGTGGTGGCGCAACTTACGAAGATCTATCAGGCGTGGCGTACAGCGACATTCCGATGTTAATCAATCCAGATCCAACCATCGCGACACAAATGAATGAGCTATGGCCAGATCAATCCAATATGGAAAAACGCTTAGAAGCATTAGGTATGGACGCATACAAACTGCTTGGTGAGTTACCGCAAATGAAGTTACTACCGGGCTACTCAGTTGATGGTCAAACAGGTGTATTAAGTATCAACAACAACTGTGTAGTACAACGTGAGTTAGACTGGGCCGAGCGTGGGGCTCTTTAGTAAGCGACAAATCGGCAATCAATACGAAACCCTGGCGAAGCGATATTTGCAGCGTCAGGGTTTGCGCTTTTTAGATCAAAACTTCCTAACGAAAGTCGGCGAAATTGATTTAATTTTCCAACAAGGTGAAACTATCGTCTTTGTTGAGGTCAAATATCGTAAGAATGATGCTTTTGGCTCTGCAGCAGAAATGGTCACCTACGCAAAAATGCGTAAACTAGTCAAAACAGCTCAAATTTGGCTAAGCCAGCAAAAATGCTCGGCACACACTATCGATTATCGGTTTGATGTTATTGCCATTCACGACAGTGGTCGAGACATCAACTGGATACAAAATGCAATCTCTGAAGGATAAACGATGCTAGACAGCATTAAAGACAGTTTTACAGAAAGTATTCAAATTCAAATCGCTGCAGCAGAAGCACTACCAGATGCAATTACTCACGCTGCTCAGGCAATGGTTTCAAGCTTACTCAACGGCAATAAAATCCTATGCTGTGGCAACGGGGGCAGTGCGTCGAATTCACAACAATTTGTCTCTTGTCTTTTGAACCGATTCGAAACAGAGCGCCCTAGCCTACCAGCAATGACGTTGACGGCGGATAACACAACGCTCACTGCCGTTGCCAATGACTACCACTACCAAGAGATCTTCTCCAAGCAAGTACGCGCTTTTGGTCAGCCGGGCGACATCTTGCTCGCAATCTCTACCAGTGGTAACAGCAAAAACATCATCAAAGCAATGGAAGCCGCGGTAACTCGCGATATGACGATCATTGCTCTTACTGGTAAAGATGGCGGTGAAATGGCTGGCTTGCTTGGTGAAAATGATGTGGAGATTCGCATTCCATCACATCGAACAGCACGCATCCATGAAGTACATATGGTGACCCTTCATTGCTTGTGTGACCTTATCGACCAAGTTCTTTTCCCTGCTCACGAAGAATAATTGAAATTGAGAGTTTAGAAATATGATACGTAGTCTTGTCATTTTATTTGCAGCACTCAGCATGAGTGGCTGTGCGGGTTTGTTTATTGCAGGGGCAGCAACTACTGCCAATATCGTTACAGATACACGTACAACCAAAGAAATTTGGCAAGACAACAACATCGAATTTGAAGTTGCAGCGATTGGCAATAAAGCACCATTCAAAGGAAAAGCTCGCGTCGTTGCGAGTTCATACAATGGGACTGTTGTATTAATGGGACAAGCCCCAACTCGCGAACTGATTAATGAGTTTGAACGTCGAGCTCGTGCTGTAAGTGGTGTGAAAAATATCCATAACCAGATCAAACAAAAAGAACCATTGAGCGTAACTCAAATCAGCAACGATAGCTGGATCACCACCAAGGTTAAATCAGCATTACTGACTGATAGCGAGTTAAATGGCATCAAAGTAAAAGTGATTACTGAAGACAGCGATGTATTCTTGTTTGGTTACGTCACGCCACAACAAAGCGATCGAGCAACAGAGATTGCACGTAATATCTCAGGCGTAAAACAAGTGATTAAAGGCTTCCAATATGGTGATGAAAAGCCATTAAAAGTGGAAGAACCAGAAACAACACAGCCTGAAGCAACAGTCACTGAATTAGGCTCTCAAGTGAACTAGCTAGACAGTTGTTTAATACAACTTAGCAGATAATAAAAAAGCAGCGTGGGCACGCTGCTTTTTTTATTTGATAACTCGTAAGCTTGGCCTGCCTTTCGGACGAGGTGCTTCTTCCTCTTCAGACTCCGAGTCCATGACTTCTGAATCATCACTCACGGTAGTAAAAGTTGGTGACTGTTCTTCTTCAACAATCCCTTCTTCTTCGATATGAGTGTACGCTTCTTCAGGTTCAAACATGGTGCCAGCGCCATTCTCTCGAGCGTAAATCGCTTGTACCGCATAAACCGGTACGATCACTGAATGAGGGCGACCACTAAAACGAGCATGGAAGGTAATCGCATCATTACCCAACTCAAGTTGACCAACAGCACGTGGAGCAATATTCAAGATGATTTGACCATCTTGAATAAACTCAACTGGTACACGCACACCCGGCATCGTTGCATCAACCACCAAGTGAGGAGTTAAGTCGTTGTCTACCAACCAATCGTAAAATGCACGAAGCATATACGGACGGCGAGCAGTCATTTTTGCAATATCCATAACGTGTTATCTAAATCGCTTAGCGAACTAGGCGCATTTCACGTTCAGCTTCAGTTAGAGAAGCAAGGAATGAATCACGCTCAAATACGCGGTTCATGTAAACTTTGATCTCTTTTGAACCAGGACCTACAAGGTCGATACCTAGTTGAGGCAGACGCCACAATAGTGGAGCTAGGTAGCAGTCGATTAGGCTGAACTCTTCGCTCATGAAGTATTCGTATTCAGCGAAGATTGGCGCTAGAGTCAGAAGATCGTTACGTAGTTTAGTACGTGCTTTTTCTGATTCTTCCGCGTTACCCTTAACAACTTTTTCAGCTAGTGAGTACCAGTTGCGTTCAATACGGTACATCATCAAACGGCTGTTACCACGAGCAACTGGGTAAACAGGCATTAGAGGTGGATGAGGGAAACGCTCGTCCAAGTACTCCATGATGATTTTTGAATCGTAAAGAGCTAGCTCACGGTCCACAAGAGTTGGTACTGATTTGTATGGGTTCAGTTCCACAAGCTCAGCAGGAAGGTTAGCTTCATCAACAAGCTCAACTTCAACACTTACGCCTTTTTCAGCTAATACGATGCGAACCTGATGGCTATACAAATCTGATGCACTTGAGAAAAGAGTCATCACAGAACGTTTATTGGCAGCTACAGCCATGGAGCCCTCCAGCACACTTACAAATAAAAATAATGGAGGCTAAGCCTCCATTATTCGTCAATTAAAATTGGGAATTAGCACGGTATGATAGCACAATTAATGCACATCACGCCAATACTCTTTCTTGAGCATCACGACAACAATTGTTAGTAGAACGAGGAAGCCCATCACCCACCAACCAAGCGCATGACGCTCTAGTTGAACTGGGTCGCCTGAGTAAACTAGGAAGTTAACTAGGTCACCAACCGCTTTGTCATATTCGCCAGAGCTTAGCTCACCAGTACCGTCTGTTTCAGTACCTACAACGACCTGAACTTCCTCACCATCAACCACTTTCGTGCCGTAGACTGGAGTAGGAATGCCTTGAAGCTCTTCAAGTACATGTGGCATACCAACGCTTGGGAATACAATGTTGTTCACACCGAACGGACGTGATGGGTCAACATAGAAAGAGCGTAGGTAAGTGTACAGCCAATCTGCACCACGAACTCGAGCAACAAGAGTTAGATCCGGTGGCGGAGCACCAAACCAATCACCAGCTTGCTTTGCAGGCATTGCGTTCACCATAAGGTCACCAATTTTCGCTTCAGGGTCGAAAATCAGGTTTTCCTTCATTAGGTCAACAGGAATATCCAAGTCTGTCGCTACTCGCTCGTAACGCTGGTATTGCGTTGAGTGACAAGCAAAACAGTAGTTCATGAATAGCTTCGCGCCGTTTTGTAGCGAAGCTTTATCCGATAGGTCCACGTTCGCCTTGTCTAGCGGTACGTTGGCACCCGCTGCCATCGCGAGAGATGGCAACATAGCAAATAGAATTACAATCCACTTCTTCATTTGAATGTCACCCTCTCTGGTAATGGTTTGGTCGCTTCATTTTTGCTGTAGAAGAACAGCAGGACAAAGAACATGAAGTAACACAAGCTAAAGATCTGAGACAAAAGCGTGTACAGCGGCGTTGCCGGTAGTGCACCCAAAATACCCAGAGCGATAAAGGCGATAGTGAACTGAACAATATTCAATAGGTGAATTTTGCTGCGGTAACGGTAAGAACGAACTTTACAACGATCCAACCAAGGTAGAACAAACAGTACTGCAATTGACGCACCCATTAGGATTACACCCAATAGCTTGTCCGGAACCGCACGTAAGATTGCGTAGAATGGTGTGAAGTACCAAACAGGAGCGATATGCTCAGGTGTCTTCAGTGGGTTTGCAGCTTCAAAGTTAGGTGGCTCAAGGAAGTATCCACCCATTTCTGGGTTGAAGAACAGCACATAACAGAAGAAGAACAAGAAACCAGCCACACCAACTAGGTCCTTAACCGTACCGTATGGATGGAAAGGAATCGAATCGATGATGTCGTATTTCTTCGTGTAGTAATCGTGGAACTTGAACTGTGTTTCGTAATCGTCGCCCATTGAGCCTTTTGGTAGCTTAGTCTCGATACCATCCGGGTTGTTAGAGCCAACTTCGTGTAGTGCCAATACGTGCAGAACAACAAGAAGAAGTAGAACGATAGGTAGCGCAATAACGTGTAGTGCGAAGAAACGGTTTAGCGTTGCACCTGAGATGATGTAGTCACCACGGATCCAAAGCGTTAAGTCATCGCCAATAACAGGAATCGCACCAAATAGAGAAATGATTACCTGAGCACCCCAGTATGACATCTGACCCCATGGTAATAGGTAACCCATGAAAGCTTCAGCCATTAGAACCAAGAAGATCAACATACCGAAGATCCAAAGTAGCTCACGAGGCTTTTGGTATGAACCGTAAATCAGACCACGGAACATGTGCAGGTAAACAACAACGAAAAACGCTGACGCGCCAGTTGAGTGCATGTAACGCAACAACCAGCCGTAATCAACGTCACGCATGATGTATTCGATAGAAGCAAACGCACCATCACCAGAAGGAACGTAGTTCATTGTCAACCAAATACCGGTTAGGATTTGGTTAACCAGTACCAACATTGCCAGAGAACCGAAAAGGTACCAAAAGTTGAAGTTCTTAGGCATTGGGTATTCAGACAAATGCTTTTTATAAGCATTCATCGCGGGAATTCGTTTTTCAACCCAGTCTAGTAGTGCTTGCATTATGCGTCTCCCTCATCAACACCGATCATGAGCTTCGTATCACTCAAGTACATGTGCTTAGGAACCACAAGGTTCAGAGGTGCAGGAACACCTTGGAACACTCGACCAGCCATATCGAATTTAGAACCGTGACATGGACAGAAGAAGCCAGACTTAACGCCTTGAACTTGCTCGGAGAACGTGTCAGGTAGATAGGTCGGTGAACAACCTAAGTGAGTACAGAAGCCAACTGCCACGAAATACTCAGGCTTGATCGAACGATGCGCGTTCTGAGCATAAACTGGCTGTTGTTCCATTTCTGATTGTGGGTCACGAAGCTGTCCGTCGATGTTCTTTAGGTTATCCACCACTTCTTGAGTGCGACGTACAACCCATACAGGCTTACCTTGCCACTCAACACGAACCATCTGACCAGCTTCGATTTTACTGATATCCACTTCCACCGGTGCACCCGCAGCTTTTGCTTTGGCGCTCGGATTCCATGATTTGATAAAAGGCACGGCGACGGCAGCTGCCCCTAATCCACCAACAACTGCCGTTGTAGCGGTTAGAAAACGCCTGCGACCGTTATTTAAAGGCGCGTTGCTCATCCAAACATTCTCCCATTTGCTCCCTTTGGATCGTTATTATTCCGCTTATAAGAGCATGGCTAACAAATAATGAATTTAGTTCTATTTATTGGGGGGAAATGATAAAGAAAACCCTACTTTTTGACAAGATAAAGCTACCTTTTTGTAACAATTGTGAGGCAAATCGCTCACGCCGTCACAAAAGCGGCAAAATTATAAAAAATAGATGTGATTTGTAACAAGAAAGCGAAACGAAGAATGGCTAAGAATGGGATAAAAAGCCTTGTATTCCGGCTGTTTTCAGTCGATTACATAGAAAGATATGTCAAGAATGTGAAGGGACTCCCCACTTTTGTTATCTCCGTCTTGTAGCACGAATAAATCCAGAAAAAGTGCAGATAAAACATTCAAATGTTGCGAGGATATTAAGTGGCGATGTGAAGTTCGATATGAAATGAAAAAACGCTTTTCCACGCATTAGAAAAACAAAAAGCTCGGCATATAGCCGAGCTTTGGTACACAGTATCCAGAGAAACTCTGGAACAGCATAATTTCCGATAAAAGGAAATTAACGCTTAGAGAACTGTGGACGACGACGTGCTTTACGTAGACCAACTTTCTTACGTTCAACGCAACGAGCGTCACGAGTAACGTAACCAGCTGCACGTAGAGTAGGACGTAGAGACTCATCGTACTCCATAAGAGCGCGAGTGATACCGTGACGGATAGCACCAGCTTGACCAGAAATACCGCCACCTTTAACAGTAACGTATAGGTCTAGCTTCTCAGTTAGTTCAACTAGCTCAAGAGGTTGTTTAACAACCATGCGAGAAGTTGGACGACCGAAGTACTCATCAAGGCTACGCTTGTTGATTACGATGTTGCCGCTGCCTGGTTTGATGAAAACACGCGCAGCTGAGCTTTTGCGACGGCCAGTGCCGTAGTATTGATTCTCTGCCATTTTCGAAATCCCCAATTAGATGTCTAGTACTTGTGGTTGTTGAGCAACATGGTTGTGCTCAGCGCCCGCGTAAACTTTAAGCTTACGGTACATAGCACGGCCTAGAGGACCACGTGGAAGCATGCCTTTAACTGCAAGCTCAAGAGCCATCTCAGGTTTACGATCGATCAACTTTTCAAAAGTGATAGATTTTAGACCACCTGGGAATTCAGAGTGACGGTAGTACACTTTGTTCTTAGCTTTGTTACCAGTTACAGCAACTTTCTCAGCGTTGATAACGATGATGTAATCACCAGTGTCAACGTGAGGAGTGTATTCAGCTTTGTGTTTGCCACGTAGGCGAGATGCAATTTCACTTGCTAGACGGCCAAGAGTTTTACCCTCTGCGTCTACAACGTACCAGTCGCGTTTTACAGTTTCTGGTTTAGCAACGAAAGTTTTCATGCTAATAATAACCCGTTAATTAAAATTTAAACTTTAAAGGAACACCCAATAGTGCTCCCACACTGTCTAAGAGCCCAGTCATCACCCCTTCGAGTCGTTGGTACTCTCGACCTTCTATGTCGAAATAACTTCGATAATCAGGTCTGCAGTAACGGTGGGTCGCAGGATTATAGAGAAGAGCGAAGAAAAAATCACCTTTTTTTGCGTTAAATCACGAATTTTTTCTTCACTTTTTTAAGATGAGTTGTCGATTTTTACGCCAGATGCTCTCTAGCGAGGTATTCATGGCTTTGCATCTCAGTCAATCGAGACAAACAACGTTTAAATTCGAACTCTAACTGCCCTTGCGTATACAGAGACTCCATCGAGACTTCTGCAGAAATAATCAGTTTCACGTTACGTTCGTAAAATTCATCGACTAAAGCGATAAAACGTCTTGCTGCATCATCAATCTTACGATCCATCTGCTTCACCTCTGCCAATAATACCGTATGGTAAATACGCGACAGTTCAATATAGTCATTCTGACTGCGTGGTGTCTGGCAAAGTTGCTCAAAAGACGCATGTAGCACGCCATCACTTGCTTCAATTACTTTAACTTCACGATGATTTACTTCAATGCTGTGCGCTGCGACCTTTCTTTCGCCAATCAACTGGTGGTAGTACTTATTGAGATTGACGGACGCTTGTTCATCTAGCGGATAATGGTAGATTTCAGCTTGTTGCAGCGTTCTTAGACGGTAATCCACTCCACTATCGACATTAAGCACGTCACAGCGCTGAATGATCATGTCTATCGCTGGTAAGAAGCGCGCCCGTTGTAAGCCATTACGGTACAAGTTTTCAGGTTCAATGTTGGATGTTGCAACCAAAATCATCTGGCGTTTAAACATCTCTTGCAGCAATGTCGCTAAAATCATCGCATCGGTAATGTCAGAAACAAAAAACTCATCGAAGCAGACCACATCCGCTTCTTTTTTGAATAAGTCAGCGACTTTTGACAGTGGATTTTCAACTTCCCCTAACCGCTTGAGTTCATCATGGACTCGATACATAAAGCGGTGAAAATGCACTCGCATCTTTCGTTCTGTAGGCAACGCGTCAAAAAACGCATCCATAAGATAAGTTTTACCACGCCCAACACCACCCCAAAAGTAGAGCCCTTTCGGCGGTTCTGGTAATTCTGGCTTTTTACCAAGTAATTTCTGCCAAGTGCTAAGCTGAGGAATAGGCGCAGACTGAAACTCTGCAATCGCATGGTAAAGATTGTCTAAAGCAACGACAGCGTTATATTGGGCTTCATCACGCTGGAATCCATGCTCTGCTATGTCTTGTTGGTATCGTTTTAATGGTGTCATGGTATAGAGTCGTATCAGAGGTACAGAAAAAATTGTCACCTCGGGGTCAGCGTTGAGCATAGAGAGAGGTAGATATCAGTCCCCGAAGACTTACCGCTATTTTTCTTTATCGGCTGTTCAAGCCATAGTAACATGGACAAGCACCGCGTGTAACTAAGTAGTAAAAGACTTGTTAAAACAACTATAAGGAGCAGTTATGCCTTGGATTTATGCCATTGTGGGTTTGCTGGTCGGTACAATCGTAGGCGTAGTCATTAGTAGACTAACCACCCCCGAATACAAAAAACAAAAGTCTGTGCAAAAAGAGCTGGAAGCAGCTAAATTTGAACTAGAGCAACAACGTCAAGAGCTCGTCGATCACTTTGCACAAACTGCAGAAATGCTGGACACCTTAGGTAAAGATTATACCAAGCTATACCAGCACATGGCGAAGACGTCTTCTGAACTTCTGCCAAACTTGCCTGAGCAAGACAATCCATTCGATAAGAAGACTGCAATGTCATCTGATAAAGTCGAAGAGGATCAATCAGACGTCAATGAACAACCAAAAGACTATGCCAACGGCGCAACTGGTCTTTTAAAAGATCAGGAAAAAGAAATCATCGACGCACCTGAAGCAGTCACAGCGAAAGCGTCTTAATCCCCTTATCCTGCCTAATTGGGTCAATACATTCACATTTCTTATCAATTTGTATTGACCCTTGTTGAACTTTTCTTAAGCAACTCATCTCTAACAACTTGTGTGCTGCCGCCACGTTTTGATTGTCCGAATTCGTCCCTATATTAATTACTATCAATAAGAGACAAAGCATTCGGATATTTCTTTTTTGGCAGACCCGTTTCAAGAGGAGTTATTGGATGAAAAAACCATTGCTTGCGTTAACCGTTCTATCTTTAAGCTTGGGTTCAATCATCACCCCAGTCACCGCAACAGCGGCGCTTCCACTCAGTGTGGATGGGGAGCAGTTACCTAGTCTTGCCCCAATGCTCGAAAAAGTAACCCCTGCGGTTGTGAGTATTGCGGTCGAAGGCAAACAAGTTCAAACCAGTCGTATTCCAGAGCAGTTTCAGTTCTTCTTTGGTCCTGATTTCCCGACAGAACAAACTCGTGAGCGTCCGTTCCGAGGTTTAGGTTCTGGTGTCATTATTGACGCTAAGAAAGGTCAAATCGTAACGAACTATCACGTTATCAAAGGCGCTGATGACATTCGTGTCCGTCTATATGATGGTAGAGAGTACGATGCAGAACTCGTCGGCGGAGACGAGATGTCAGACATTGCCTTGCTTAAGCTCGAAAAAGCAAAAGACCTGACACAAATTAAAGTCGCGGATTCAGACAAACTACGCGTAGGTGATTTTACCGTAGCCATTGGTAACCCGTTTGGTCTAGGTCAGACAGTGACATCCGGCATCGTTTCTGCACTGGGTCGAAGCGGCTTAAATGTCGAAAACTTTGAAAACTTCATTCAAACCGATGCAGCAATTAACAGTGGTAACTCCGGTGGCGCTTTGGTTAATCTCAATGGTGAACTGATCGGCATCAACACCGCCATTCTTGGTCCAAACGGAGGCAACGTCGGTATTGGCTTTGCAATTCCGTCCAACATGATGAAGAACCTAACTGATCAAATCTTGGAGTTTGGTGAAGTAAAACGCGGCATGCTTGGTGTTCAAGGTGGTGAAGTCACTTCTGAGTTGGCAGAAGCTCTGGGCTATGAATCAAGTAAAGGTGCCTTTGTTAGTCAAGTGGTTCCGGACAGTGCCGCTGACAAGGCTGGTCTAAAAGCTGGTGATGTCATCGTTTCGATTAATGGCAAAGCGATTGATACGTTCGCCGAGCTTCGTGCGAAAGTCGCAACCTTAGGGGCTGGTAAAAAAGTCACGCTTGGCGTTGTCCGAGACGGTAAGAAGAAGAGCTTTGATGTGACCTTGGGAGAATCAACCAATGTCAAAGCGAAGGCTGAGACTCTACATGAAGGGCTCAAAGGCGCTGAGCTTAGCAATACGACACCAAGTGATTCTATCCAAGGTGTGAAGGTAACGAGCGTTGCTGAGAACTCGCCAGCAGCACAATATCAGTTGGCAGAAGGCGACATTATCATTGGTGTAAACCGTAAACGCGTGAAGAACTTAGCGGAGTTACGTGCGATTGTAGAGAAGCATCAAGGTGTACTCGCGATCAACGTTCAACGCGGCGATCGAACGGTTTACCTCGTTATCCGCTAATCGTGTTGAGTTAACAGCAATCACGTAAGCTAAAGTAAACGTGCGTTAACCACATCGATATTCGTGATAACGCTCGAACACTTTACCTCGTATGTCATGGTTTTATAAAAGGGTAAGACGATTACGTCTTGCCCTTTTGTTATTTTTCAATGTAATGCTATCCTTCAGTTTTCTATGCCAATTGGGCGCTCAATCATGGAGAGGTTATGCTTAGCTTTTTGTTACGTTCTGTCTTTTTAGGCTTAGCAACTGCCATCATCGTATTACTCGCCGTTCCATCTTTGCGCAGCAATGTTATTCCTACAGCACTCAGCGATCCGCAGCCGAGCAATATCGCCTCGCTCGAAGTCTCTTTTAACCAAGCGGTAAGAAAGGCAGCGCCTGCGGTTGTGAATATCTATAGTCGCAAGTATGTTGAAAACGACCGAAGCAAGCTTTCAACTCAGGGCTTGGGATCTGGTGTGATTGTTAGCGAGAAAGGCTACATCATTACTAACTACCATGTCGTCGCTCAAGCAGACCAAATAGTAGTCGCACTGCAAGATGGTCGTGTTGCTGCAGCTCAGTTGGTCGGTACGGATAAGCGTACAGATATCGCGATTTTACGCGTTGAAGGCTCTAATTTACCTGTCATCCCACTGAATCCTGATTACAAGCCTCAGGTTGGTGACGTGGTACTGGCTATCGGAAACCCATACAACTTAGGTCAAACCACGACGTTTGGCATCATCTCAGCAACAGGACGCTCATCGATCAGCGATGGTCGTCAAGCCTTCATTCAAACCGATGCGGCAATCAACGAAGGTAACTCTGGCGGCGCTTTGGTCAACACTCAAGGTGAACTGGTAGGCATTAATACGGCTTCATTCCAACAGGCGACAGACCTTGAGACCTACGGTATCTCTTTTGCGATTCCGGCTCCTCTGGCGAATAAGATCATGCAAAAGATCATTGCTGATGGTCGCGTGATCCGTGGCTACATTGGTATTGACGGACAGGATATCAATGCGGTTACTGCCCGCTTACTAGGTAACCAGCACATTGGCGGTATTGTCGTCCTAGGCATTGATCCAAATGGACCTGCAAGTGCGGCTGGCTTTGAAAAGCAGGACATTATTATCAGCATTAACGGAACCAAGGTGCAAGGTCGTCAAAGTGTGATGGATATTGTTACTGACTTGCGTCCAGGCACCAGCGTTGATGTTGGTATTATCCGCAAGGGTAAAGAAATGAATTTGAAAGTAACCATCGCCGAAGACAAACAAGAAGCATAAAAAAATCCCAGCCATTGGCTGGGATTTTTGTTTGTGCGTTATTCGCTATCGCTCGGCTCTTCTGAAACCTCTGAGCTTCCACCCATTTCAATTTCAATTCGAGTTACGCGCTGCAAACCTCGCGGTAGCAAGCTGCCTCGACGTCCGCGTTCACCACGGAAGTTCTCAAGATCAGCAGGTTTCAAACCTAACTTTCGCTTACCTGCATAAAGTGTAAGAGACGCACCTTGTGGCAGAGCCATCAAGTGAGAAAGCACCTCTTCACGTTCTTTCGCCTTCGCTGCTGGGATGTTGATGATCTTGTTACCCTTACCTTTCGCTAATTGCGGTAGGTCTTTGATTGGGAACAACAGCATACGACCTTGATTCGTAATGGCTAGAATTTCATCTGAATCCAAGTCTGCAATCGTCTTTGGTGTCATCACCTCAGAGTTTGCAGGTAGAGTCACCAATGCTTTACCGCTGCGGTTCTTAGATAGCAAATCTGAGCCTTTACATACAAAGCCGTAACCAGCATCAGAACCCACCAACCATAGCTGATCTTCTTCACCCATGATCACTTGGCGAATATTGCTGCCTGCGGTGATATTCAAACGACCTGTAATTGGCTCGCCTTGACTTCTTGCAGACGGTAATGAATGCGACTCAAGTGAGTAGCTTCGACCATCACTGCCAAAGAACACCGCTTGCTGGTTACTCTTACCACGCGCATGTGCTAAGTATTGGTCACCAGACTTGTAGCTCAAGCCCTCAGCATCCACATCATGACCTTTCGCGTGACGAATCCAACCTTTCTCAGAAAGCACAACCGTGATTGGCTCACTTGGTACTAGGTCACGCTCAGTCAGTGCTTTTGCTTCTGCACGTTCAACCATTGGAGAACGGCGGTCATCACCATATTTCTCTGCATCTGCTTTGATTTCTTTCTTCAGTAGAGTGTTCAGACGACGCTCAGAGCCTAGTAGCTGTTCTAGCTTCTCACGTTCTTTCTCTAGCTCGTCTTGCTCACCACGGATCTTCATCTCTTCTAGTTTTGCTAGATGACGAAGTTTGGTATCTAGAATTGCATCCGCTTGGATATCGGTAATGCCAAAGCGTTCCATCAGCACTGCTTTTGGATCGTCTTCAGTACGAATGATCTCAATCACTTCATCTAGGTTTAGGTAAGCAACCAACAAACCTTCCAAGATGTGTAGACGAGCCATTACTTTGTCTAGGCGATGTTGTAGACGGCGACGTACAGTCGTACGACGGAACTCGATCCACTCAGACAGAATTTGTACCAGACCTTTAACTTGAGGACGGTTATCCAAACCAATCATGTTCAAGTTAACGCGGTAGCTGCGCTCAAGATCCGTAGAAGCGAACAAGTGGTTCATCAACAGATCGCAATCAACGCGGTTTGACTTCGGAACCACAACGATACGCGTCGGGTTCTCGTGATCCGATTCATCACGAAGATCGTCAACCATTGGCAGCTTCTTAGCACGCATTTGGTTAGCAATTTGCTCAAGTAATTTTGCACCTGATACTTGGTGTGGCAAAGAAGTGATTACGATATCTGAACCTTCTTTGTGCCATACCGCGCGCATCTTGATGCTGCCACGACCGTTGCGGTAAATCTTCTCAATATCTGCTTGTGGCGAGATGATTTCCGCTTCTGTTGGGTAATCCGGACCTTTAACGAACTGCATCACATCTGGCAGTTCCGCCTTCGGGTTGTCGATCAAATGAATGGTCGCATCCGCCACTTCACGAACGTTGTGAGGTGGAATATCCGTCGCCATACCAACCGCGATACCGGTTACACCGTTTAGCAGAATATGAGGCAGACGTGCTGGCAACATTTGTGGCTCTTTCATCGTGCCATCAAAGTTAGGTTGCCATTCAACTGTGCCCTGACCTAATTCGCCTAACAGTACTTCGGCAAACTTAGACAGTTTTGCTTCGGTATAACGCATTGCTGCGAATGATTTCGGGTCATCTGGCGCACCCCAGTTACCTTGACCGTCAACCAATGGGTAACGGTAAGAGAATGGCTGCGCCATCAATACCATCGCTTCGTAACATGCAGAGTCACCGTGCGGGTGGTATTTACCCAACACGTCACCAACGGTACGTGCGGATTTTTTGTATTTTGCTGATGCCGAAAGACCAAGCTCCGACATTGCGTAAATGATGCGTCGTTGAACCGGTTTCAGACCATCGCCAATGTATGGCAATGCGCGGTCCATGATCACGTACATCGAGTAGTTCAGATAAGCGTCTTCGGTGAACTTGCGCATTGGCAACTGTTCAACGCCATCGTAAGTAATTTCTGTAGACATCCGTTAAACCTCTGCCATATCGCCGTTGTTTTGCAGCCAAGAACGACGATCATCTGCTCGTTTCTTACCAAGCAGCATGTCCATCATTTCCATGGTCGCCGCCGAGTCATCGATGGTTAGCTGAACCAAGCGACGCGTGTTTGGATCCATGGTCGTTTCGCGCAACTGAAGTGGGTTCATCTCACCCAGACCTTTGAATCGTTGCACGTTGATTTTGGCTTTCTTCTTAGACAAGCGCTCTAATACACCATCTTTTTCGTCATCGTCTAAGGCATAGAATACTTCTTTGCCACAGTCGATACGGTATAGAGGCGGCATCGCGACGTAGATATGACCAGCTTCAACCAGCGCACGGAAGTGACGAGTGAACAGCGCACATAACAGCGTTGCGATGTGCAAACCGTCCGAGTCCGCATCGGCAAGGATACAGATTTTACCGTAACGAAGGCTGTCTAGGTTGTCGCTGTCTGGGTCAATGCCCAGAGCAACTGAGATATCATGCACTTCTTGAGATGCAAGCACTTGGTCTGCAGAGACTTCCCACGTGTTTAGGATCTTACCGCGCAATGGCATTACCGCTTGGAACTCACGATCACGTGCTTGTTTAGCAGAACCGCCCGCCGAGTCACCCTCCACGAAGAAGATTTCGGTGCGGTTGAGATCTTGCACAGAACAGTCTGTCAGTTTGCCTGGTAGAGCAGGACCTGATGCAACCTTCTTACGCACAACCTTTTTACTAGCACGCATACGGCGGTGGGCATTCGCTATACACACTTCCGCTAACTGCTCAGCCAGTTGTGGCTTTTCGTTCAACCATAGGCTGAATGCATCTTTTACTACACCAGAGACAAAGGCAGCCGTTTGACGAGAAGACAAACGCTCTTTGGTTTGACCGGCAAATTGCGGGTCTTGGATCTTAACTGATAGGACGTAAGAACAGCGGTCGAAAACGTCATCACCAGTTAGCTTCACACCACGAGGTAACAAGTTGCGGAATTCACAGAACTCACGCATCGCATCAAGCAAACCTTGGCGTAGACCGTTAACGTGTGTACCACCTTGAGCGGTAGGGATAAGGTTCACGTAACTTTCCGTGATCATCTCGCCGCCTTCCGGCTGCCAGATTACCGCCCAGTTTGCCGCTTCAGTTTCTGCTGAGAACTCACCAGTAAATGGTTCTTCAGGTAGAACTGGATAACCTTTCACACCTTCCGCTAGATAGTCTTTAAGACCATCTTCGTAGTGCCATTTGTAGTCTTTGTTGTTTACTTTATCGGTAAACGTAATCTCTAGACCCGGGCAAAGTACTGCTTTCGCACGTAGGTTGTTCACCAGACGCGTAACAGAGAAGTTTGCGGAATCAAAGTACTTTGCATCTGGCCAGAAATGCACGCTGGTACCACGGTTACGACGACCGCATGTACCTGTGACAGTGAGGTCAGAAACCTTGTCACCATGCTCGAAAGCAATCTCATAAATTTGACCGTCACGACGAACCGTCACTTCAACACGCTTTGATAGCGCGTTTACTACAGAGATACCTACACCATGCAAACCACCAGAGAATTGATAGTTCTTGTTGGAGAATTTACCACCCGCATGAAGCTTACATAGGATCAGCTCAACGCCTGATACCTTTTCTTCTGGGTGTATATCAACAGGCATGCCTCGACCATCATCGATCACTTCTAGTGATTGGTCAGCATGTAGGATGACTTGTACTTTTGAGGCATGTCCGGCAAGCGCTTCATCGACACTGTTATCGATAACTTCTTGGCCCAAGTGGTTTGGGCGCGCTGTATCCGTATACATCCCTGGTCGGCGACGTACTGGCTCTAAGCCATTCAGTACTTCAATGGCACCAGCATTATATTGTTCAGTCATAATACGGAATTGTTCTCAAAGTTTACTTGTAACCCGAGCCTCGCATTCACGCGAGCTGTACTCGAGAAACGAAAAAGCTACCCCGTCTGCACATTTATCTAAAGATAAAGAAGATGCATAACAAAGTAGTCAGGGCTTAAATACCCTTAAGATCTTTTTGGCAAAACATAGTCGGAAAGCATATCGACTATGTCAAGAAACAGTTGGATATATCAATAAAAACTATGAGCCTATTCCAATCCGTCTCTTTAGTATTACAGTTTTAAGAATTCAATGATTTGAGCAGGATAACGCTCAAAGCCTACAAAACTGTGATCACCGCCCTCTTCTACCGTTTGCGTCGCGTGTGCGAACTTTTCTACGGCTTGGCGATAGTCTAAAACCTCATCTTCGGTTTGTTGTAAAAGCCAAAAGGATTGAGGCGACGCGATGCTTTGTACATCAAGAGCTTTTAGCTCGTCAATATGACAAGCTTCAAGTGTATAGGTTTCATGCGTGTAGGGGTTAGTTTGCTCCCCTAAATAGTCCACCAGCAACTCATACGGCTTTACCGCGGGGTTAACAACCACTGCTCTAAAACCAAACTTATCGTTGAGCCAAGTAGACATGTATCCACCCAATGAGCTACCCACCAAGCCGATGTTGTAGTCATCTTTGTATTGCTCAATGATATCGAGCAAGCATTGTGCAGCAAGTTGAGGGAAGCATGGTAACTGAGGCACGATGACTTTTATATCTGGACGCTGCTGCTCACAATACTCTTTCATCAAGTTCGCTTTCATCGAAAGCGGTGAGCTGTTAAAACCGTGAATATAAAGCAGCAAAGAAGATTGGCTCATGGTTGCCTCATGTAAAAAAGTAAGCCCGAACATAAAGTTCGGGCATGGTAATGATTAGTAACCGCTTGAGGTAAAATCTGGCTGGAATTGACCATCTGGTAAACGGTTAACCTGTGTCGAGATGTCACCGTTACTATGTAGTTCTAATTCCCGCCAGCCTGGAGACTGTGTATCTAATGCAAAGTCATCAGAGTTCGGCTTGAATTGTACACACGTTGAAGGCGTTGCCATCACACGAATACCTTTGTGAATAATGTTCATATCCTGATGAACATGACCACAGAGAATACCCTTCACATTGTCAAATCGGTCTACGACCTGCCAAAACGCCTCTGCGTCTTTCAGCGTGTGTTGATCTAGCCAAGCACTGCCCACTAAAAGTGGATGATGATGCAAAAGCACCAACGTATGTCGCTGCGGATTTTCTGCGAGCTTTTCTTCAAGCAAAGTCAGTTGTTGATCGCTTAATCGCCCATGAGGAACGCCAACCACTTGTGAATCCAGCAGAATTACCTGCCAATGGTCACCCAGCTTTAGGTGTTCAACAGCTTGAATTTGAGGGGATGGTAGCACACTACCCATGTTTGGCTTGTAGTCGTGGTTGCCCGGAAGCCAAAAACAATCTTTTTTCAGCGGCGAGATACCCTCAGCAAAACGCTGATATGACTCTGCACTATGATCTTGTGAAATGTCGCCTGTAGCCAAGATGTATTCAAATGGCACTTGACGATGAAGAATCTCTTTTACCACGGCTGCAAAGCTGTCGGCGGTTCTTACGCTCAGCAAACTGCCCTCATCTGCCTCAAACAGATGAGTATCCGTGATTTGTAATAGCTTTATGCTGTCACTAGATGGTTGCAAAATGAAAACCTGATTCGTCCACTATATAGTTTTTTGTTATTTTTCCTTAGTGACGTGACAATCAATTGAAGGCAAGCGGCGTTCTACTAATGCCACTTCGTAAACAGAATGTCAGCCATTCACCAAGAAACGTATTAAGTTGATGCTTTTCATCTTTCTGCATCAACTGGTCGTTGGGATAATCATATTTAGCTTTAATGCGAGAAAACTCTCCGCTTGAGCATACTTCAGCTACTCTCGCATCGTGATAAAGCCTGACAGACATCGTCGGTAAAGGAAACACTGGTGTTTCATCACTCTGACATATCTCAACAACTGTGGTGTATTTTGTGATTTCATTCACGGTCAGTTGATAAACCATATTCGCCGCCTGATAACAGCGTACGTCACCAACTTCGGCAGAGGCAGGCAGCAAAGCGTTCAACTTCGCATAGTTGGTCTCATAAGTTCTCATAAGACCTGCTAAGTCGACATGGTATCTTTGCTTTTCAGCTACTTGCGCCATTACTTACTCTCCACCATAGGGGATTTACCCCATTGTGATGTCAATTCTTGATGATTTAACTGCAACCATTGAAG
Organism: Vibrio sp. NFR; assembly: GCF_027587095.1. Lineage (NCBI taxonomy): Bacteria > Pseudomonadati > Pseudomonadota > Gammaproteobacteria > Vibrionales > Vibrionaceae > Vibrio > Vibrio sp. NFR. Next base: position 151,384 of record NZ_JAPPTN010000003.1, read on the forward strand.
CGCAATGATTGAAGCACCATTTTCAAATTTGCCATCTTTCACCCACTGATACGCAGTTTCACGGCTCATTACATGGACTCGAATATCTTCATTCTCATAGTCTAAACCATGAATGCCATGCGCTTTAGATGCATCGACTTCACCAATGAACACATCAAGCTTCTCTGAGCAGCCGCCCGAAGAGGGATAATAAGAGGTAACCGAAGCAACACGTCCTACTTGAATGCCCGCTTCCTCTTCTGCTTCTCGACGAATCACAGCTTCTGCTGATTCATCTCGATCAATCATGCCAGCAACAATTTCGAACTGCCATGGGTGCGAATGCTCTAATGCTCCAACGCGGATCTGTTCGATGATCACGACTTGGTCAGTCACGGGGTCATACGGGAGCATGGCTGCAGCATGACCACGTTCGAACATTTCTCGTTCGACAATCCCACTCCAGCCACCGGCGAATAATCTATGCTTAAAACGGTATTTCACCATTTTAAAGAAGCCTTTAAATACGGTTTCTTTTGAGATTATTTCCACATCTTGGGGAGTAAAATCATTCTGTTGCTTGTCACACTGTTGCATTCAACACCTCTCTGAGTGAATCTTGTAGTTTACTCATTGTTATTCGCTTGCTCAAAGGACTTGGCTCAACTTTTTGTACAATAGTTATAAATTATTTTAAGCAATTCTCATTTATTTATTGCACAACTGGATAATTACGTGTAAAAAAGTGCAAAGTTTCGAGTAAATATCGTCCAAATTGAGTTAAACTACTGAGAATTAACCAATCTATAGACCGCGGGAATAGAAAATGAAAAAACTGCTTCCACTATTTATCAGTGCAGCGCTAGGCAGTATGAGTACATCTGCATGGGCAGACTCTCTTGCTGAAATCTATGACTTAGCAAAACAAAATGATCCTCAATTGCTCAGTGTAGCAGCGCAGCGTGATCAAGCTTTTGAAGCAATCAACTCTAGCCGCAGTGCCCTACTACCACAGATCAACTTGACAGCAGGCTACGACATCACTCGTGGCGACAGAGATCTAGATGCAGGCGGAAAAACGTCTACTGACGAAAATGTACTGTCAGCAGGTGTTGGTTTTACACAAGAGCTATACAACCGTGCATCTTGGATCACGCTTGATACCGCAGAGAAAACAGCTCGTCGTGCCGACGCAAACTATGCCGCAACACAACAAGGTTTGATCCTTCGAGTTTCTCAAGCGTACTTCGAAGTGCTACGCGCACAAGACAACCTAGTGTTCGTTCGTGCAGAAAAAGCAGCGGTTGGTCGCCAACTAGAGCAAACTAAACAACGTTTTGAAGTTGGTTTGTCAGCAATCACTGACGTACACGATGCGCAAGCACAATACGATGCTGTACTTGCAGACGAAGTATTGGCGGAAAACTCGCTAATCAACAGCTACGAATCGCTACGTGAGATTACAGGTCAAGAGCACAAGAACCTAAACGTTCTAGATACTGCTCGCTTCTCTGCAAGCCGCTCTTCTGAAGCTGCTGAAACATTGATTGAAGAAGCGAAGACAACCAACCTAAGTCTATTATCTGCACGTATCGGACAAGACATCGCGCGCGATAACATCTCACTAGCAAGCTCCGGTCACCTGCCAACGCTTTCGCTAGACGGTGGCTACAACTACGCAGATACATCTGAAAGTGTTACAGATAACACGACTGACGGTTTCAAAGTCGGTGTTAACTTAGCAGTTCCTCTATACACTGGTGGTCGTACAACGTCTGAAGTGAAACAAGCAGAATACGGCTATGTATCAGCAAGCGAAGAGCTGGAAAAAGAATACCGTAGTGTTGTGAAAGAAGTGCGCGCGCAAAACAACAACATCAACGCTTCTATCGGCGCACTAAAAGCGTACGAACAGTCTGTAGTGTCAGCGCAATCTGCACTAGAAGCGACAGAAGCCGGTTTCGATGTAGGTACTCGTACTATCGTTGACGTATTAGACGCAACTCGCCGTCTATACGATGCAAACAAGAACTTGTCAGACGCACGTTACAACTACATTCTTGCTGGTCTTCAGCTACGCCAAGCGGTAGGTACACTGAGCGAGCAAGATATCCTAGATGTTGATGCAGGCCTTAAGCCAGCAAAATAAATGTCTCATGTATACCCAAGTAACCTCTAGACGCTTAGTTCAGCGAGAATGACTTGGGTATAATTCATAAAACGCCAGTTGAGCTTTCAACTGGCGTTTTTTATTGCGAGCTATTTTGCTAAGCATTGCGTTCCAAAAAACAATTACGATCAAAAAAGGTCGCCCATAGAGCGACCTTTTCTTTAAGAATCGAAAGCAAGGAAGGCTTAGCCTTTACCGCCTTTGATGGCATTGATGATTTCGCTAGTTGAGCAACCATCTTCAAAGTTCAACACGCGGACCTCACCGCCTGCGGCAATCACTTCTTTACCACCAGCGATCTCTTCAGGCTTGTAATCACCACCTTTCACTAACAAGCTTGGTAGTACTTCCGAAATAAGGCGTTGAGGCGTGTCTTCGCTGAAAGGCACAACCCAATCGACAGCACCTAAACCAGCTAACACAGCCATACGACGATCGGTTGGGTTTACTGGACGACCAGGACCTTTTAGACGTTTTACCGAATCATCCGTGTTTACCGCAACAATCAAGCGATCACCGAGTTCTGCGGCGTGGTTTAAGTAAGACACGTGACCAGCGTGTAAGATATCGAAACAACCATTGGTCATCACAACCTTCTCACCTTTCGCTCGTGCTTTCTTCACGGCTTCAATCAGAGCTTGCTCTGAAATCACACCGTAATCTGTATCTTGGCTACCGTGAATGGCTTCTGCCAGCTCAATTTCAGAAAGCGTTGAGGTACCCAATTTACCAACCACAACACCTGCCGCTGCATTGGCTAGAGCACAAGCTTCTTCAAATGATTTGCCTGCGGCAACAGAAGCCGCCAATACAGAGATCACCGTATCGCCCGCACCAGTTACGTCATAGACTTCTTTTGCTTGAGTCGGTAGATGGAATGGTTCCTGACCACGGCGGATCAGCGTCATACCATTTTCACTGCGCGTTACCAATAGAGCTTCAAACTCGAACTCTTCTACTAGTGCTAGCGCTTTTTCTACCAGCTCTTGCTCTGACTTCACCTTACCAACAACATCTTCAAACTCTTTCATGTTTGGTGTCAGTAGCGTTGCACCACGGTAGCGTTCGAAGTCTGCGCCTTTCGGATCGATGAAGACTGGGATATTCGCAGCTCGTGCTTTCTGGATGTAAGCCTGTACATGCTCTAACGAGCCTTTCGCGTAATCAGACATGATCACAGCTTTCACGCTTGGCAAAGCAGTTTCCATACGAGATAACACAGGTTCAGCATCGGTGTTTTCGAACTTGTCTTCAAAATCCAGACGAATCAATTGCTGACCACGGCTCATCACACGTAGCTTAGTGATGGTTGGGTAATCAGGCAGCGCGACGAAATCGCATTTTACTTTTAGCGAGTTCAGCGTTTCAGTCAGAACTTTCGCTGGCTCATCCATCCCCGTTAGACCAACAATGTGAGCGTGACCGCCAAGTGAAGCAATATTCATTGCCACGTTCGCAGCACCACCCGGACGCTCTTCATTATTTTCTACTTTCACAACAGGTACTGGCGCTTCAGGAGAGATACGTCCAGTCGGGCCATACCAGTAACGATCTAGCATGACATCGCCGATGATAAGCACACCAGCGCTGTTGTAATCAGGTAGAATTGGTTTCATTATTGGTCTCCAAAAATTAAATCGTGGTGAGTTTAACACAGCCTTTTTCTAGGCTGAACCTTGTGCACTACTTCTGCTTAGGCAAACCATTGATTCCATGCTTGCTTCACCCACTCTCGCTCCGCAATAAATTTCTCTTCTGCCACATCGGCATCTAAGTTAAGCAAGTTTCGACGATGAATTTCATCGCGCATTGATGTGTATGCGCGTGTCAGTTGCATCGCTTGATCTTCTTCCATGACACCTTGTGCGATTAGAGTTTCAAAAATACGTACATTATCGCACCAGCGAATGAGCTTAGGCTTACTGTGACTGTAGTTGAGCACAAGGTATTGAGCGAGAAATTCAATATCGGTAATGCCGCCGTTATCTTGCTTAAGCATAAAACGACCTGACTTTTTCCCGCCAAGATGGTCACGCATTTTCTCACGCATATCGACCACTTCTTTCTTTAACGAGTCTTGGTCACGCGGTTTACACAACACATCATGGCGAGTGTTATGGAAGGCGATCGCCAAAGGCTCATCACCATAAATCATACGAGCACGCACAAGAGCTTGATGCTCCCACGTCCAGGCATCTTTATGTTGATAATCATCAAATGCATCTGTTGGGCTGACTAATAAGCCTGAAGCGCCAGATGGGCGTAAGCGAGTATCCACTTCATAAAGAATGCCTGATGCTGTACGAGTTGAGAAAATATGGATGATGCGCTGCGCTAAACGAAGATAGAACTGGCGACCATCAATTTCTTTTTTACCATCGGTATAAACGTTAACTGGGCAATCGTGCATGAACACAATATCAAGGTCTGAGTTATAACCTAGTTCCCAACCGCCGACTTTCCCGTAACCAATCACGGCGAAGCCTTTGCCTTCACGATCTTTCACATGCGTTGGCTCGCCATACTTTTCCGACACTTGCAGCCACGCTTGGTTCACTACCGCTTCAACGATCGCTTCCGCTAAATACGTTAAGTGGTCACTCACTTTCATGACGGGCAATACACCAGCAATGTCTGCCGCTGCAATACGTAAGATACAGATTTGCTTAAACTGGCGCAGCGCTTCCATCTGCTGCTCCATATCATCCTCTGGGATGCGGGCAAGGAAATCACGTAGCTCTGTTCGGTAGCTATCAAGTGGAATTGGGTTATACAGATGCTGAGGGTCGATCAACTCATCAAGCAGAATCGGATAACGCGATAGCTGCTCTGAAATCATAGGACTGGCGGTACATAAACGAACCAGTTGTACCAAGGCTGCCGGATGTTCATCCAACAATTCAAGATACGTTGTACGAGTGCAGATGTTGTGCAGCAAGTGCAAAACACGTGGCAAACCGAATTGCGCATCTGGGTGGGCAAATACCGCATCAAAGACTTTAGGCATCAACTTAGTCAGCACTTCACGACCACGCGGTCCAAGTGTTTTCTTTGCCAAGTCCGCTTTGAACTGCATGATGGTTTTTGCTAACTCTTGTGAGTTTTCAGCTTTAATGTCCTCTTGTAGAACGTGTTCAAGCACATCTTGTTTGGTCGCCATGTCCCACAATTCGTGGAAATGACGAGCCACCGCTTCTGTTTCATCTTCTTCGTCATCACCGATTAAGCTTTCAAACACCTTGTGGACATTTGCCATGTGTTGTTGGGTTTGAGCAATGAGCGTATCCCAAGATTCAAAACGCATCGCCGTAGCAAGTTTCAATTGCTCATCTTCACAATCCGGCAAGGTTTGCGTTTGCTTGTCTGCCATGGCTTGCAACAGGTTTTCTAGCTGGCGCAGATATTTATAGGCAGCTTCAAGATTATCAACCTCTGATTGAGTCAGCTGACCTAGCTCACCAATGGCATTCAAAGTTTCTAGTAAACCACGACCACGTAAAGAAGGTTCACGACCACCACGAATTAACTGGAACACTTGAGCGATAAACTCAATCTCGCGAATGCCGCCAGCACCCAGTTTAATGTTGTTACTCAAACCGCGACGGCGCACTTCACTGCTGATCATTGATTTCATGCGGCGCAGGGATTGAATCGCACTGAAGTCGATATAACGGCGGAAAACAAACGGACGCAGCATCTGACGCAACTCTTGATATTGCGGATACATTTCACTGCCCATCACACGCGCTTTGATCATCGCGTAACGCTCCCAATCTCTTCCTTGTTCTTGGTAGTAATCCTCTAGTGCCGCATAGCTCATTACCAACGGACCACTCTCACCAAACGGACGCAAACGCATATCTACACGGTAACAGAAGCCGTCAAAGGTTTGTTGGTCGAGCGCTTTAATGATGCGCTGCCCTAAACGGGTAAAGAATTGCGCATTAGCAATGCTGCGGCGCGCGCCTTGTGTCTCACCGTTTTCTGGATAAGTAAAAATCAGATCGATATCAGAAGAGAAGTTCAGCTCGCCGCCACCAAGTTTACCCATGCCGATGATCAGCATAGGCTGCGCTTCACCTTCGGCATTGGTTGGCGTGCCCCACTCATTACAGCAAATCTTGTATTGCCATTGATAAGTTTCGAAGATCATCGCTTCAGCCAGTTGAGACAAATGACAAAGCGATTCTTCTAACGTCCAAGTATGGGTGAAGTCTTTCCACGCAATGTAAACCATTTCGCGGTTACGGAACTGACGCAGCACACGATGCCCAGCCATCTCATCTTGGCATCCAGCCAATAGCTCTGCTAGACGAGCACGATACGCTTGTTGTCGACTGCTTTCTGCCAGCATGTTTGGCAAGTCTTGCGCGAGTTTCTCATCACGGTGAATCGCTTCGGTAATGAACTTACTTAGACCAGACACAAAACGAAACTGTTCGGCAATCTCGGTAGGCCATTGTTGAAAGTATCCCGCTTGATCAGCATTTTGAACCGCGGAATCCGCGACAGAAATCAGTGACGAAGGCAGCTGCATTTTTCTTCCTTGTTTGAAAAGCACTGTGGTTTGAGAGGTATACACTCTTTTATACCAGAGTTGACATAAATAAAAACGCCCACAAAAGGTTTGTGGGCGTTTTATCAAAGCTTACAGAAACTAGACTTCGAAAGATTTAATCTTCTTATCTAGCTCTTCGGCGTTGCTTTGCATCATCTCAGAGGTTTCCAATAGCTCAGTCACGACCACAACTGAAGCTTCAACAAGCTCACGAACGTTGGTTAAGTTTTGACTCATTTCCTCTGCAACGCTGCTTTGTTGGCCTGACGCCGTTGCGATTTGGAAGTTCATGTCGTTAATCTGCGTCACCTGCCCAACAATGCCGTCCAACTCGCTACCAGCATTTGATACCAGCTCTACCCCTTCTGCTGCTTCAACAACACTTTTCTCCATCAATTCCACTGCTGAGGTGGCACTTGATTGAAGCTGAGTAATCATCTCTTGGATTTCAACAGTTGCTTGCTGAGTGCGTTGTGCAAGGTTACGAACTTCATCTGCAACGACAGCAAAGCCGCGACCAGCTTCACCAGCTCGCGCCGCTTCAATTGCCGCATTCAGTGCAAGCAAGTTAGTTTGCTCAGAAATACCTTGAATGGTGCCAACGACACTGCCAATTGCGTCAACACGCTCTTCTACTTGGTTAACAGCACTTGCCGAAGACGCGATATCGGAAGACAGTTCACTCATCTTAGAGACCGTTTTCTGCAAGAACTGCTGACCAGTCACGGCTTGCGTTGATGCCTGCTCGGTCAATGAAGATGCCGTCTGCGCATGATCCGCAACCGTTTGAACTGTCGATGACATCTCACTCATTGCGGTAGCAAGTTGATCGATCTCGTTGAACTCTTCTTGTGCCGACTCTTTCGTTTCCGACATACTCAATGTCATCACTTCGGTCAACGTTGCAAGCTCATCAGATGCGTTGATCTGCATTTGGATGACATCATGCAACTGACGACGGGTTTTCTCTAGCTCACGTGCTACGTCACCGTATTCGTCTTTACAATCCATACCAAATGGCACAGAAAGATTTTTGCTTGCCATTAACTTGATTGCATCGTTCAAGTATTGTGTTTGTCGTAGCATGACACGAGCTGCTGCAAGCAGTAACACCACAAACACCACAATCAACAATGCAGTTTGCCAAGCCACTTGTGTTAAGTAGGCTTCATAGTGCTGTTGGGCAACTTGTTCATTTTGCGTTGCTGCAAGTAATGAGTTGTAGAAGGTACTTGCGTCCCACAATTGCTTTGCCACAATCAAGATGGTGCTGAATACCATCAACATGACCATTTTCGGAACGAGCTTGATGTCGGATATCACCCTTTCCCACGGCTTAAATGCCAGCTTTTCCATTGTCAGTTCTCCACCGAGTCTTATATAGTCTTTGTATTACTTATAGTTATGCGCGCGATTGGCTCTGGTTGCGCGATTTATTTCGAGCTTCGTATGAAAAACTATGATATCAAAGACAGCACCAAACCGATGGGGTTGCTATCACTAATATTGTCCTTTATGGCGCTATTTGTGATCTCAGGCCTGTTGTTTTTCCCACTTGATCACGAAACCCGTCAAGTTCTTATCGGTCTGGATTTTATAATCTGTAGTATTTTTCTACTGCAGCTCATCGTAGATTTGATCCGAGCCACAGATCGTTGGTCATTTCTCAAGCATCACTGGATTGATTTTGTGGCGAGCATCCCAATGATTGAGCCTTTACGCTTCGCTCGCTTATTTCACATCCTGCGTGTCATTCTGGTCTTACGCTCTTCAAAGTTCATTCTTTTCCAGCTCAAGCAAAACCGCCGTGAAACTACATTAGCGTCTATTCTGCTGTTAATGGTGGTTCTCATCACTCTTGGTTCTAGCGCCATGTTGTTTATTGAAGGGCAAAACCCTGAAGCCAATATTCAAACAGGAACAGACGCTTTGTGGTGGGCATTTGTCACTATTTCGACCGTTGGCTACGGCGACCACTATCCAGTCACGACAGGAGGCAAGCTGCTTGCCGTACTGATCATCATTTGTGGTGTCGGCATCTTCGGTATGATTTCAGGTTTGATCACGTCGATCCTAACCGCACCGACCAGACAACAGGACAATCGTTCTAAGAATAAAGAGAAGCTCTTGGAGCAAGTATTAGAAAGGCAGGAGCAGATCTTAAATCGACTGCAGTCCATCGAAGATGAACTGCAAGAGCAAAAACAACAGACAAAAAAATAGGACCAGAGGGTCCTATTTTTTGCTCTTATTCTTGCCAGTATGGCTCGACTTCAACACTGATTGCACGAGTCTGATCCATGGCATGCAGGATGGAACGTTCTTGGCGGTGCAGCCAGCGCTCTAACTGCTCTTGTTCTTCCCCTTCTAACATGCCAATTAATGGCAGAAGGTGATTAAGCATAAGCAGGTCGTCGATACCATGCACTAGGTCTGCCCATGGTAAACGGAAGGTATTGCGCTCTTCTGCATCGTACAAGCTCGCAAAACCAATACCGGTGTACAAGTTACGTAAAAGACGGTATCGCTGATCCACATACTCTTGTGCCGAGAGCTCTCGCTCTGCGGGGAAAGCTTCCATCAGCTCAGCCCAAGTGCGATCCAACTGCTTCACTGAGAAAGGTTGAATGTTGCTCGACATCTTTTCGCGCGCTTTATCATCCAAAAATGGCTGCCAACCACGCGTCAGAATCCAACGGCTCAAATCCAATAACAAACCGGTGTAACGTGCAGAGCTTAATAGCTCTAACACCGCTTCGCGGCTTGGCAACTCGCCCAGTTGTTGTGTCAACTCAGAAACAAGGAACTTACGCGCATCAAGTTTGCGCAGCACGTTGCCTTTATCATCTAGCAGCTCTTCTAAGTGAGCGTGTTCATCTAACCATTCAAGCTCTTCTTCTAGCCACTTCATTTCTTGGCGAAGAATTGCACTTGCTCGACGCGGCACCATGCTGCCAAAGATAGTAAATGTCTGGCGGATAAAGCGAATCGCATTAACGATTTCACGTAATGCTTCAACGCAATCACGCTCAGTGTAGATTTGCTCATGGTAATGCCAGTGCGATAGCGCATGCTCTAGCGAATTAATCAGGCAGTACTCGACTGTGTCGTTTTTCGTGCTGTCCACTAATGCTAGTGGTTTGACTTCATCACCAGCGTAACCACTGGCTAAGCGATAGCCTTTCGCAGCTTTACTCAGGTTACCAAGGCGCATACCACCTGCTTCACACAAACTGCGAGCAAGGGTAAACAAAGCATCTGTCTGACCCGATTTCAGCTCTAATTCAACTTCACAGATAGGATCTTGCTTCTCTTCTCCATCCGTACCTTGAGCAATCACAGCTCCTTGGTCGAACGCAACTTCGATTTGGCTACCATCAGGCATCCCAATCAACCATTGTTCACGAGTAAAGTTGGTAGAAAAGAGCGGCGTCAGTTCCGCTTGTAGCGTAGCGACATCTTTGCCAGAAGGCCAGATATCAGAAGGATGAAGCGTGAGGTCCGGCTCATTACTGGTGTGCTCAGCATTGTATTCTGGTCTTTGATGAAGACCTGCAACAACGCGTCCTGCTGTTTTTACAGTCTGGACAAAAACATCATCAAAACGGCGAATTCTTAAACCAATGTCGTGCTTTCTTAACCATTTATCAGCGGTATCAAAGTAGGTGTTACCCAAATCACGACTACTGTGCTGAAGTACTTTTGTTTCGGAAATTTTAGCTCTTAAAGTCTCTGAAAATTCAGGAGAAACAAAAAACTTCAGTTCTATCTCGGTTTCCATAGCTATACCTTTCAAAGCAGATAGAAACAGGATATTGCCTAATTTCTCACACGGCAAGAAAGAAATATCACCCGAATGATGATCTAAAACAGTTTTAATGAGCGATTTAATGCGTTAACATGCGCGCCTTTATAGCCATCGTTCAACATTTCGCCAAGAAATGGTGTATGTTTTTTTAAGGTTATAGTTATTAGGTTGAATGACCATGCCAGTAAATACAATTATGGGGTTATTTGCAAAGTCCCCAATTAAGCCTTTGCAGCGCCACGTTGTGTGTGTCAACGAATGTTGTTCACACCTGGTTAAGTTCTTTGAAGTATCTTCAAAGGGTGACTGGGAAAAAGCAGCTGAAATCCGTGCTCAAATTTCTCACCTAGAGAAAGAAGCGGACGTGCTAAAACGTGAAATCCGTCTAAAACTGCCTCGCGGTTTGTTTATGCCAGTCGATCGTACTGACATGCTTGAGCTTCTAACTCAACAAGACAAACTTGCTAACCTGGCAAAAGACATTGCTGGCCGTGTATATGGTCGTCAACTTGTCATTCCTGAGGCTCTCCAACCAAACTTCCTCGCATACGTTCAACGTTGTCTTGATGCGGCTGATCAGGCGCAAAAAGTAATTAACGAACTTGATGAACTTCTAGAGACCGGCTTCAAAGGCCGTGAAGTAACGCTCGTTGCTGAAATGATTCATCAATTGGACGTAATTGAAGATGATACCGATGCAATGCAGATTGAACTTCGCCAACAACTGATGGTGATTGAATCTGACATGAACCCTATCGATGTCATGTTCTTGTACAAGATTCTTGAATGGGTAGGTGGTATTGCCGACCAAGCGCAGCGCGTAGGTGCTCGTTTGGAAGTCATGCTATCTCGATCTTAAAACATAAGTTAACGACATAACGAAGAGCATTATTCACGCGTGTCAGATGGACGATGACAAAATTCACCGTCTTATGGGCTGACGCGCGCAAAATTTTGCTCCGCTTGTTATAAAACAACTAGGTATTACGATGGATATCCTTGCGAACTACGGCACTGTCCTGATTATTGTTGCAGCGATTTTTGGTTTCATGATGGCGATTGGTATTGGCGCGAACGACGTTGCTAATGCTATGGGTACATCTGTTGGCTCAAAAGCGCTAACCGTAAAACAAGCAATCATCATTGCGATGATCTTTGAATTTGCGGGTGCATACCTTGCAGGCGGTGAAGTAACCGACACTATCCGTAAAGGTGTTATCGAAACATCTCTATTTGCTAGCCAACCTGATATTCTTGTCTACGGCATGATGTCAGCACTTCTTGCGGCTGGTACTTGGCTTCTACTTGCTTCTTACATGGGCTGGCCAGTATCGACTACTCACTCTATCATCGGTGCAATCATCGGTTTTGCGTGTGTGTCTGTAGGTACTGAAGCAGTTGATTGGAGCAGTGTACAAGGGATTGTCGGTAGCTGGATTATTACTCCGGTTATCTCAGGCTTCTTTGCTTACGTCATTTTTGTCAGCGCACAGCGTCTGATCTTTGATACTGAGAACCCACTATTCAACGCAAAACGTTTCGTTCCAGTTTACATGTTCATCACGACAATGGTGATTGCACTTGTAACTATCAAGAAAGGTCTGAAACACGTAGGTCTACACCTTAGCAACGGTGAAGCATGGATGTGGGCAGCAGTCGTATCTGCAGCAGTAATGGCTGGCGGTTACTTCTACATTCAGAAGAAATTTGCTAACCGTGAAGAAGACCGCAGCTTTGCTGGCGTAGAAGGTATCTTCAGCGTACTAATGGTTATCACAGCGTGTGCTATGGCATTCGCTCACGGTTCAAACGACGTAGCTAACGCGATCGGTCCACTGTCTGCAGTTGTATCAACTGTTGAGCACATGGGTGAAATCACAACGAAGAGCTCAATCGCATGGTGGATTCTTCCTCTAGGTGGTTTTGGTATCGTTGTTGGTCTAGCAACACTAGGTCACAAAGTAATGGCAACAGTTGGTACTGGTATCACTGAACTAACACCAAGCCGTGGCTTTGCTGCTCAGCTAGCAACAGCATGTACAGTAGTTCTAGCGTCAGGTACAGGTCTACCTATCTCTACAACGCAAACACTGGTTGGTGCGGTTCTAGGTGTAGGTTTCGCTCGTGGTATTGCAGCCCTTAACTTGGGCGTAGTTCGTAACATCGTTGCATCTTGGATCGTTACGCTACCTGCTGGTGCACTACTAGCAGTCGTATTCTTCTACGGCATCCAAGCGATGTTCTCGTAACACTGCTTTAGCGCGAAGCGCTGGGTCAATACAATGTAAACGCTTTGTCATTATTGACTCAAACGCACAGAAAGGGAGGCTTTGCCTCCCTTCTTTGTTGCACCCAAGTTTGAAACTGCATAATATTCGTCTATTTCCGGCTCCAATAATTCGGTGCCAAAGCTGTATCCAAGAAAATCGTTAAGGGATTTACTGTGAAAAAACTAATCATCACGGTTTTGTTTACTTTGCTAGCAGCGCCAGCGGCACTAGCGGCAGACCGTTATATTTCTGATGACCTATTCACTTTCATGCACTCTGGTCCAAACAACACTTACCGTATCATGGGTAGTGTTAACGCAGGCTCTAAAGTACAACTTCTTCAAACAAACAAAGACACGGGTTACACCCAAATCCGTGATGCGCGCGGTCGTACTGGCTGGGTTCAAAGCAAGTTTGTAACTAACCAAGAGAGCATGGCAATCCGCCTTCCTCGCGTTGAGAAAGAACTGAAAGAAGTGAAAGAGCAACTGGCAAACGCACGCCAGAACTCAGACACAGAAAAAGCGGGTCTAGTAACCTCACTAGAAACACGCAACCAACAAATTTCTGATCTAGAGAAGAAATACTCTGAAATTAGCGACCAGCTTACTTCTGTTGAAACAGAAAACCGCGAACTTCGCGCCAAACTAGACACACAAAAAGACGACATGTTACTGAAGTACTTTACTTACGGTGGTGGTGTTGCAGGTCTAGGTCTACTGTTTGGTTTGATTCTTCCTCATATCATCCCACGTAGAAAGAAATCACCAGCAGGTTGGGCATAATCACCTTACTCTGATGAATCGGTAAAAGAAAAGCCAGTCGAACTCGACTGGCTTTTTTGTTTTGTCTGTTTAGTCCTGAATGACACAGAGAAAGAAACGATAGGATGCCTCTAGCCTTTCCATTCATACAAAGCAGGGATACGGATCTGCTCGCCTTGGAATTCGACAATGACCGCTTGAGGTTGGATCTCTTTTAAGGTCACTTGCCCATCGACAACATCGCCTTGGTGGTACTCAACATTGTTAATTTTCACCCAACGTCGCTTTACATCACTTGAGTACATGTGAGTTTGTAAGTTAAGAGCAGGCAAACGACCATGCCATTGTTGAGCTTCTCGCTCTAAATCGTCAACAGACGAGCTATCGTTTGTCGATGGCTGGTCATCGTTCGCAAGCGCGTTCTCTACTTTCAAAGCAAGGTCAGGCGACAATGAGGACAAATCAAGATCATCTAAAGACAAACCAAGGTCATCACCACTTCGCATTGTAGGGCTTGTTTTTACTGTTTTCTGAGGCTCGTTGAGTAGCTCTTGCTCACCAGGAACGGCGTCATTACTCGCATACTCTTCACCAATAAAGGTACCAATGTCCTGTGAGAGCTCTGCTGTTGGCCATTCACGCTGAAGCTGCGCCAATTGGGGCTCTTCAGGATAACTCAAGCTTTCAAAGTTAGTCGTAGGTTTAAGCTCAACCGATGCATTGGTTGCTTGTGCTTGTATCTCTGTTGCCGCTGGAGCTACGCCCTCTTGAGCAAATAAGTCCAAATACCAAGCAGCACCGACTGCCGTAATGCTTACCGGCAATAAAAAGAGCCCCACATGCTTCATGACTGACATTATACGCCCTCCTCTTTAATCTGTTTCAAGGCAGGAGCATCAGTTTGCACGCTCTGCTGTAAGCGCTCTAAAGTTCTTTGGCCGGCAATACCATCAACGCCAATGCTCTGCCAACGCTGGAACAATTCCACTCGCTCTTTTAATGCAGCATCAAAGATGTCCGTGCCTAATGGCTGTTCATTCACCGCTTGAGCGAGAAGGGTATCCAATACTTCAATTGCTGGACCTTCCATATCTAAACGTAGGGTCTCTCTCAGAGGAGCTTGCCACAATTCAATGATATTGCCCTGCCACAGTGGTTTAAGCCATGAAACAGGCAATCGCAAACGTTGGCTACCATTAAGGACTTCCACCTTGTCATTTCCAATCGCGTACAACAGGACGTAACCCACTTGTCCTTGGTAATTCAGCTCTAAGATGACAGGGCGATTTTGTTGCACTAACAACGGCCACGTTGCCATTTTACGCTCACAACGCATGGTTGATTGCGGTTCGGACAAACACAAGTTGTCACGAACAGAGGCACGATAGCCCCACAACTTGTACAGTTCATTAACTGCCAAGTTCGATTGCGTCTGCTCTAAGAGCATATTGCGTTGTTCACTGGTGAGTTGCTCGTTCATCTCTGCGATTACAGGTTGCGATGTCGTCTGAGCAACTTGAATGGGATTAGATTGGATACTGGTACTAACTTGAGATGGCATTTTCTGCATCACTGCCCAACCAATACCTACCGCGGCAAACACGCCAATCGCAGCAGAGCCCCAAGTAGGCCATTCAAAGCTACGACGGACAGGCTGGTCTTGCTGGTAAATTTCGGCTTGGAACTGCATCACCTCTTCACAAGCCTGATGTACTGTTTGCTTATCAACCACAACATTACCTTTGTGGTAACTCAGGTTTAACGACTTATCACAAATCAGGTTAATCAAGCGTGGGATGCCGTGACTGTACTTAGCAATCAATTTGGTCGAGCTACGGTCAAACAACTGTTTATCACCACCAGCAGTATGCAGGCGGAAAGTAATATAGTCCGCAGTCTCTTTCTCATCGAGTGGTAGCAGGTGATATCGACCAGTAATCCGTTGAGCAAGTTGACGCAATTGAGTGGTTTGCAGCAAGCGTTGCAGCTCTGGCTGCCCAACTAACAGCACTTTGAGGAGCTTTCTGGTGTCCGTTTCTAAGTTGGTTAATAAGCGAAGCTGTTCAAGCACATCAGCGGCTAAGTGCTGAGCCTCATCAATCACCAATAAGGTCGTCCAGCCCATTTTATGATTGCGCAATAAGTAATCATGAATCGCTTGGTTAAGCTGCTTGAGGCTCGCTTCTTCGGGGTAGGTGACTTTGAACTCGTCACAAATGGCTTCAAGTAAATCGCGGCTTGAGAAGGTCGGATTAAGGATCAAGCCCGCTTTCGTATTCTCATCCAAGTTTGCCAGCATGGCTTTAGCAACCGTGGTTTTACCTGTCCCTACTTCACCGGTTAGCATGGCAAAACCACCACCATCGCCTAACCCCGCCTGCAGATGCGTAATCGCCTCTTTATGACGTTGACTCAGATACAGATAACGCGAGTTTGGAACTATGGAAAATGGCAGTTCAACAAACCCGAAAAAGTCCTTATACATTAGGATCTCCAGCTAAAACCCACCCTCAATCAAATCGGGTATTTCCTTATTAGACTTAAACAAAGCGCTAAGTTCTTTTAGAAGTAAAGAAAAGTACCATTGCTTGCTACAATGTCCAACGTCAGATCGATAAATTAAGAGGTAATCCGTGCAAGTTTATTTAGTTGGTGGAGCAGTTCGAGATCATTTGCTTGGAATAGACAGCTACGACAAAGACTGGGTTGTAGTTGGAGCAACGCCGGAAATCATGCTTAGCCAAGGCTATACTGCGGTTGGAAAAGATTTCCCTGTGTTCTTACACCCTAAAAGCAAAGAAGAACATGCCCTTGCACGAACCGAAAGAAAATCTGGCGCAGGCTACACTGGCTTTGATTGCTTTTTCGATCAAAGTGTCACATTAGAAGACGATCTGATCCGTCGTGACCTCACTATCAATGCAATGGCAATGGATAATGACGGCAAGTTGTACGACCCCCATGGTGGCCAGCAAGACCTGCAAGCTAAAGTGCTGCGCCATGTTTCGAATGCCTTTATCGAAGATCCACTGCGTGCTTTGCGTGTCGCACGCTTTGCTGCAAAGTTAGCCCACTTAGGCTTTAGTGTCGCAGAAGAAACCATGCTGCTGATGCGCAATATGGCAGAATCAGGAGAACTGAGCACGCTGACACCAGAACGCGTTTGGCAAGAATGGCACAAGTCATTGTCCACTGCTCGACCTGACGTATTCTTATCAGTGCTTAGAGATTGCGGTGCATTAGCGGTTGTCTTGCCTGAAATTGATGCATTGTTTGGGGTCCCTCAACCAGAGAAGTGGCACCCGGAGATTGATACTGGTATCCACACCTTAATGGTGGCTGAGCAAGCAGCAAAACTCAGTGATTCACTGCCAGTTCGATTTGCTGCACAAGTGCATGATTTGGGTAAAGGCATCACGCCTGAAAAGGAATGGCCGAGCCATAAGATGCATTGCCATACCGGTTTGAAGCTAATCAAAAAACTGTGCGATCGTGTACGCGTACCTAATGAGTTCCGCGACTTAGCATTAATGGTGTGCGAACAGCACTCCAATATTCATCGAGCGGCTGAGCTTAAACCTCAAACCGTCATCAAAATTCTCAATAAGTTTGATGTTTGGCGTAAATCCGAACGCTTGCAAGATATCTTAATTTGCTGCCAAGCCGATCACGCAGGTCGTAAAGGATTAGAACTGCAACCCTACCCGCAAGCAGAATTGTTTATGCAAGCCTATAAAGCGGCGGCATCAGTCGATGTGCAAGCCATTATTAAAGACGGTTTTCAAGGACCCGCTATTCGTGATGAACAAGAGAAGCGCCGTGTAGAAGCGGTTAGAATTGCATTAGGCAAATAAGTCCGGCAAAGCAGGTAGACAGACAAAAACGCCCGCAATTAAAAGCGGGCGTTTTTATTTCAGTTTTAGCTGCTCAACTTAAGCCGTTAGCAAGAAGGCGAATAAACCGAAACCTAGAATCAGACGGTAAATCACAAATGGCGTCATACCCATACGTGAAATCATCTTCAAGAAGAAGTGGATACAAATGTACGCACTGATAAAGGATGTCACAATACCAGTTAGCAGGAAGCCAACGTGTACAGGCTCGCCACTTGTTACCAGTTTCAAGCCTAGGTAACCACCAGCCAAGGTGATGATTGGAATCGACATCAGAAACGAGAAACGCGCCGCAGCTTCACGAGTAAAGCCAAGGTACAAAGCCGCAGTAATCGTGGCACCAGAACGAGAAGTACCAGGGATCATAGCAAGCGCCTGAGCGATACCAATAAATAGCGCTTTCTTCCAACCCGTTTGGTATTCATCGGCAACCAGTTTTGCATTCTTGTCTACCCACCAAAGTAGCAGACCAAAAATGATGGTCGTCGTTGCAATTACATAGGCACTACGCAAATAGATCTCAATGATATCTTTCATCAACAAACCAAATACACATGCAGGAATCGTAGCCAGCACGATCATCCATGCTAATTTGGCTTCTTTACTGCGATCACCCTTAAAGATAGAAGCAAATAGCGCTTGGAATAGCGTGATGACCTCTTGTCGGAAGTAAATCACAACGGCCATTAACGTACCAACGTGAACAGCAACATCAAATGCCAGACCTTGGTCTTCCCAACCAAGAATGGCAGAAGGCAGGATCAAATGGGCAGAGCTGGAAATTGGCAAAAACTCTGTCAGACCCTGAATCAGAGCCAAAATAAAGGCTTCAAAGTAACTCATGTAAACAACTCAAAATTAAAGTGAAAAAGAAACTGGTTTGAGTGAATCGACTGGCTGCATCGCCTGCCAAATATCTGCGATTGTTCTTCCATCGCCGGGGATCACCAATTGAGGTTCGAGATCATACAGGGGCTTTGTTACAAAAGGATATTTGTAGATATCACTGCGAGGTAGCTCAGGTTTTTGTGGCGAAATGCATTCACCGAACAAGACTATATCGAGATCTAAGGTTCGATCCTGATACTTTTGCGCGTTTTCTTCGCGCCCCCACTGAAATTCAATCTCGCGTAAGTGGTGACTCAACTCTTCGAGTGATAGCTTCGTGGAGAAACTAATCACGAAGTTGTAGAAGTTTTGACTACTAAAGCCGATTGGCTCGCATTCATATATCGGAGAAACACACAGATCGCAGCCTAGCTTTTGCAACTCTTGATAAGCTACTCGCGCGTGCTGCTCTCTTTCTATATTGGTGCCTACTCCGATATACGTTTTGATCATGCCTGACCTCGCTCAATCACAACACCAACTGCGCGTGCTTGAGGAACCGCACCAGGCTTCGCTAAACGAATTTTCACCCAAGGTACAGAGAAACGTTGCATGATAAGTTCTGCAACTTCTTCTGCGACACGCTCAACCAACAAGAAACGACCATTTTCGATGTGATTCAACACCGCTTCACTCACTTGTGAGTAATCCAACGCATCTTGAACATCATCACTCTTACCCGCAGGTTTGTTGTCGTGTGCCATTTCGATATCCAGAACCAGCTTTTGCTTGATTTGCTGTTCCCAATCGTAAACGCCGATGGTGGTGATTACTTCTAACTGTTCAATAAAAACTTTATCCAGAGCCATCTTATGTCCTTCTTTTACAGAGGTCGGATACCCGATTTGGGCAAATTGATCGTACTATTCTATACCCAAGCAACCTACTATGACCTTTCACTCTGTAAATTGGCTGAAAAAGTCGCTTGGGTATAAACTGCGAAGACTCTTTATATACAAGAAATCCCATAATGCAAGCTCTATCGCAGAGAGTATTTTTGCTCAAAGCCGAATCGCGGTATGATAGCAATTACTCAGGAACTGAGCATTAAATTCCAATCCATCAAGGACTTCTATGGACGCACTGGCACTAATAATGACAATGGCAGCCTATTTGCTGGGTTCTATCTCCAGCGCAGTGCTAATTTGTCGTTTATTAAGACTGCCGGATCCGCGTAAAGTGGGCTCTAACAATCCTGGAGCCACCAATGTCCTGCGTATCGGAGGCAAAGGTGCAGCGGCGGCAGTGTTGCTGTTCGACATGCTCAAAGGAACAATTCCGGTTTGGAGCGGCTACTTTCTTGGTATCGACCCAATCATCCTTGGCGTTATTGCCATTGCAGCGTGCCTTGGTCACATGTACCCAATATTCTTCCACTTTAAGGGGGGGAAAGGTGTCGCAACAGCACTTGGTGCAATAGCCCCTATTGGATTGGATCTGACTGGGCTGGTCATGCTGACTTGGTTATCGGTCGCTTTGTTGTTTCGCTACTCTTCTCTAGCTGCGCTTGTTACGGTACTCGTTACGCCCTTCTATGCTTGGATGTTCAAACCGCAGTACACCTTACCTGTCGCGATGCTTTGTTGTTTGATCGTGTTTAAACATCATCAGAATATTCGCCGCTTATTGTCAGGGGAAGAACCCAAGATTGGTGAAAAGAAATTGGTAGAAAAAAACTCGGCGTAATGCCGAGTTTTTTGTTTATTCAATCGTTACTTGAAGAAATTACGACGCATGCACTTTATTCAAGAAATCCAACAACATCTGGTTGACGATTTCTGGCTGTTCCAATGAACTGATATGACCCGCTTCAGGGATCTCAACCAACTCACTGCCAGTGATGCAATCGTTCATTAAGTAAGATTCAAATACTGGACGAGGCTTATCCTCGCGACCAACCGCAATCAAGGTTGGCAATGCAAACATCTCTGCATCTTCGATAACGTCACGACGCCCAAACACCATACGTCCAATACGAGCTACTTCGACCGCGCGCTCACCTTGCAATGCTTCAAGACTTTGCTTGAATGATGCCACAAGTTCAGGATTGGCTTGCTCTGCGTTGTTGGCAAAGAACAGCGGTGTGACAGCCTCAACGATCGGTGCTGGTACGGCTTGAACTTGGCTTATCGCATCCAGCATCGCAAAGTATTTCTTATGTGTAACTTCAGGTTCCAAACCGATGAATGTATCCATAAGAACCAGAGATTTAACACGTTGAGGAGCTTGTGACGTCAGCTCTGCTCCCCACATCCCACCAACCGATAAACCAACAATAGAGAATTGTTCGATCTCCAAATGATCCATGAGTGTCAGCATATGTTGAGCGTAATCGACTAAAGATCGTGTCGAAGCAGGCGCGGCGTCCGACTCACCATGCGCCCATAGATCAGGCACGATACAACGATATGATTGGCTCAACACTTCAATCTGTGGAGCCCACATTTGGTTATCCCACAAGTAGCTGTGACCAAACAGCAATACAGGACCTTCGCCCTTATCTAGGTAAGCAAGCTGCTGACCTTCAATTTCAAACTTATTCATTGTTATATCCATTTATTATTCTTCGGCACAATCCTATCACTGAAACGAAACAAAACTGCTCGCATCAGTTAGGCTCTTACAATCAATTACACAAGGTCTTTCAATTAGCTAGTTAAAAATAAAGGCCTCTGATGAGCAGAGACCTTTATCATGTTGAATATATTTCAAACCTTCAGTAGAAGTTTGATTACGCGATTGGCGTAAGCTGGTCGATAGGCCAACGCGGACGCGCTTCTACCGACATATCTGCCACTTCACCGTTTTTCAGGCGTTGCATACCTGTGTATGCGATCATCGCGCCATTGTCCGTACAGAACTCAGTGCGTGGGTAGTAAACTTCACCACCAACTTTCTTCGCCAGTTTTTCAAGCTCAGCACGCAGACGACGGTTAGCACTTACACCGCCAGCAATAACGATGCGCTTCATGCCTGTTTGCTCTAGTGCACGCTTACATTTGATTGCGAGTGTTGCACACACGGCTTCTTCGAATGCTAAAGCGATGTCCGCGCGTGTTTGCTCGTCATCACCGTTTGCCGCAATAGTATTAGCAGTAAAAGTCTTTAGACCAGAGAAGCTCATGTCCAAACCTGGCACGTTGGTCATTGGACGTGGGAACTTAAAGCGACCCGGTGTGCCTTTTTCTGCCAGTTTAGACAGCAGTGGACCACCTGGGTAATCCAAGCCCATTAGCTTGGCGGTTTTATCAAACGCTTCACCCGCTGCGTCATCAATCGATTCGCCTAGGATTTTGTACTCGCCGATGCCTTTCACTTCCACCATCATTGAGTGACCACCCGATACCAATACCGCAACAAACGGGAACGGTGGTGGGTTATCTTCTAGCATAGGCGCCAGTAGGTGACCTTCCATATGGTGAACAGGCACCGCAGGCACACCCCAAGCATAAGCAATACTGCGACCGATAGTGGCACCGACAAGCAATGCACCTACCAAACCCGGACCTGCCGTGTATGCAACACCGTCGATGTCTTTGGAAGTCAGATTCGCTTCTTTCAGAGCCTCTTTAATAAGAGGAATGGTTTTCTTAACATGGTCACGTGAAGCCAACTCAGGCACCACGCCGCCGTAATCTGCGTGAAGTTTTACTTGGCTGTAAAGCTTGTGTGATAAAAGACCTTTCTCATCGTCATAAATCGCGATGCCAGTCTCGTCACAAGAGGTTTCAATACCAATAATGCGCATGGTTTTCTCAGTGTGCTTTCTATATAGAGGAAATTTGGGCGTCATATTACCCGGCCTTGGTGCTTCAAACAAATTTTGTACAGACAATAGGCGATAAAACGCTTTACAAAGCTGTGTTGATCGGATTAAAATTCCGCACCATTTTTGATCAAGCTGGTAACTGACCAAACAATTGTGATTTGGTTCATTAAATTCCAGCGTTAACGAATAACCCCTGAGGTGAAAGGCATATGCCAGTAGTTAAAGTACGTGAAAACGAACCGTTCGACGTTGCTCTACGTCGTTTCAAGCGCTCTTGCGAAAAAGCAGGTATCCTTTCTGAAGTGCGTCGTCGTGAGCACTACGAAAAACCAACTACAGTTCGCAAACGCGCTAAAGCAGCAGCTCAAAAGCGTCACGCTAAGAAGCTAGCTCGCGAAAACGCTCGTCGCGTTCGCCTGTACTAATAACTGAGCTCCGGAAAGGAATTTAGTTATGGCTCTGATTGATAAACTCAAAGAAGAGCAAAAATTAGCGATGAAAGCCAAGGACAAATTGCGCCTTGGTACTATTCGTTTAGCTCTATCTGCAATTAAGCAACGTGAAGTTGACGAACAGATTACTCTGGGCGACGACGACATTCTTGCTGTGTTGACCAAGATGGTTAAACAACGTCGCGACTCTGTAACGCAATTTGAAGCAGCAGGTCGTCAAGATCTAGCTGATGCGGAACAAGCTGAAATTACCGTTCTTGAGGACTTTATGCCTCAACCACTGACAGACGAAGAAGTTGCAGCTCTTATTGAGAGCGCAGTTGCTGAATCTGGCGCAGCTGGCATGCAAGACATGGGCAAAGTAATGGGCGTTCTGAAACCGCAAATTCAAGGGCGTGCAGATATGGGTAAAGTAAGCGGTTTAGTTCGCGCTAAATTGGCTTAATACCCCACCCAATTGCAGCAAGCCGTGCTATCCTTTGGAACGCACGGCTTGTTTGTATCTGGCAGAATGGAATAACAAAAAGCCGCACACATGCTTTTCTCTGTAACCCATTCACACCAATCATGGTTTTCTTTTTTTGTTAGGTTTTATGGCTGGACACATCCCTCGCAGTTTTATTGATGACCTCCTAGCTCGACTCGATATTGTCGATATCATCGACGCGCGCGTGAAACTTAAGAAAAAAGGCAAAAACTACGGCGCTTGCTGCCCTTTCCATAACGAAAAGACACCGTCATTCAGCGTTAGCCAAGAAAAGCAGTTTTATCACTGTTTTGGTTGTGGCGTGCATGGCAATGCCATCGACTTCATTATGGAGTTCGAACGCCTAGACTTTGTCGAAGCCATTGAAGAACTGGCATCTTATCTTGGATTAGATGTACCACGCGAACAACGCAGTGGTGGTGGTCAATTTAACTCAGGACCACAAGCCAGCAGCAGCGAAAAACGTAGTCTCTACGATATCATGGGCAGCATTGCTCAGTTCTATCGTAACCAACTCAAGCAGCCAACAAGTAAAGTGGCGATTGAGTACCTAAAAGACCGCGGTTTGTCGGGTGAAATCGTACAGAAGTTTGGCATCGGCTATGTGGCGGATGAATGGGACTTAGTCCGTAAAAACTTTGGTCAGAACAAAGACAATCAAGACATGCTTGTGACTGGCGGCATGTTGATCGAGAACGACAAAGGTAACCGCTATGACCGCTTCCGTGGTCGTATCATGTTCCCCATTCGTGATCGCCGTGGTCGAGTGATTGGATTTGGCGGTCGCGTACTTGGCGACGGCACACCAAAATATCTGAACTCACCAGAAACGCCTATCTTCCATAAAGGTAAAGAGCTTTATGGTCTTTACGAAGTGCTACAAGCATATCGTGAACCACCACGAATTTTGGTGGTTGAGGGTTATATGGATGTTGTCGCGTTGGCGCAATATGGCGTAGATTACTCTGTCGCCTCTTTGGGCACGTCAACCACTGGCGACCACATTCAAATGCTGTTTAGGCAAACGAATACCGTCGTATGTTGTTACGATGGTGACCGAGCAGGTAAAGAAGCCGCATGGCGCGCGCTAGAAAATGCACTTCAGTACCTTAAAACGGGTAATACATTGAAGTTCCTGTTCTTACCTGACGGTGAAGACCCTGACAGCTACGTTCGAAAATATGGCAAGCAAGCCTTCGAACAGCAAATAGAACAAGCCACACCGCTTTCGAGTTATCTCTTTGATAACCTGATTGAATTACACCAAATCAACTTGGGTAATAATGAAGGTAAATCAGCACTACGAGCCTATGCGAGTGCATTGATTGACAAGATTCCTGATCCCTATTTTCAGGAGTTACTCGAAAAGCTGCTTGATGAACGCACGGGTTTTGATAACCGCTTACGTCAACCACGTAAAAAGACGGGTGAAAGTCGACCTCAGCCGCACAAAGAGATCAAACGAACTCCGATGCGCGAGGTAATCGCTCTACTTATTCAGAATCCGAGCTATGCTCAAATGGTACCAGATCTTTCCTCAGTGAGAGATTTATCCATACCAGGCCTAAGTTTATTTGTTGATGTACTTGATAAATGTCAGGCGCATCCCCATATCAACACTGGCCAATTATTAGAGCATTGGCGAAACAGCCAAAATGAGACCCTTCTGTCTCGTCTCGCGAGCTGGGATATTCCCCTCGATGAAGACAACCAAGAAGAAATATTTTTAGACTCACTGGATAAAATTATTGCCCAGTGCGTAGAAAAACAAATTGAAAACCTGCAGGCCAAAGCAAGAAGTGTCGGTTTATCAGCCGAAGAGAAAAGGGAGCTGCTAGCTTTGATGCTAGATTTAAAAGCGTAACCCTGTTTAATTAGTCAGCAACAATTTAATTTGTTATAGTAAGTGGTTTGCATTTCGCATACTGATTCCTTCACCAGATTACGAAGTTGGATACCGTCTATGGATCAAAATCCGCAGTCACAGCTAAAGTTACTTGTTATTAAAGGCAAGGAACAAGGCTATCTGACCTACGCCGAAGTAAACGACCACCTACCTGCTGAAATCGTAGATTCAGAACAGGTAGAAGACATCATTCAGATGATCAACGACATGGGTATCAAGGTAGTAGAAACTGCTCCTGATGCTGATGATCTTGCACTGAACGATGACACAAACATCACCGATGAAGATGCAGCTGAAGCTGCAGCAGCAGCACTTTCTAGCGTAGAAAGTGAAATTGGTCGTACAACAGACCCAGTGCGCATGTACATGCGTGAAATGGGTACTGTAGAGCTGCTGACTCGCGAAGGCGAAATCGACATCGCAAAACGTATTGAAGAAGGTATTAACCAAGTTCAATCGTCTGTTGCTGAATACCCTGGCACTATCCCATACATTCTTGAGCAGTTTGACAAAGTTCAAGCAGAAGAACTTCGTCTAACTGACCTAATCTCTGGATTTGTTGACCCTGATGCAGACGACACAGCTGCACCAACAGCGACGCACATCGGTTCTGAACTAACTGAATCTCAGCTAGAAGAAGAAGACGAAGAAGACGTTGATGAAGACGAAGAAAGTGATGACGATTCAGATGACTCTGAAGAAGATGTAGGTATCGACCCAGAGCTTGCGCTTGAGAAATTCAACCAGCTACGCAGCACATACCAAAACCTTCAGCTTGCAATCAACGAGCACGGTTACGAAAGCCCGAAAGCAACAGTAGCTAACGAGTTGATGCTAGACGTATTCAAAGAATTCCGTCTAACACCAAAACAGTTCGACCACTTAGTGAATGAACTGCGCACAGCAATGGATCGCGTTCGTACTCAAGAACGTCTGATCATGAAGTCTGCAGTTGAATACGGCAAAATGCCGAAGAAGTCGTTCATCGCGCTGTTCACAGGTAACGAATCAAGCGAAGCATGGTTAGATGAAATCCTATCATCTGACAAGCCATACGCTGAGAAGATCAAACGTAACGAAGAAGAAATCCGTCGTTCAATCGCTAAACTAAAAATGATTGAAGAAGAGACTTCTCTGAACGTTCAAAACATTAAAGACATCAGCCGTCGTATGTCTATCGGTGAAGCGAAAGCTCGCCGTGCGAAGAAAGAGATGGTTGAGGCGAACTTACGTCTAGTAATTTCTATCGCTAAAAAGTACACCAACCGTGGTCTACAGTTCTTGGACCTAATCCAAGAAGGTAACATCGGTCTGATGAAAGCGGTAGATAAGTTCGAATACCGTCGTGGTTACAAGTTCTCGACTTACGCAACGTGGTGGATCCGTCAGGCAATCACTCGTTCAATCGCGGACCAAGCACGTACGATTCGTATTCCGGTACACATGATCGAAACGATCAACAAGCTAAACCGTATCTCTCGTCAAATGCTACAAGAGATGGGTCGTGAGCCGTTACCAGAAGAACTGGCAGAACGTATGCAAATGCCAGAAGACAAGATTCGTAAAGTACTGAAGATCGCTAAAGAGCCAATCTCTATGGAGACACCAATCGGTGACGACGAAGATTCGCATCTAGGTGACTTCATCGAAGATACTACGCTAGAGCTACCACTAGATTCTGCTACGGCAACGAGCCTGAAAATGGCAACGAAAGACGTACTTGCAGGTCTAACACCACGTGAAGCAAAAGTACTTCGTATGCGCTTTGGTATCGACATGAACACTGACCATACTCTAGAAGAAGTAGGTAAGCAGTTCGACGTTACTCGTGAACGTATCCGTCAGATCGAAGCGAAAGCACTACGTAAACTACGTCACCCAAGCCGTTCAGAAACACTGCGCAGCTTCCTAGACGAGTAATCGAAGCGATTAAAATCAAAAAAGGTGACCAATGGGTCGCCTTTTTTATTATCTGTGAAGCTAAGTGAATAAAAACTAAGCGCAATTGCCCCACCTAGTGGCTAGACACCTCGCAACGCTTCCCCTATAATCGTTGACCTATTAAGGCCCCTTAGCTCAGTGGTTAGAGCAGTCGACTCATAATCGATTGGTCCCCAGTTCAAGTCTGGGAGGGGCCACCATATTCCGAAAGGCTCGTAGAGAAATCTACGGGCCTTTGTTGTATCTGGAAGATAGAGATTCCATCCAATATCCTCATCGCAAGCCAAGCACTTACGTTTAGGTTTATTTCCAGCTAAGGGCGCTCTAACTCAAGCTTGCTGACCTGATACTCTTCTGTTGCTGAAACTAAGCCGGGACGGTTAATCACTTTCCATAAGAAATAAGGCGGGATCAGGAATGCGATAAAGTAGAACGATTCATGGAAAAAAATATGCGCAATATTCTCTTGATGTTCGCACAGCGCTACAAGAGCACAGAAGTCCAGTAAGATACTCAATACTCCGAATACCACAGAGACAACAATGGTTAAGCCTAACAACTCTCTGAGGTAATGTTTAAAGGCCATTCTAGTAATTCCTTCTAGCTAATAAGTGCGGTCAAAATTACGCCTCTAACTCCTTCTGTGAATTGACTTTTATCAACTTCATTGCCAAACAAATAAGAACTTAGTTTTATAAAAGATCACTTGCATAAACGAGAAAAACCACAGTACTTATAATGCAATCGATTGAACATAAAAAAAGCCAGTCAAATGACTGGCTTGGGAGATTAGGTTGAAACTTGAGATAATCTTACTTAGTCCGATAGGTAATACTGAACAGTTGAAACAACGCGTACCTTCTTGATGTAAGGCGTATTGCTATCTCGGTCATAAATTGAGAACTGACCTTGTGTCGCTCGCTTAATTTTACCGAGTGAGCTCTGTGAGTCTTTAGCAAATTTTTCTGCTACTTCTCGTGCATTCTTCGTCGCTTCCTCAATCATATCGGGCTTAATCTCGTTAAGCTTAGTAAAGCTATACTCCACACGATTCGAATAAGGATCTTGGTTTAATAAAACGCCCTGTTTGCCTAGTTCGCCAATTTCATTGATTGCCGCTCTCACCAAATCAATGTTCTGGCTGTAAACCGTCACAGTTCGGTTTGCGAGGTAGCGATATTCGATATCTTGCTCACTACCATATTGCTGAGCTTTACGGTCAATGACAGCTGGTGATGACAGAGAGAAGTTTGATTCATTCAGTCCTTTTGCTACAAGAAAATCGATGACCAGCTTAGTCTGCTGATCAATGTCATCAAACATTGCGGTCATATCATTACTCGCCACAGTAAATTGAATAGGCCAAATTACTGTATCCGCTGGGTACTCTCGCTCAGACAAGCCTTTCACCGTAACCACACGTTCATACGCTTTGTATTTCACCGCTGTCTGCTGGATAAAGAAACCCAACACTCCCAAACCAATAATTAGACACAGCCCTAACCATATTGACGCTTTGTTGGAAACGTTCTCCATTCATCCTCCTGATTTCGTTAAACCAATCAATTTGTTATGCAGATAAGATAGCTTACGAATGGCAACAAAATAGCGACCAAAAGCTAAATTTCTGTCATATCACTCGAAATGATGAAGACAATAACATAAAATCGAACAGTGTTTTATTATTGAGTTTATCATCATGTTGAAAACAAAGTTAATGCTTATTATTAGTGGTGTCTTCATCTCAACTTCTTGTTTTAGTGCCAACAATATGACCTCTGAAGACCCAACGATTGATAAGCAAATCACCGAAGAAAATACGCATGAAGAGCGAACATTGGATTGCGAAGAAGAGCCTTGTGGAACCAAGGGGTTTGACGGTCGTCTACTATTGGAAAATGAACCAACCAAACAGGTATTAAGCTCTATAGAGTCAATCAGTAAAACGCTTAACACCATGAGCGTCCTGATGTTTGCCGGTGATAAATCATAAACAAACTCCCCTCATAAATCTGGGTGAATAGCCTTTGTTCAATAAAGCTTCACGGCTTTGTCATCAAAGGCTCATGCTTTTGCCTCTGAACTGTCATCTGTAATTTCTACCATCCAATCAGCAACTTGTACGCTGAGGTAAATATGGATAGTTCGACCCCCTTTCGTCTCCCTCGTAAAACGCCATTTGGCATTGGTGAAAATGTTACTGAATGGGCAACGGGTTTAAACCAACTTGATAAGTTCTACGCCCGACGACCTATCAGTGCCGACACCAAAACCTTTCTCCGCTTTACCCTAGATATCTTGGGCATCGATTATCGTATCACTCATGGTTCACTCGACTCTGTTCCTAAGCAAGGTGCAACCGTCATTGTGGCGAACCACCCTCTAGGGTGTGTGGAAGGCGTGATTTTGGCGGAGCTGCTGTTGATGGTCAGGGGTGATATTCAAATCTTAGCCAATCAATACCTTAAGACCGTTCCTGAGCTGGATCAGCTCTTCATTGGCGTCGATGTATTTGAAGGCAAAGACGCTGTCAAATCCAACATGAAAGCGCTTAGAGCAGCCAACAAGCATCTGGCTAATGGTGGCTTATTACTCGTCTTTCCTGCCGGTGAAGTATCGCAATTAGTCGATGCGAAACCACAACGTATAGAAGACAAAGAGTGGAGCCGCAGTGTCAGTAGCCTTATCCGCAAAAACAAAGCGACTACGGTTCCAGTCTTTATCAGTGGTCAAAATTCCAAACGCTTTTACATGGCGGGGAAAATCCACCCACTTTTGCGCACCCTAATGCTTGGTCGAGAGCTATTGAACAAACACGCACAAACCATCAAGCTTTCGTTTGGGCAAGCCATAAAATTTAAAGAACTCAACACACTTAACGATGATCAGGTCGTGAACTATTTGCGCCTCAATACTTATTTACTTAATCGTGACACCCAACCAATTAAGCCCTCATCCTCTTCGGAAATGCTCTCTCCAATTGCGGCAGGGTTACCCATAGGCGAATTGCTTGGAGAGCTGAACAACCTACCAGAAGAAGCAAAGCTACTCGAAAGTGGAGAGTTCGATGTCTATTGTGCTGAGGCGAAGAGCATTCCTTCTCTACTGCATGAAATTGGTCGTCTACGTGAATTCAATTTTCGTCAAGTTGGTGAAGGCACTGGATTAGCGATAGATATTGATCACTTCGATCATGACTATCTGCACCTATTTGTGTGGGACAGAGAAAACCAATGCTTGGTCGGCGCTTATCGCTTAGGTTTGGTTGATCAACTGATTGAGAAGCGTGGTGTAGAAGGTCTGTATTCACGTACGCTGTTTAACTATGACCAATGCTTTTTAGATCAGATGGGAAAATCGATCGAGATGGGGCGTTCGGTGATCGCTCAGCAATATCAAAAGAGCATGAGTGCATTATTGCTACTGTGGAAAGGCATTGCGACCTTCGTACATCAAAACCCAGATTACACACACCTATTTGGTCCAGTCAGTATCAGCAATGACTACAGCGACACAGCACGCCAGTTGTTGGCTCAATCAATGACACTGCACCACTATGACAAAGACTGTGCGGAACACGTCACGCCATATAACCCTCTGCCAGAGAACCATCGTGGTTGGAATACCAGCATGCTTACGGCATTAGGCGATTTACAACTACTGTCTCGAGTGATTGCCAGAATTGACGAAGGGAAAGGTGTGCCAGTGTTGCTACGTCAGTATTTAAGTCTCAACGGCAAGCTGGTTTGCTTCAATGTAGACCCAGCATTCAACAACGCTTTGGATGGATTGATCATGGTTGACTTGCGTAATGTCCAAGAAAAAACATTAGCACGGTACATGGGGGGCGAGCAGGCTCACCGTTACTTAGGTCAACACCGCTGAGTATTGAAATATCAATGAAAAGTGCGTTGTCATGGATAGAATGAAGCCCTAGAGCAATGCACTTCTAATCTTTCTATCACTAATGACATATCACTGCGTGAAGTGGCTCGAAAAGACATTCATCAACGCAATTTATCAAAACCTTAGCGATGACATTGGTCACGCTAATTACGTCAAAAACTTTCACAAATTACCAAACCAGATGTAGATCACACTTACAAGATCAAGCAATACAACACAAAGTGTGACATTGATCGCTTGCGGTATTTAATTCGGATTTCAAAAGAAATCAAAAGTGATCTAAATCACAAAGTATTTTGGATTTTAATTTGTCAGAAGATCGAATTGATCACTAGTATTTTTATTGACAGATTTAAAAGTGGCTTTTTGTTATTTATTTACAGGTCAATAAGTCGATCCAAGTCACTTAAAAACCGTTTCTCAGCCTAGGAAATGCGGGCGTAGATCACGAAAAACCCGTTGTCAGTTCCAATTGGAAAATGTGTGGTAAATTGATTGGGTACTAAGCAATCAAACAAGCGGTTTTGGCGAACCGTTTACTACAACAATATTCATCAGAACATCGAACGGGGAATTGTTATGATATCACCAGATGCCAAGATCAAGATACAAAATTTTGGTCGTTTTCTGTCAAACATGGTAATGCCAAACATCGGCGCGTTTATCGCGTGGGGCTTTATCACTGCTCTATTCATCCCAACTGGATGGCTACCTAACGAAACGTTAGCCTCTATGGTTGGTCCTATGATTACCTACTTGCTACCACTGCTTATCGGTTATACCGGTGGTAAATTAGTCGGTGGCGATCGCGGTGCGGTAGTCGGCGCAATCACAACAATGGGTGTGATTGTCGGTACAGACATCCCAATGTTTATGGGTGCAATGATGGTCGGTCCGATGGGTGGCTGGGCGATCAAAAAATTCGATAACTACATCGACGGTAAAGTAAAAAGTGGCTTTGAGATGTTGGTTAACAACTTCTCTGCAGGCATCATCGGCATGCTATGTGCGATTCTTGCTTTTATCTTTATCGGTCCATTCGTAAAAATTCTATCTGGTGGCTTAGCAGCTGGCGTTAACTTCCTAGTATCTGCTCACCTGTTACCACTGACTTCAATCTTCGTTGAACCTGCGAAGATCCTGTTCCTAAACAACGCGATCAACCACGGTATCTTCTCTCCACTAGGTATCCAACAAGCGTCTGAGACAGGTCAATCTATCTTCTTCCTAATCGAAGCGAACCCAGGTCCTGGTCTAGGTATCTTGCTGGCTTACATGGTGTTTGGTAAAGGAACGGCTCGTCAAACTGCCGGTGGTGCATCAATCATCCACTTCTTCGGCGGTATCCACGAAATTTACTTCCCATACATTTTAATGAACCCTCGCCTAATCCTAGCAGCTATTGCTGGTGGTATGACTGGCGTATTCGTTCTAACAATGTTTAACGCAGGTATCGTTTCTCCAGCATCACCAGGTTCAATCTTCGCTATCTTGTTGATGACTCAGAAAGGTTCAATCGTAGGTGTACTCGCATCTATCGCAGCAGCAACAGGTGTGTCATTCGCAGTAGCGGCACTACTAATGAAGACGCAAACGTCAACAGAAGAAGACGGTGATGAAGCTGCACTAGAGAAAGCAACATCACAAATGAAAGACATGAAATCTGCATCTAAAAACGATGCGGTGGTAAACAGCCAAAGCAAAGGTGACGTAGACCTAGCGACAGTACAAAGCATCATTGTCGCTTGCGATGCGGGCATGGGTTCAAGCGCAATGGGTGCAAGCATGCTGCGCAAAAAGGTTCAAGACGCCGGTCTGAACATCCATGTAACCAACCTTGCTATTAACAGCTTACCAGAGAGTGCAGATATCGTGATTACTCATAAAGACTTAACGGATCGTGCACGTAAGCATGCTCCGAACGCACACCACATTTCATTGACGAACTTCCTAGACAGCGAAATGTACAACCAGCTAGTCACCAAACTACTAGCAGCACAAAACCAATCCGCAGCCAATGACGACCAAATGGTAAAAGTGTCGGTAATGGCGGCGAACGACGACAGCTTTGAGCCACAGCAACCATCTGTATTCCAAATTCAACGTGAGAACATTCACCTAGGTTTGAAAGCAGCCAACAAAGAAGAAGCCATTCGCTTTGCAGGCAACAAATTGGTTGAACTTGGCTACGCAGAACCAGAATACGTAGACGCGATGTTTGAACGTGAAGCGTTGGTTCCAACTTACCTAGGCGAATCTATCGCAGTACCTCACGGTACAGTAGAAGCGAAAGACCGCGTGAAGAAAACAGGCATTGTAATCTGCCAATACCCTGCGGGTATCCAATTTACTGAAGACGACGATGATGTAGCAAAACTGGTTATCGGCATTGCCGCTAAGAACGATGAGCACATCCAGGTGATTACCACCATTACAAACGCGCTCGATGAGCCGGAGGCAATTGAGAAGCTAACTAGCACCAACGATGTAGAAGAGATTCTGAACATCCTTGGTGGTCAGCAAGCGGCTTAATCACTCCTTTTAATTTGCTCCTGAGCAAACCGAGGTCAGCTGTCACCCCCTATGCGGTTGGCCTCACCCTAGATTCGTTTTAGTCAACATTTCAGACATTGGTAGGTAAGAATTATGAAAAACGCAGTTCATTTTGGCGCAGGTAACATTGGTCGTGGCTTCATCGGAAAACTATTGGCAGATGCAGAAGTCGAGGTCACATTTGCAGACGTTGATGCTCCACTGGTTGATCAACTTAGCCACAAACAAGAATACAAAGTAAAAGTGGTCGGTACGGAATGCCAGATTGACACCGTAACCCACGTCACCGCTGTTAACTCCGCCAGCGAAGATGTCATCGATCGCATTGTAAAAACTGACTTGGTAACAACTGCCGTAGGTCCCAACGTACTGGACATCATTGCAAAAACCATCGCGACCGGCATTGCAAAGCGCTTTGCGGCAGGCAACGAAAAACCGTTGAACATCATCGCGTGCGAAAACATGGTTCGTGGCACGACTCACCTAAAAGGTGAAGTGTACAAACATTTGGATGAATCATTACACGCGAAAGCAGACGAGCTAGTTGGCTTCGTCGACTCCGCAGTGGACCGCATCGTACCACCAGCAGAAGCCGCGAACGATGACCCACTAGAAGTCACGGTAGAGAGTTTTAGTGAATGGATTGTGGATGAACAGCAATTCAAAGGTGAAATCCCTGATATCGCAGGCATGGAAAGAACCAACAATCTAATGGCGTTTGTCGAGCGTAAGCTGTTCACCCTAAATACGGGTCACTGCATTACCGCTTACTTAGGTTGCTTGAAAGGACATCGCACTATTCGCGAAGCAATTGAAGACCCAAGCATTCACGCAGAAGTAAAACAAGCAATGCAAGAAAGCGGAGAAGTACTGATCAAACGCTACGGTTTTGACCGCGACATGCACAACGCTTACATCGAAAAGATCCTAGGTCGCTTTGCCAACCCTTATTT
This sequence comes from Vibrio sp. NFR, assembly GCF_027587095.1. Taxonomy (NCBI): domain Bacteria; kingdom Pseudomonadati; phylum Pseudomonadota; class Gammaproteobacteria; order Vibrionales; family Vibrionaceae; genus Vibrio; species Vibrio sp. NFR. The sequence goes on from NZ_JAPPTN010000003.1 coordinate 185,681, forward strand.
AGTTGATGAAGTTGATCGTGTTGGTCGCCAACCAATTCGTAAATTGGGGGCGAACGATAGATTAGTGAAGCCTTTACTCGGTACAATTGAGTATGGCACTGAAAATAAAACTCTTTTGAAAGGCATTGCTGCTGCGTTGAAGTACACTAACGACACCGACCCACAAGCAGTAGAACTGCAAACCTCATTAAAAGAAGTGGGTGTGAAGAAGACGCTAGCGACATACACAGGTCTTGCAGAAGACAGTGCTGAAGTGGCTCAAATCGAGACACTTTACAACCAACTTTGATTTACCTAGGGGAGCTTGGCTCCCCTTCTATATCCTTATCCACTTAAAGAGATGGGGATACTAATAATTAGAAATGTATTCAGTATATGGCAGATAACATCAACGAAACCGAGATCATTGAGCGATTAAACAGCGCACCTTCGGTACGAGGCTTTTTTATTGCAACCGTCGACGTATTTAACGATTCGATCGATGGGCTAGTGCAAAGAATTTTTCGTAAAGATAACTTCGCTGTCCAATCTGTGGTCGGTCCGCTGCTACAAGACTCAGGACCGCTGGGCGATCTATCTGTTCGTTTGAAGTTATTGTTTGGCTTAGGTGTGCTTCCCGATGACATTTATCACGACATCGAAGACATCATCAAACTCAAAAACCAACTCAATAGTGACGCTTCTGATTACGAGTTCACAGACCCTAATATTCTAGAGCCAATCAAAAAACTGCACTTGGTGAAGAAGATGGGTATGGTACAACTCGAAGTCAGCGAACCAGATGACGATATCGACCTTGAGTTTTATCAGCTTCAACTGCAACGTCAACAACAAATCATTAAGTCAGGGCTCTCGCTTGCTATTGTCGAAATCTGTAATGAACTCGGCAAAGAGAGCCCATTCTAACGCTATTTATACCCAAGTTACCTTCAAAAGGATTCGAGGTTGCTTGGGTATAACAACATAATCAATGTCAGCCGCTCTACACCCTACGTAGGAGCTCTACCAATGTTAAAAGCTGTACTTTTTGATATGGATGGACTGATTTTCGACACCGAGTCTATCTACAAACAGAGTTGGCAGTACGCCGCCACCGAGCAAGGCTTAGCCATCACTGATGATTTCTATCAACAATTCATCGGCGTCCAAGACCCTGAATGTGAAAGAATACTCGCCGAGCATTTTCAACAAGCCATCGATATGCCGCGCTACAAGGCTGTGCGAGATGAGCATTTCCATCACCTCAGAGACCAAGGTATTGCGCTCAAACCTGGTTTCGATTCGTTGTTACGAGCCATTAAACAACGTGGTTTGCTCACTGCTATTGTGACCTCTTCTCATCTCCCAGAAGTAAAACATAACTTCAATAATACTGAGTACCTTACCCAGTTCGATTTAGTGATTACCGCTGAAGATGTAGAACGTGGTAAGCCCAACCCCGACTGCTATCAAATGGCTTATCACCACCTCGGCATCGATGCAAAAGAGAGTCTTGTATTGGAAGATTCGAACAATGGCATTAAAGCTGCTCTCGCTGCTGAATGCCACGCCGTGATGATTCCAGATTTACTGCCACCACTGCAGGAATTTAAAGATAAAGTGATAATTAAAGCATCTCTTGAGGAAGTGATTCCGCTTCTGGATACGCTTTAGCTGCGGGCAATATTAAACAGAACTGGGTTTGGTGTTCTTCTGAAGTCACGGTGATCTTGCCATCATAAGCGTGAACGATCGACTGTGTGATCGACAACCCTAGCCCAGCTCCAACGCTGCCAGAATGTTGGCGTGACTTGTCGATTCGATAAAAGCGATCAAATAGATACGGTAGATTTTGCTTAGGTATCGTCTCACCGACGTTGTGAACGGTAATGGTGACAAACTCATCACTCTGCTCGACATCAACACGAATCGTTGTTTCATCATAAGCATGGCGAATGGCATTAGAGAGCAAATTCCCTACCGCTCTCTCAAACATATTTCGATCCATGTACAACATCGCTTGCCCCGAAGTGATGATTCTCAAAGCAGAATCTTCCGCCAGTATGTCAAAGTACTCGATTAAGTGAGCAAGCTGTTCATGAACAGCGAAGTGCTCATTGTGTCGATGGATAAGCTTATTCTCCGCTTTTGCGATATACAGCAAATCATTGATGGTCTTGGTAATTCGGTTTAACTCTTCAAGCGTAGAAGCAATCGCTTCTTGGTATTCCTCCGATGTACGGCACGCGCCTAATATCACTTGGTTTTGGGTCGTAATATTGGTCAAAGGCGTTTTGAGCTCATGAGCAATATCAGAAGAAAACTCACTCAAACGATGAAAACCAGTTTGTAACCGATCCAGCATGGCATTGTGCTTAGTAGCAAGTTCACGTAGCTCTACTGGTAAGGTTTCTGGGGCAATGCGGATATCCAACTGTTCTGGTGTGATGTGTTGAATGTGCTTATTTAAGGTCAAAATGGGCTTTAAACCGCGATTTACGATCACCCGGCTAAATAGCGTCGATGCAATAAATGCGAAGCCTAAAGACCAAAATAAGATCCAACCAAGCTTATTTAAGAATAATCGATGATGGTTGATGCTCACGCCAATAACAACAGTGACATCTTTGGTTTTAAAAGCGAACGCTCGAATATCTAACGAGTTTTCACGCCACTCAATCGCATTGTTTTGATTTAAGATCTGTGGAGAGCTCAGCGTCAACGACAAATCCTTAGGGATAGAGAGCGTCGAGTTTTTGTAAGTCAGTGCTTCCTCTTTAAATGCCCACATATAGACAGAGCTATTGTCGATAAGTAGATAAGCCGACTCCGGTGAGACCAGCATCGTCTTTTCTATCGAGTTATATTTGGTCACTGTGTCGTTGTAATCTTGGGTGAAGAAATGACGTTCGATGGTGTAATACAGAATGAATGCTAAAGCGAGATATACCACCAATGTCGTGCCAACAAACATCAAAACGAGCTTGTTTTGCATAGAGAGGTTGGCTGGTAACTTACGCATCAAGAGCTTCCAACTTGTAGCCCATCCCTCTAACGGTGTGGATCAAAGGTACCTCAAACGGCTTGTCGACCTTTTGGCGCAATCGCTTAACGGCAACATCGATAACATTGGTGTCGCTATCAAAGTTCATATCCCACACCAGTGAAGCAATGGTCGTTCGTGATAGGACTTGTCCCTCTTTTCGCATCAACAGCTCAAGTAGCGCGTATTCTTTGGCAGTTAAAGTGATGGTTTGCCCGTTCCGCGTCGCAACTCGCTTCATCATGTCTAGCTTTAGGTCGGCTATTTGCAGCGTCTGCGAAGAAGTTAAAACTCGCGAGGAAGTATGATGGCGAAACACATTTTGAATTCTCGCCAGAAGCTCGGCAAAGGCATAAGGTTTGACGACGTAATCATTGGCTCCTAATTCAAAACCACGAACACGATCCTCAATTTGTTCTTTAGCCGTAAGCATAATGACCGGGGTATGGATATCACTGCTACGCAGGGTGTTAAGGACTTGCCAACCGTCGAGCTTTGGTAACATGATATCGAGAAGAATAAGATCATAAGACTCACTTGTTGCATGATACAGCCCGTCTACACCATCGCGCACCCAGTCAACAACATAACCCGATTCTACCAACCCTTTTTGCAAGTATTCTCCGGCTTTCAATTCATCTTCTACAATCAGTAATTTCAACTTCTATCCTCTACCTCAGCCATCAAAAAAAGAGTACGACGCAACAACATCATACTCTTTTCACGCTTCACTTTTATCGATTACTGTCGCGCTCTGCATAGTGCACTTTGACATTCACTGTACCGACATATTCCAGCTGCCCATCTGCGTTCATACGTTCTTGAACCGTGATGAACCCACTGTCTTTCAGATGAGTGCTCTTAGATGCAATATTGAAGTTAGAGATATTCAGCTCTTTATTAAGCTCACGAGCCGACATGCTTTTCAAAGCATTAAGTTCAGCGAAAGCTTGTTGGTATGCGGCATCTGACGTTGCGGTAGGTTCCACAGAGAGAGTCTTCATCTCTTCTCTGCTCACATAATTACCGCTAGTGAAGATAGGGTTGGCAAACGCGGATGCGCTAGTGATTGCCATAGCTGCGACAAGGAGAGCGGTTTTCATTGCTTTCATGTTGATGACCTTTTCAGTGTGTTTGTTTTCAATGACTTCATTATTCAACAAGACACCTGACACCAACCTATCCCAAAGATGACATTTTTGTCATAAATCCAACAATCATCTTCGCCTCACAAGGAGCATAATCAAATCTCGTAAGTTAAACCAAAGTGGAATTTGTAGTCGTCTTTCTCTGGTACTACCCCCTCCGAATCGGCTTTGGTGTCAGAGACATGATCCCAAACGGCTTTAATGCTAAGTTCAAGATCATCAACAAGATCGATATCGAAACCTAGCTCATTGGTATGACGGGCGCCGCCCGCGTCGTTACTTGCCCAATTCAGGTTATAGGTATGGCTTAAATCGATGTCATCGGTCAGTTCATACTCAAAGTTAGATTCAAACGCCAGCGTGTTACTGGTCGCGTCACCCGATTCCCCCTCTTCTACCGTCTTAAAATCGGTGTACTGATAACCGGGACCAATAGAGACATCCCACTCTGTTTGTGAATTGGCAATGATAAAGTAACCCATCTGCATTGAAGCATTAACCTGGTATTCAATGTTTTGAAACTCATCACTGAGTACAGAGAGTTTGAGCGGTCGAAAGAACAGACGATTGCTCAAATAGATGTCGTAGGAGCCATCAAACGAACTATTGTTTGCCGTCGTTTTATCATTCGTCTTGGATTTTTCGTGCTTCGCTTTTAACTTGGTGCGTGAGCCAACGGTATTTCTTTCCGCTTCCACTTCACCGAGCAGTGAAAACTCATCGGTGTTGCCTTTGCTAATGTCTAAACCAAAGAAAATCTCGGTCGTCCAATGATCAGAGTCTTTCTCTGCCCCGCGATAAATCGATACAACATCCGTAATAGGAAACGCCATCTCTTCACCGTCATTAGTCAAGTACAGCTGCTCATCACGAATCGACAGGTAACCATCGAAAACATCACCGCTTGCGGTTCGAATGGTAAAAAAGCTCGCTGTTTCTAATATCGCGATATCTTCCAGTTCAATCTCTTGATCACCAAGATCATCACTATCAAATTCAATCTCTTGATCGAACGAGTTCGTTTCTTCTTTGATTGTCCCCGTTAACTCGCCTTTGATCACCTCGCCAGATTTAAGTTGTAGCCAATCATCGTTTTCATCAATAAATACTGTTTGGCTTTTGCGTTGCTGCGTTTGTTCTTCATCTGCTAAGGCGTAGTGATGGTAGAACGAAGAAACAATACATACTGCCAAGAGTTTGATTTTCATAGTGACCTTTTCAGTTCAATAGAAACCACATCCGTTGGGCTTACGATAGTAATGCTCGCCGTCCGACGTGTCAGAAAGTAAACAAGTGAATGTCAACGTATTGCGCATCATAACCATGTCAACAAGCATAAAAAAAGCGAAGTCATGTGACTTCGCTTTAGGTTCTCGCTACTTACATAGCGCAACATAAACAAGTGTAATCTTAATCACACCATGTGTTGATTATTCTACGGTTACCGCTTTCGCTAGGTTACGTGGTTGATCTACGTCCGTACCTTTGATCAGCGCTACGTAGTAAGAAAGTAGCTGCATTGGAATGGTGTAGTAGATCGCCGCCGTGATTTCACTAACGTGTGGCATTGTGATGATCTTCATTGTCTCATCACCTTCAAAGCCTGCGTCAGCATCGGCAAATACGTAAAGCAGACCACCACGAGCACGTACTTCTTCAACGTTTGATTTCAGCTTCTCTAGAAGATCGTTGCTTGGTGCAACAACCACAACTGGCATATCTGCATCGATCAATGCTAAAGGACCGTGTTTCAATTCACCTGCCGCGTAGGCTTCTGCGTGAATGTAAGAGATCTCTTTTAGTTTTAGAGACGCTTCCATCGCGATTGGGTAGAACTCACCACGACCTAGGAATAGAGTGTGGTGTTTATCGGCAAAGTCTGGTGCTAGTGCTTCAATTTCTTTTTCGAAAGACAGCGCTGCATTGATTTGTTTCGGTAGAGCGTGAAGCGCTTCTACGATCTCTTTTTCTTTCTCTTTGCTAATGCGGTTTTGTTGCTTACCAAGTGCCGTCACTAGCATGAGTAGCGCAGAAAGCTGAGTCGTGAACGCTTTAGTTGATGCCACACCGATTTCCACGCCTGCACGTGTCATGAATGCGAAGTCAGACTCACGAACCAAAGAAGAACCCGCTACGTTACAGATGGTCATTGCCGCCATGTAACCTTTCTCTTTTGCTAGGCGAAGTGCTGCTAGCGTATCGGCGGTTTCACCAGATTGAGAAAGCGTGATCAATAGGCTGTTTGGACGCGTCACAAACTTGCGGTAACGGAATTCAGACGCGATTTCTACATCACAGCTCACGCCCGCAATGTCTTCAAACCAGTAACGTGCTGTCATACCTGCGTTGTAAGATGTACCACATGCAACGATTTGTACGTGTTCCACTTTGCTTAGGATTTCTGCCGCGTTAACACCGATTGCTTCAGTGACAACAGAGTCTGCCGTGATACGACCTTCCATTGTGTTGATCAACGCTGTTGGTTGTTCGTAGATCTCTTTCTGCATGAAGTGACGGTATTGACCTTTGTCACCTGCGTCGTGTTCCGCGTTTGATTCTGTGATTTCGCGTTCTACACGCTCACCTGTTGCATCAAATACCGTTACGTCACGACGAGTGATCTCAGCAACATCACCTTCTTCTAGGTACATGAAACGGCGTGTTACGTTAAGTAGCGCAAGTTGGTCAGACGCGAGGAAGTTTTCACCCACACCAAAACCAATAACGATTGGGCTACCTGAGCGCGCCACAACAATACGTGAAGGATCTTTACGATCCAGTGCCACTGTACCGTATGCACCTTCAAGTTGTTTTGCTGTTTTTTGTACTGCTTCAAGCAATGTTTCTGAAGTGCGAAGCTCCCACTCAACCATGTGAGCGATAACTTCAGTATCCGTTTGAGATTCAAATACGTAACCGCGAGATTGAAGTAGCTCACGTAGCTCTTCGTGGTTTTCGATGATGCCGTTGTGTACCACTGCGATGTCACCAGACATGTGTGGGTGTGCGTTCACTTCTGAAGGCTCACCGTGTGTTGCCCAACGAGTGTGTGCGATACCAGTACCGCCGATCACTTTTGCTTGATCAACTGCGTCTGCCAGCTCTTGTACTTTACCTAGACGACGAATACGCGTTAGGTTGGTTTCGCCATCAACGATCGCTACGCCCGCTGAGTCATAACCGCGGTATTCCAAGCGACGTAGACCTTCAACCAAAATTTCTGCAACATCTCGTTGTGCTACTGCACCTACGATTCCACACATGTGTTTATCTCCGTTTGTAGTTTTGTTCTTCCCTAGCCATGGTTTCAAATAGAGGCAGCAAGCAAAGGCCTTTATCCAGAGGGAAGTGAAATATGAAACTGTTTACTTAGTTAGATTAGGCGCAAATGACTTTTACGCCATGTTGTTCAATCTGTGCTTTGTGTTCTGGCTGTAACTCTGCGTCGGTAACCAATACATCAATTTGGTCCCAAGCCAACTCTAAGTTCGGAATTTTGCGTCCGACTTTTTCAGACTCGATCATAACAATGACTTCACGAGAGACTTCTGCCATGACTTTGCTTAAGCCAACCAATTCATTGAACGTTGTGGTTCCGCGCTCTAAATCGATACCATCAGCACCGATAAACAGCTGGTCAAAGTCGTAAGCTCTTAGTACAGATTCGGCTACTTTGCCTTGGAAGGATTCTGAGTGCGTATCCCAAGTTCCACCTGTCATTAACAGGGTTGGTTCGCTCTCTAATTCGTTAAGTGCATTTGCGACATGCAACGAGTTGGTCATTACAACCAAACCACGTTTGTCGTTTAATTGCTGAATCAATGCCGCTGTTGTGCTGCCACTATCGATCACAATTCGGTTATGATCACGAATCAGTGATGCTGCCGCTTTTGCTAGACTTAACTTTCGACTCGAAACAATTGGACTCAATTCTTCATGAATAACTTCGGTTGGAATCGAAATCGCACCACCGTAACGGCGCAAAAGTTGTCCATTTTTCTCTAAAGAAGCTAAGTCCTTTCTAATCGTGACTTCTGAGGTTTCAAATTTCTGCGCCAGTTCATCAACGCTGACTTCCCCAAGCTCATTTACTAGGTTAGAAATGGCGTGTCTTCTTAGTTGAGTGTTTCGTTTCGACATTTATGTTTTGATTTTAAGTTTCGGTTTGAAATTTATTATAGTCAAAACGAAACTTTTAAGTCCATTTATTTCGATCCAAAAAATTAATATTTCTCGATAAAACCTTGTCCTAAGACAATTCTTAAACAGTGATATTGGATTCATTCGGTGGTAGAATTCGCCACCGAAAAGAAAAAAAATTACAGAATTGAAGGTTATTTTTTTGCAACTTTCTGCATATAAAGTGGGATTAGTCACAAAAAGGTAACCAAAATCGCCGATCTTTTAGTCATAAAATGACTAAACTTGGTGAAAGACTTACAGAATCTGAAGTTCCAATAATGCGGCGGAAAATCGGTGGGTGACAGGCACTAAATGTCATCAAAACGCCCTAACTTCAGAGTAAACAACCGACTTTCAAATTGTAACTATACTTACCGGAGAGTATCTTCCATGAAAAAGACCAAAATCGTTTGTACGATTGGCCCTAAAACTGAATCTGTAGAGAAGCTAACTGAACTAGTAAACGCTGGCATGAACGTTATGCGTCTTAACTTCTCTCACGGTGACTACGCAGAGCACGGCACTCGTATCGCGAACTTCCGCCAAGTAATGGAAGCTACAGGCAAACAACTTGCAATCCTTCTAGACACTAAAGGTCCAGAAATCCGCACTATCAAACTAGAAGACGGCAACGACGTTGATCTAGTAGCTGGTCAAGAATTCACTTTCACAACTGACATCTCAGTTGTAGGTAACAAAGACAAAGTTGCAGTAACTTACGCTGGTTTTGCTAACGACCTAAACGTTGGTAACACTATCCTAGTAGACGACGGTCTAATCGAAATGGAAGTGCTTGCAACTTCTGAAACTGAAGTTAAGTGTAAAGTTCTTAACAACGGTGCTCTAGGCGAAAACAAAGGTGTTAACCTTCCAGGCGTTTCTGTAAACCTACCTGCACTATCTGAAAAAGATAAGAACGACCTTAAATTCGGTTGTGAGCAAGGCGTTGATTTCGTAGCTGCTTCTTTCATCCGTAAAGCTTCTGACGTTCAAGAAATCCGTGAAGTACTTGCTGCAAACGGCGGCGAGAACATCCACATCATCTCTAAAATCGAGAACCAAGAAGGTGTTGATAACTTCGACGAGATCCTAGAGCTTTCTGACGGCATCATGGTTGCTCGTGGTGACCTAGGTGTTGAAATCCCAGCTGAAGAAGTAATCTTCGCTCAGAAGATGATGATCGAGAAGTGTAACCGTGCACGTAAGATGGTTATCACTGCAACTCAAATGCTTGATTCTATGATCAACAACCCACGTCCTACTCGTGCGGAAGCTGGCGACGTTGCTAACGCGGTAATGGACGGTACTGACGCAGTTATGCTTTCTGGTGAAACTGCTAAAGGTAAGTACCCAGTTGAAGCGGTAACTATCATGGCTCAAATCGCGAACCGTACTGATTCAGCTCTAAAAGCTGAGCTAGGTTCTCGTCTAGACAGCCCACGTCTTCGCATCACTGAAGCAGTATGTAAAGGCGCGGTAGACACAGCTGAAAAACTAGCTGCTCCACTTATCGTTGTTGCAACTGAAGGTGGTAAGTCTGCACGTTCAGTACGTAAGTACTTCCCAACTGCAAACATCCTAGCACTAACGACTAACACTAAGACTGCTGCACAGCTAGTTCTAACTAAAGGTGTTACTCCAGTAGTTGTTGAGTCTATCCAAAGCACTGACGCGTTCTACGTAGCAGGTAAAGAACTTGCTCTAGAATCAGGTCTAGGCAACAAAGGCGATATCGTTGTTATGGTTTCTGGTGCTCTAGTAGCTTCAGGCACAACGAACACAGCTTCTGTACACGTTCTATAAGACTGAAGAATTCAATCATCAGTTCAATAAAAAAGAGGGCTTCGGCCCTCTTTTTTTATATATTTAATCTTGCCCTCATAATCAGTACGCTGTATTATCAATCACAACCGAACTACGTACTGTTTAGTTGTCGTCACGATAATAAAATTTCATGAGGTTGCTTGTGTCCAGTCCTACTCTTACCGACAAAGTTTCGAAAATGATCTGTCAGGACATCCTGACGGGTGAATTAAAGCCAGGTCAAAAGCTTGTGGTTGCTGACCTGAAAGAGAAATACAACGTTGGTGCATCACCTATCCGCGAAGCACTTGTGCAACTGTCTTGGAGCAAGTATGTAAAGCTTGAGCCACAAAAAGGCTGTTGGGTTGCGCCTGTGTGCAAAAAAGAATTGAACGACCTATACGAAAGCCTTCGTGTGGTTTCTTCTGTACTGCTTAAGAAAGCAATCTTGGCGGGTGATGAAAGCTGGGAATTGGACGTGCTAACGTCATACCATAAGCTATCTCGTCTGAACTTTGACGAAACATTCTGTTGGAAAGAGTGGGAAGAGCGCCACCATCAGTTCCACGTCTCTTTGTTGGAAGGTGCCGATTCAAAGAACATGTTTGAGTTCTTCAGTGATCTGATCAACCAAATCAAACGCTACCGCTACTTTGCGATGCAAACATTGAACTCTGAGCAAGATGCTCTGTTCAACATTGATGAACATGAGATGATCATGAAGCTTGTTCTTGCGAAGAACAGCGAAGAAGCAATGACACTGCTTGATAAGCATTTATTGAGCTCAATGCAGCGTATTGAAACTGTACTAGAGCTAGAAACGGCTTAATCAATCGTCGCCCAATAGATAGCAAAAAATCGGGGTTATCCCGATTTTTTTATTTGCTAGAGAAGCCAATTACTGCTTTTTCTCATCGCCTCTAAGCAATGTCATCAAAACTGTGACAAATCGACACTCGGTTCCGCCCTGCACTTTTTGACTCGTACAGGGCAATATCGGCACATTTGTAACTGCGAGTTCTATCCGCAGTCACATCGCTGTAACCCACACTTACGGTCACTGAACGGTCACTACTTAGCTCTACTGCAACACGCAAGCGATTCAAAACCACTTCTGCCTCTTGCGTAGTAGTGTGCGGCATGATCACCGCGAACTCCTCTCCACCAACTCGAGCCACGAAGTCGGTGCTTCTCACCCCACGAAGTAAAGTTTCAGCCACCGTACAAATGACTTTGTCGCCTTCATCATGCCCCAGTTCATCGTTGATACGCTTGAAATGGTCGATATCAAACAAGGCTAAACAAGTCGTGGGTGTATTCGGATAGCGTTCAACCAAGTTGGTATATTGTGCAAGCTGCTCTTCAAATTTACGGCGGTTCCAAAGGCTGGTTAAACCATCTTTCTCACTTAAGTTGCGCAGCTTTTCTTCTAGCTCTTTACGCTCCGAAATATCCACCAGTGAAGTGATGTAATAACTGACCTTACCAGACTTTGCCATAATGGCTTGAATACGCATAATGGCAGTAAATACGTGATTAAGTTTAGTACGACAACGCACCTCACCTTCCCATACTTGCTCAACACCCAGTTGATTCCAAATCGCCAGAATATTTTCAATGTCTTCGGGGATAAAAATCAGATTGTGGGCATTCCAGCCTCGTAAGCGAGAATTCGAATAACCCATCATATTTTCGAACTCTTGGTTAACCATCATAATTCGGTGTGAAGTATCCGATATCATCACTGCGGTCATGCCATCCAGTGCCGCTCGAGCCAGCTTGGACTCAATGCTATGGCGACGATAGTGCAGTGCTAAAGTTGTTATCGGGAGCGCGAAAACCAGCATCAAGCTTAAAACAAAGAGAGCTTCTTGCAATAAGTCATCAATGTCTCGATCAGCTCGCTCTAAGAGCTGTTCTTGCGAAAGATCGATAATTAAATGAAGAGACTCCCCCGGCACAAAGTTAATCGTATTAAAGATCACCAGATGGTTACCATCGTATTCGTAGCCCATCTTTTCTGCACCCATGTTCTGCCAAACTTTGGGGTGAAGCAAACCAAAGTTGAATCGAGAGCGAGCAGGAATAATATCGCCATACAGCTTGTCATTATGAGAGCTCGCAACGTAGTAACCCGCTTGGTTGATAAGCTCGATGTTAAAATCTCTTACAGGTGAGTAATTTAAACGTGACGACAAATATTGAACGTTGATGTTCAGTACCAGATAGCCTTCGCGCGTGCCATCCATCGCAACAGGCATCATGATACGAATCGATGGACTGTACGGATAAACGAGCTCACTATTTTCTCGTTCTAACTCTATCCCCCAAGAGCCGATCTGGTCATTGCTAAGATTCTGAGCGAATTGGAAATAAGCTCGCTCGGACTTATCTTGCAAAACCTGAGCTGGCGCAGCAATGCCCGTTTTGAAGTCGTAATTAATCCGTACGTTCTCTTGCCCTTCAAGGTTTAGGAAACGTATCTGTCGATACCATTTTTGGTTAACGGCGACTGAGCTCCACACCTCCTGTAAAATGGCGAGATTTTTGTCGCTAGGATCACGTAAATAATCATAAAGGCTTTGGCTATGACCGAGTAGATCACTGATGGAAGAGATTTGATCTTGAACGTTGTTATATTCTCGCTCGGAATACGCGAGTTGATGAAGAGCTTCTTTAGCGGTGCTCTTGACGTTATCCGCTAACAGCGTTTGATATTTCTGATAGTAGTAGATTGAGATGAGCGCGCTAAAAAATAGCGTCGTCGCCAACAAAGCGCTGACTAACTTCCTGACTTTCACGCGTTCTACTACTCACATTGATTACGAAAGCAGCAATTATATCACTGTTTGTTATTTTCTAAACAAAAAGCCATCGAACAACGATGGCTTTTCTTAAATGCATCAGATTTCATTAAGGCTTGAGGCAACGTTCCCCGCGAGCAATGCCTACGACACCGCTTCGAGCCACTTCGACCACTTCCGTAACTTCCGAAATCGCTTGGATGAAAGCGTCCAGTTTCTCGCTGGTACCCGCAAGTTGCACCGTGTATTGAGAAGCCGTGACATCAACAATCTGACCACGGAAAATATCCGCGGTACGCTTCACTTCAGCACGAGCAAAACCACTCGCTTTCACCTTGACCATCATCAGTTCGCGCTCGATATGGTCAAATTCCGTGACTTCTTGCACTTTGAGCACATCGATCAGCTTATGCAGTTGCTTCTGAATCTGCTCCAACTGCATTTCATCAGAGTTAGTCGTGATATTTAGACGCGACAGTGTTTCGTCATCAGTTGGTGATACGTTCAACGATTCAATGTTGTAACCACGCTGAGAAAACAAACCGACAACGCGAGACAAAGCACCTGGCTGGTTTTCCATTAACAAAGAAATAATGTGTCTCATATTAAGTACGCTCCGTTTTGCTTAGCCACATCTTGTCCATACCCTCGCCTTTGATCTGCATTGGGTAAACGTGTTCGGTTTCATCTACGTTGATGTCGACAAACACCAAACGATCTTTCATGTCGAGCGCCTTTTGGAGACCCGCTTCTAGCTGATCTGGCGTTTCGATACGAATACCGACGTGACCATAAGCTTCTGCAATCGCTGCAAAATCAGGAACAGAACTCATGTACGAGTTAGAGTGACGACCTTGATAAATAATGTCTTGCCATTGTTTTACCATGCCTAGAAAACGGTTATTCAAGTTAATGATTTTTACAGGGATGTCGTATTGCATGGCCGTCGACAACTCCTGAATATTCATTTGGATACTGCCATCACCAGTCACAACCACCACTTCTTCTTCTGGCATTGCGAATTTCACACCCATACCAGCAGGTAGACCGAAGCCCATTGTGCCGAGACCACCCGAGTTAATCCAACGGCGTGGCTTATTAAATGGATAGTACAGTGCCGCAAACATCTGGTGCTGTCCCACATCAGACGCAACGTAAGCGTCTCCCTTGGTTAGCTTGTGCAGTGTTTCGATAACTTGTTGCGGCTTAATGCGCTCAGGAGATGTCTCATACGCCAAGCAGTTGCGATCTCGCCATACTTGAATGTCTTCCCACCACTGACCTATCGCTTCTTGATCGTTGTTATTGCCCTGCTCGTTGAGCAGACCAACCATGGTCGCTAATACTTTTTCAGCAGAACCTACGATAGGCAAATCAACTTTCACATTTTTCGAGATAGAAGATGGGTCAATATCAATGTGCATCACTTTAGCATTCGGACAATACTTCTCTAGATTATTGGTCGTACGGTCATCAAAACGTACCCCAATACCAAAGATAAGATCCGCTTCATGCATCGCCATGTTAGCTTCGTAAGTACCGTGCATACCTAGCATACCAAGCGAGTTTTTATGTGTACCCGGGAAGGCACCTAACCCCATTAGTGTGCTTACAACAGGAAGGTTTAACTGCTCCGATAGCGTTTGAATATGCTCATGCGCACCGGAAATTACCGCCCCACCACCGATGTACAGTACTGGTTTCTTCGCTTCAACAAGCGACTTCAACGCTTTTTTGATCTGACCTTTGTGACCAGACGTCGTTGGCTTATATGAACGCATCGAAATGCTTTCTGGGTACTCGTAAGGAAGCTTGATTTGCGGGTTCAAAATATCTTTCGGCAAATCAATCACAACCGGTCCCGGTCGACCTGTTGTCGAGATGTAGAACGCTTTTTTGATCGTTTCAGGAATGTCTTCCGCTTTCTTAACGAGGAAGCTGTGTTTCACAACAGGGCGTGAAACACCCACAATGTCACACTCTTGGAAGGCATCATTACCAATCAGGTTGTTTGGTACGTTACCTGAGATAACAATCATTGGAATTGAATCCATGTATGCAGTCGCAATACCTGTGATGGTATTGGTTGCACCAGGACCAGAACATACCAGTACGACTCCGGGCTTGCCCGTCGCTCGCGCATAGCCATCTGCCATATGGGTAGCGGCTTGTTCGTGTCTTACTAGTACGTGTTTGATTTGATCGGTTTTGGCGTGCAGTGCGTCGTAGATATCTAAAACGGACCCACCAGGGTAACCAAAGATTTGCTCTACGCTCTCTTCAATCAGAGATTGCACAACCATCTCTGCGCCTGACAACATTGCTGTCATAATTTGCTCTCCTTACCAGTTTTCCTCACCGTAAGGCCAACGGTTTGGTCTGGTTTTACATAGTCTAGGTCTTATTCGTAGCCTAATAGAAATACTTCCACTTTTTCAGCTATGTCTTACGTCTGTCATAACAAAACGCAAGGTAACACAACAAATGTAACGTTTTATTATCAACGGGTCTAATGAGAGTTGAATCAAATTTTAAACAAGATGCTATAAATCAGAACAAAGGCAGGGTTTGACGCTAACTAAGTAGCGCAAAATAGAATCAAGATAAGAAACCAAAAGAAAATAAAGTGAATAATTTCAATAGAAATAGCAACTTTCAGCGAAACTTCCTTCATAAGTCACAACTAAAAGTGTGAAAGACGGTCATAAAAAATCCCCAGCAGCACAAGATCAGGCAACTGGGGACATTTTCATCAATCTGAAATCTAAGTTAGCTTAAGTTACTTTTTATCAGACTTTTCAGTGTACATTTCTTCGATTTCGTCTTGGTATTTGTCGTTAATGACTTTACGACGAAGTTTTTGTGTTGGGGTCAACTCACCATCATCCATCGAGAATGCTTTAGGTAAAAGTTTGAATTTCTTAACTTGTTCAAACTTAGCCAGTTCTTTCTGCAGGTCATTAACACGCTTCTCAAGCATCTCAACAATCTGATGATGTTTGATCAATTCAACACGATCGTGGTACTTGATATTTAGTTCTTTCGCATACTCTTCAAGTGAGTCGTAACACGGAACAATCAGAGCCGATACAAATTTACGTGTATCTGCGATGACAGCAATCTGCTCAATGAAGTGGTCTTTACCGATTGCACCTTCTACGACTTGAGGTGCAATGTACTTACCGTTTGAAGTCTTCATCAGTTCTTTGATGCGGTCAGTAATGAACAAGTTGCCATTTTCATCAATGTAGCCTGCATCGCCAGTCTTCAAGAAGCCATGTTCGTCAAACGTCTTCTCAGTTTCCTCTGGCATTTTGTAGTAGCCACGCATCACCATTGGACCGCGCACTAAAATTTCGTTGTTTTCACCAATCTTAACTTGAGCGCCTGGCATTGCCATACCGATAGAGCTCGGATCAAAGCATTGATCATCCCAACAAGATACGGTTGCCGTGGTTTCTGTCATACCGTAGCCAAGCTTAACATTGATGCCAATTGCGTGGAAAAAACGCCCAATGGTTTCATCTAGCTTCGCGCCACCACATGGCATGAAATTAATGCGTCCACCCAATAATGCACGTAGCTTGCTCAACACTAGCTTGTCTGCCAAAGCATAAGATTTACGTAGCATTAGTGATGGCTTGCGGTTTTCTTGATGACAAGCAGCCATCTTCGCACCCATGTTGACCGCCCAAGTAAACATAATTTTGCGATGGAATGGTGCACGTGACACTTTCTCGTGGATCGCAGAGAAGATCTTCTCATAAAAACGAGGAACCGCACTCATCACGGTTGGGCGCACTTCACTCAGGGCATCACGTACTTGCATGGTGTCTTGCAGGTAGCAGTTGGTACCACCTTTATAAAGCACATAGAATGTCCATGCACGCTCAAACACGTGTGATAATGGCAAGAAACACAGCGATACGTCGTCTTCAGTTAAACTCAAGCGCTCATCATGACCTTCAAGTTGGGCAGAGATGTTCGCGTAATCTAGCATTACACCTTTCGGTTGACCTGTGGTACCAGAGGTGTAAATCAGGGTCAGTAGATCTTCTTCTTGCGCATGTTCTAAACGAGTTTCTAGCTCAGCTTGGTGACTAACGTCGCCCTTAGCAACGAAGTCTTTCCATGTCATGGCAAATGCATGATCGCCTAGGTCAATATCATCTGACATCGCAACGATCAGTTCTAGCTGCTTACATTCATCGAAAATGCTAACCGCGGCATCAAACTGTGGCTGCTCACCAACGAACAACACTTTGACGTCTGCGTTATCAATGATGTAAGCCGATTGAGCTGCGGTGTTAGTTGGATAGATAGGTACGGTAACGCCACGCAATTGCAGTGCTGCAAAATCAGCAATGGTCCATTGCGGCATGTTATTTGAGAAAATACCGATCTTATCTTGGACGCCCAATCCCTGAGCCAAAAGCGCAAGTGACAAAGCATCTACTTGCTGACCAAACTGCTCCCAAGTAATACCTTGCCATGTGTCGCCGACTTTATGTTTAAGCGCAACACGAGTACTACCCTTCGCAATTTGTTCACGAATACGTTTTACGATATGAAAATCTAACTTGGCCATTCTTTACATTACCTTTTGGCTTACAGGCGTAAGCTATTTGAGCGCACAAGTGTAACCTCGACGCTTAAAAACGCAACTGACCATTATCAAACTTATCATTATTAAGAGACGACTATCACTAATGAGAGCATAGCAGGTCTTTAACTGCTGAAGGTTTAATCAACTTAAGTCGCTGTTTCGACTATTAAATAGCGGACATAAAAAGCCCCTGAGAGACGGCGTTCTCTCAGGGGCAAGGAATTGTAAAAATTGATGATTACAAGTCCAGTCTGACCAGTTGATCAGGCTAAAAATTCAGCTTATTTAAGCGCAACAACTTCACCACAAGTGATCATAAGTTGGTCACGTAACCAGATGTGGCCTTTGTCCTTCTCACTTGATTCGTGCCAGCTTAGGTAACCACTGATTTCCTTGTTTTCAAATGGGAAATCTAGGATTTGCAACTGGTCGCTGTTCACTGCATTCTCAGCCATCCAGCGAGGAGCGATAGTCACAAGCTCAGATTGGCTTACTACGTATAGCAGGTTGCTTAGGCTTGAACCTTCATAAGCGGCTTGGCAATCAAGTTCGCGGTACGCTTGCTCAGAGAAGCTACGTTGACCATGTACACGTGATAGCTTCGCGTGTTTCTCGTTGATCAGTTGCTCAGCAGATACACCACCTTGGATGCGAGGGTGCGTCTTAGAAGCAATAACCACTAGCTCATCTTTAAAGATTTCAGTGCTTGAGAAGCCTTGATCATCAAAACGTGCGTAGTCAATTACGAAGTCGATTTCTTGGTAGCGCATACGCTCAGATAGAAGGCGATCAAATTCCGCATCTAGGTGTAGCTGTACGCTTGGTGCTTGCTCGTTAATGTTAGCCATGATTCTCGGTGCGAAACGCATATCACATGGGCTACAAATCGCCAGTTTAAACAGACGAGTTGAAGACTCAGGTTGGAAAACTGAGCTTGGAAGTTCGTTACGAATAAGCTGTAGTGCTTGGCGGATAGGACCAAACAGTTGACGAGCACGCTGAGTTGGCTGAATACCACGACCCTGACGCATGAATAGCTCATCATTAAACATTACTTTTAGGCGAGCAACCGCATTACTTACTGCTGGTTGTGACATGCCAAGGTTATGTGCTGCACGAGTAATATTTTGCTCTTGCATCACTGCATCAAATACGGTCAATAGGTTTAAATCTACACCACGCAATGTGCTTTCCATACGGTAGCTAGCAATTGCGCTCATCGCGTCTTTTTTATCTAACATGGAGTGCGCCTCTTATGTAATCGTCAACTTGGTTCAATGAATTCTTAACGAATAGAATCTCTTTGCACACAAACGACCGTGGCTGGATTCAAATCATTTTTTAAGGAATAGAAAACCGAATTTGTATTATATTTATCGTCCAGATATTTCCGGCTCGAACCGTACTATCAACTAATCAATCAAGGTTTCGCAACTAGATTGATATTTAATCATTAAATTTTAGCCAATTAGTTATTTATTCCATATTTATCATATCGTTAAGAAAAACATAAAAAAGTATAAAACGCCTAAATCAGAGGTTTCTTACAACCTATTTAGCACGTTAATGACAATCTACAGGGATCATACAACCCATTTGCCCTGCTTATTGTTTGCATTTGCGTTCAAAAACCAGCATCAATAGTTAAGTTCACAAAACATGCAAATCAGTTAAAGAGTCAGCAAAATGACCGTGAATAGAAATGATATAGAAGGCATAAAAATGCAGCCAATCAGCGCGTGAATGACTGCAACTTAGAAGATAAATCGGACGTTAAATATTCGATACGTAACTCGGAAAATCGACTTGTTCCCATAGTTGTTCAGAGAGTTTTTCAGGTGCATCCCAAGCACCTTGTAATACCCAGTTGGCGATCGCTTTTGCAACATCAGGATACTTCACGCTTTCTGCTTGTTGTTCTTTCAACCACTGACGTACCGTCGAAATATCAAGATTTTCCATCGAAGATGCTAGCCCTAAATCTTCCAATGTTGCGACGTTACTTTGCTGTTCAAATTGCCCAGAAAGCGGTTTAAGTAATAGCTTCTTGCCAAGAGAAAGGGCTTCCGATGGCAGTTCAAAACCACCATTGGCAATCACTCCACTACAACGTTGCAAATGAGATTGAAAGTTAGTGTGACACAGAGGTCTTAGTTCAATATTTTCCACTTGCTCACACTCAATCACGTTCGGGTGATAACAGACAAAAGACTGTTGATTAAAATGGAACAACAAATCGCTGATGTCTTCTATTGATTCAAACGGAAGATAGACGAGAACAAAGTCATCATTACCACTCGTTTGCTCAAGCGTATGAACGATAGGCGGTAAGATCGGCTGATCAAAGTGATACCAATGCAAGCCTAGGTGGTGTTGCGAAGGAGCAAAATGCTCTATGACGGATTTATCCAACCAACTCGCCCCCTTAAGAGGTACTGGGTAGCGGAATGCATTTTGATGACTGATACCAATACAAGGTTTGTTCTGCTTACGAGCAGCCCAAGCCGAGACGGGTTCGAAATCATTGATCACCAGATCATAAGAAGACAAATCCAGCTGATTTACTTCTTGGATAAACTGAATCAAGTTATTGCGTAATGCCGTTTTAGCATAGCTCACGGCACCTTTCTCTGTCACAAAGGTAAAGCCACGCCGAGTTTGATAGTTTCCAAAAGACTCCATTGAAAAGTACTTTTCTGGTTCGCGTCCAGAGAAAAGAAAATCAACCTGCACGTCGTGAGTTTGAAAAGCTTTACTCATGGCTCTTGCGCGGGCGATGTGACCATTTCCTGTGCCTTGAACACCATACAGAATTTTCATCCATTAACCTCCAATGAGCCCAATTGCCAAAGAACCACATAGGCTCCCCAACAAAGCACCAATGATAATGTCAGTAAAAAAGTGCACGCCAAGCAGAATACGTGATGTCCCAATCAAGGCTGCCCAAGTGAAAGCAAATATGCCTAAGTCTGGATAAAAATGATGAATGAGCGTCGCCATCAAAAAGCCCGCCGCAGTATGACCTGACGGTAAGCTGTAGCGGTCAGAAGGAGTAATAAAGGCAGGAAGCAACGCGCTCAATTCCTCAGGACGACGGCGCTTAAAGCTGTTTTTCAACACCCAGTAAATGGGTAATTCGATGGCAAATGCGGTTAACCCGGTAATCAAGAACCAATGACCATGTTGCTTATCAAGTAGCCAAGCTAACAACCCTAACACCACATAGAGGTGTCCATCCCCACTATGAGAAACTCCTTTACTGATATTCGCGACTTGCTGATTAAATCGATGTTGTAAACACACACTGGAGAACGCCAAATCAAATTTAGCAATGCTTGCCATTGGCTGGCTAATTGTCTCTAAAGCTCGCATGTAACATTCCTTTACTTTGACCTTTATATGAAAACTAGGCGTGTAAGGTGACAACTACATGACGAGAATTTGGATAATTAATGACACGTTATCATTTGCAGCAGAGCAGAAAAAACGGCGGGAGTTAAGAGTAGCAATAAGCTCGGTAATCGTTACGTTGATCAACCGAGCTCATAAGTACGAAGATATTCACCCAGAAGATCTGAGCATAAAAGATCAAGACTGATTGGAAGCAGAGACTGGTGCATCGATGTACCAGATCTTTCTTTGTTTACGACATGCTCTAAGCGAGCCGGTGGTCATGTGACCATCTTTCGTGAGCTCATAGCTCAAATCACGGCAAGTATAGCTACCGAACAATTCGTTTTTCCCTTGTTCGCTTGGCTCAACATTATGCTTTAATAGTGGATTAGGCTTGATCGACAAAATGTCTCGGTTGACGACATTACTACGAGCGTAGTCTTTGTGTACGTAACCTCTAATCACACCTTTTTGTTCGACCAGCAACCATGGTTCGCCTTCCACTTTAGCAAGAGCATTAAAGACCTCACCTTTGGTTAGCTCTCCCAGCTTCTCTCCTTTTAAGCTCGGTTTTGCTCGCAAATTAAGAGTGGTCTTTGAGCGATATGAAACATCCATAAATTCAAGTGTATTTGACGTATCCACTCCCTCTACAAT
The DNA here is from genome assembly GCF_027587095.1 of Vibrio sp. NFR. Lineage (NCBI taxonomy): Bacteria > Pseudomonadati > Pseudomonadota > Gammaproteobacteria > Vibrionales > Vibrionaceae > Vibrio > Vibrio sp. NFR. The sequence continues at coordinate 207,296 of NZ_JAPPTN010000003.1, forward strand.
AGGACGACTTACTTCTGCTTCCTTCCATTGATTTGGCTGGACACGGATCTTCCACCAAGAGTAGGTGTCTGGATCTTTACCTTTAAACTTGTCACGGTTATCCGACTCTAACGCCACCAGCATTTGATTTAGAAAGGATTCACGTCCATCTTCACTCAAGTATTCATCCATTTGGTGGTTGATCATCAAGACACTATGAGCATGATCGCTCGCCACCACTGAAGAGGTGGCCTCTGTCGGTTGCCCAAATTGAAGTAACTGACACCCAGATAAAGAAACCAGAGCTAGAGCCAGCGCAGAACGTCCAAGTTGTTTCGCTAAATCCATTAATCCCTAACCTATTTGCCTCAAAAATTCGGTAGATACAACCGTTCTACTATAAATCGCTCTGCTGAATTTATGCCAACCAATTGCCTCCTTTGTGTGATAGCTCGCAAAGCATGCAGTATCAAAACAATGAGAAGAAGATGGTGAGCGTGATCTTAGTCGCGGCAATAATTGTTGTAGCACAAACATCTCCCCTTTCTTCACATTGAAGACGTCCATCATTGATAGAAGATTAATTCACCTACTGATCCGATATGAATAAAAAATCAACTTTAGGGTTGACGTGCTCCATTGAGTGCGGTACTAATTTGTTAACTTAATTTTGTGGAATGCTTAACAACTATGTCAGCACGTTTTTCTATCCTGCTTAGCCTCCTCCTGATCGTGACCAGTTCGCGCGGGTAGGCTGTGGAAGAAAAATAACCACACCAATTTCTTAGAAACCCGCATGCAAATGCGGGTTTTTTTATATCTAAATACCGGAAGTAAACGATTAACTTGCGCGAAAGTGCAAAAATCATGAAGGAAGCAAACATGAACGATCAGGTCATTATATTCGACACCACATTGCGTGATGGCGAACAAGCGTTGTCAGCAAGCTTGACGGTTAAAGAAAAACTGCAGATTGCCTATGCGCTTGAAAGGCTGGGCGTTGATGTTATCGAAGCGGGTTTTCCTGTCTCTTCACCAGGTGATTTCGAGTCCGTACAAACCATCGCAAAACACATAAAAAATAGTCGAGTTTGTGCCCTTTCGCGTGCCGTTGCGAAAGACATCGATGCCGCCGCTGAAGCACTAAAAGTCGCTGATGCTTTCCGAATTCACACCTTCATCTCCACTTCGACTGTTCACGTTCAGGACAAACTTCGACGCAGCTACGACGATGTGGTTGAAATGGGTGTTAAAGCAGTAAAACACGCACGCAATTACACCGACGACGTCGAGTTTTCTTGTGAAGACGCAGGACGCACTCCAATCGACAACCTATGCCGCATGGTTGAAGCCGCTATCGATGCGGGCGCAAGCACCATCAACATTCCAGACACCGTTGGCTACACAGTACCAAGTGAGTTTGGCGGCATCATTGAAACCCTATTCAACCGCGTACCCAACATCGACAAAGCCATCATCTCTGTGCACTGCCACGATGACTTAGGTATGTCAGTCGCAAACTCTATCGCAGCCGTCCAAGCAGGGGCGCGACAAGTAGAAGGCACCATTAACGGTATCGGTGAGCGTGCAGGTAACTGTTCTTTAGAAGAAATCGCGATGATCCTAAAAACACGCCAAGAATTCATGGGTGTGCATACCGGTCTAAAACACGACGAAATCCACCGCACCAGCAAGTTGGTTAGTCAGCTATGTAACATGCCAATTCAGAGCAATAAAGCGATCGTTGGTGCCAACGCATTCAGCCACTCTTCAGGCATTCACCAAGATGGGATGCTAAAGAACAAAAACACTTACGAGATCATGACGCCTGAATCGATCGGTCTTAAAAACCAAGCTCTGAACCTAACCAGCCGCAGTGGTCGTGCAGCCGTGAAAAGCCACATGGATTCAATGGGCTACAAAGAAGAAGAATACAACTTAGATGCGTTGTACGAGGACTTCTTGAAGCTTGCCGACCGTAAGGGTCAAGTATTTGATTACGATCTAGAAGCCCTAATGCACTTCTCAAACTTGCGTGAAGAAGATGATTTCTACAAGTTGAACTACCTAAGTGTGCAATCAGGCAGCGTAATGGCGACCACCAGCATCAAGATGCAATGTGGTGATGAGGAAACGTGTGAGGCTGCAGTCGGCAATGGTCCGGTTGATGCGCTATACCAATGTATCTACCGCGTGACAGGTTACGACATCGTTCTAGACAAGTTCGACCTAACGGCAAAAGGTGAAGGTGAAGATGGTCTTGGTCAAGCAGACATCATCGCCAACTACAAAGGTCGTAAGTACCACGGTACCGGCGTTTCTACCGATATCGTAGAAGCATCTGGTCAAGCGCTATTACACGTCATCAACAGCATTCATCGTGCCGATAAGATTGAAGAGATGAAGCAAAAGAAAATCGCGACAGTTTAATGTGATTCATTGGGGGCTGATTTACATCTCAGACTCCAACCAAATTCGTTTAGATAAGCTCAAAAATTTAGAAATATTAAAGGATTAACATGACAGACAAATCATACAAAATTGCCGTTTTACCTGGCGACGGTATCGGCCCAGAAGTGATGGCGCAAGCGCATAAAGTGTTGGATGCAATCGAAAAGAAACACGGTATTGCATTTGAGCGTGACGAGCATGATGTTGGTGGTATTGCGATCGACAATCACGGCTGCCCACTTCCAGAAAGTACAGTCAAAGCGTGTGAAGAGTCTGATGCCGTCCTATTCGGTTCAGTAGGTGGACCAAAGTGGGAGCACTTACCACCAAATGACCAACCTGAACGTGGTGCCCTACTTCCGCTACGTAAACACTTCCAATTATTCTGTAATCTTCGTCCAGCACAGATCCACTCTGGTCTAGAAGCCTTCTCACCACTTCGTGCAGACATCTCAGGTCGTGGTTTTGACATCGTGGTAGTACGTGAATTAACTGGTGGTATCTACTTCGGTCAACCGAAAGGTCGTGAAGGTGAAGGCGCAACAGAAAAAGCATTTGATACCGAGGTTTACCACCGCTTTGAGATCGAACGTATCGCAAAGATTGCGTTTGAATCTGCACGTCTACGCCGTAAGAAGGTGTGTTCAATCGATAAAGCGAACGTTCTGCAAAGCTCAATCCTATGGCGTGAAGTGGTAGAAGAAATCGCAAAAGATTACCCAGATGTCGAGCTGTCACACATGTACATTGATAACGCAACAATGCAGTTGATTAAAGACCCAGCTCAGTTTGACGTAATGCTTTGTTCAAACATCTTCGGCGACATCATTTCTGATGAGTGTGCAATGATCACTGGCTCAATGGGTATGCTGCCTTCAGCAAGCCTAAACGAAAGTAAATTTGGTCTGTACGAGCCAGCAGGTGGCAGTGCACCCGATATCGCAGGTAAGAATATTGCTAACCCTGTGGCGCAAATCCTATCAGCAGCACTGATGCTGCGTTACAGCCTAGGTGAAGAAACTGCGGCGCAAGACATTGAAGCCGCAGTATCAAAAGCACTTTCAGCTGGGGAGCTAACGGGCGATCTTGCTGGTGACAACCCTGCGCTTACAACATCTGAGATGGGCGATAAGATCGCTGAGTACATCTTAAACTCATAATACAGAACAGATTCATAATAAATACTAAATCCTCTATCCACCAATGACTTACCTCTCAGTCATTGGTGCTAAAACAAAGCGACAAGGATAACGAGGAAAGGAAGCAAACCAATGGGCAAAACACTATACGAAAAAGTCTACGACGCACACGTTGCCGTCGCAGCAGAAGGGGAAAACCCAATCTTGTACATCGACCGTCATTTGGTACACGAAGTGACGTCTCCGCAGGCATTTGACGGCTTGCGTGAAAAAGGTCGTAAAGTGCGTCAGGTCAGCAAAACTTTTGCGACTATGGACCACAACGTTTCCACGACGACAAAAGACATCAATGCTTCCGGCGAGATGGCCCGTATCCAGATGGAAACGCTATCGAAAAACTGTGAAGAATTTGGCGTTACGCTTTACGACATTAACCACAAATACCAAGGCATTGTGCATGTAATGGGACCAGAACTTGGCATTACGTTACCGGGTATGACCATTGTTTGTGGTGACTCACATACCGCAACTCACGGTGCATTTGGTTCACTTGCATTTGGTATCGGTACTTCAGAAGTGGAGCACGTGCTAGCAACTCAAACGCTAAAACAAGCACGTGCAAAAACGATGAAAATCGAAGTGAAAGGCAAAGTAGCTCCGGGCATCACTGCTAAAGACATCGTACTTGCCATTATTGGTGAGACCACAGCTGCTGGCGGTACAGGTTATGTCGTCGAGTTCTGTGGAGAAGCCATCACTGATCTTTCCATGGAAGGTCGTATGACGGTATGTAACATGGCGATTGAGCTAGGCGCAAAAGCAGGCTTGATTGCACCAGATGAAACCACATTCGATTACATTAAAGGTCGTAAGTTCTCGCCACAGGGGGCTGAATTTGATGCGGCAGTGGAATACTGGAAAACCTTAAAAACAGATGATGATGCTCAGTTTGATGCCGTAGTAACGCTGAACGGTGCAGACATCAAGCCACAAGTCACTTGGGGCACAAACCCAGGTCAAGTAATCGCTGTAGACCAGCCAATCCCAACACCAGAGAGCTTTGCAGATCCAGTAGAAAAAGCCTCTGCTGAAAAAGCGTTGGCTTACATGGGGCTTGAAGCTGGTAAGTCGTTATCAGATTACAACGTCGATAAAGTCTTTGTTGGTTCTTGTACTAACTCACGAATCGAAGACATGCGTGCAGCAGCAGAAGTAGCGAAAGGTCGTAAAGTCGCAGAGCATGTTCAAGCTCTTATCGTTCCGGGCTCAGAACAAGTAAAAGCCCAAGCTGAAGCGGAAGGCTTGGACGTTATCTTTAAAGAGGCAGGATTTGAATGGCGTCTACCGGGTTGCTCAATGTGTCTGGCCATGAACAACGACCGCTTGGGTCCCCATGAGCGTTGTGCGTCAACATCAAACCGTAACTTTGAAGGTCGCCAAGGTCGTGATGGTCGCACCCACTTGGTTAGCCCTGCTATGGCAGCGGCAGCGGCAATCGCTGGTCACTTTGTTGATATTCGCGAATTGACTTCTTTTGAGAACCAGGACTAGGAGAGAACAGATGTCAGGTTTTAAACAACACACAGGCTTAGTTGTTCCTCTAGATGCAGCGAACGTAGATACCGATGCCATTATTCCTAAGCAGTTCCTACAAAAGGTATCTCGTCTAGGTTTTGGTAAACACTTGTTCCATGACTGGCGTTTCTTAGATGATGCTGGCGAACAGCCAAATCCAGAGTTCGTGATGAACGCTCCGCGCTACCAAGGCGCTTCTATCTTGCTAGCACGAGAAAACTTCGGTTGTGGATCTTCTCGTGAGCACGCCCCTTGGGCATTAGCCGATTACGGCATCAAAGCGATGATTGCACCTAGCTTTGCCGATATTTTTTACGGCAACTCCATCAACAACCAGATGGTACCTGTTCGCCTTACAGAACAAGAAGTGGATGAAATATTCCAATTTGTTGAGGCTAACGAAGGCGCTGAAGTGGAAGTGGACTTAGAAGCTAATGTCGTTCGTGCTAACGGCAAAGAATATGGTTTTGAAATCGACACCTTCCGTCGTCATTGCTTACTGAACGGTTTAGACAATATCGGTCTGACCCTTCAACACGAAGATAAGATTGCTGAATACGAAGCGAATATTCCAAGCTTCTTAAGCTAATTCAAATCGAGATTGAAACAAATACAAGGTTGGCTTATGCCAGCCTTTTTTCTTTTATTTTCATTACCTCAGAAAGAAACTACTTCTTCTACAGGTCTACACTATCAACAAGGTTTAACCCAAAGGTTCAATTATGAAGCGTCTATTATTGATATTGTGTGCCCTCGTCTCTTTCTCCGCTTTTTCTGCGCCGAAATCCGATTTGTGGCCGTATTGGAAGCAATCGAATCAAGCCAGCAAAACACAAATTTCTCACCAAGAATGGCAACAACTATTAGACCGCTATTTGGTTGAGCAGGATGAAAACACGTTATTTCGCTATAACCAAGTTTCAGCAACGGATAAAGCGAAGTTAAAACAGTACATCCAACGCTTAGCCAAACTCGATCCCCTACAATACAATCAAGCAGAGCAATACGCGTATTGGGTTAACCTTTATAACGCCATCACCGTTGACCTAATTTTGGATAACTACCCTGTTAAATCCATTACGAAACTAGGCGGGCTATTTAGCTTTGGACCTTGGGGAGACGAAGTTGTGGTGGTGAATGGTAAAGATTTGACTTTAAACGACATTGAACATCGTATTTTGCGTCCAATTTGGCAAGATCCGAGAACACACTATGCAGTGAATTGTGCAAGCTTGGGATGTCCAAATTTACAAACTCAAGCATTCACCGCTGAAAACACGCAAGCGCTACTCGACTCTGCAGCCAAAACATTTATTAACAGTAGTAAAGGTGTATCAATTAAAGGTAATTCAGCGCAGCTTTCTTCCATTTATGACTGGTTTGCTGAAGATTTTGGCGGTGAGGAACAAGTATTTAATCACATTGCTCAATATGCACCGCAATACCAAGGCTTTTCTGGAAAAGTAAAATACGAATACGATTGGAATTTAAATCAAGCCAATTGATGGTGACTGGTAGGTCTATACGCTTTTGGATCATGCTAACCCGAAAGCTCGAAACCATCACCAAACCAAAGACCAGATAGAAACTAAAAAAGGGCACTAGGTGCCCTTTTTATTGAGATTTGATAAGAATACGCGCTTATTTAAAGCCCTTCACCTTTTTGATCAGATCGTACGCGTTTTGAATTTCCTGCGACTTTTCTTTCGCAACGTTCATCATCTCTGGTGGTAGACCTTTTGCCATCAATTTATCTGGGTGATGCTCGTTCATCAATTTACGGTAAGCACGCTTAACGGTTTTACCGTCTGCATCTGAAGACACATCTAGAATTTTATAGGCATCGGCCAACTGGTCTGCTTGTGACGCTTGCTGCCACCCTGCACCTGAAGATTGATACTGACCTTGCTGCTGACCATGGAAGCCACCTTGGCTTTGGAAACGGAAAGCCGCTTCTTGCATATTGAGACGTCGCTCTAGCTGTTCGGAAGAGAAACCAAGACCACGAGCAATTTTATGTAGAACACTGCGCTCACTCGGATGAATAGAACCATCGGCAAATGCGGCAGAAATTTGTAACTCTAAAAAGAATTGCAGCAAATCAAAGCGACCGGCTGAAGAAATCTTCACTCGGACCAATACTTCTTCCAGTGGAAAGTCGCTCTCTTTACCTTCTCTGAATGCATCTTGGGCAGCACGGCGTTGCTCACCATGAAGGCTCATGCGGTCCATCATCGTTGAAGCAAGTTGAATCTCTTCTTTCGTTACCTGCCCTTTGGCTTTAGCCACATGTCCCATTACTGCGAATGCTGCTTTAAAAAATTCTTCCTGACGTTGAGCTTGGCTTGGACCTTTACCAAAACCGCCAGTAGAAAACCCCGCTTGACTCAAACGACGTGCTTTATCGAATTGGTGACCGATAAATAGACCAAACAATAAACCGAATGGACCTCCGAGTAACAAGCCAAAAAAGGCACCCAATATTTTGCCAAAAATATGCATTATGTGTTCTCTATCAATGAATTTTTATCGACGACGGCGGTCTTATAGTGCCGGACGCAACGATTTCCTTTATGATAATGGAATTAGTTTTTTTACGGTCAGGCTATTTCGCCTGCTTATCTTTGCAGCTATTTTATATCGGCATTATGCCACAGCGAGTCCATGCTCTGGGATAATTGCAAACTATAGTTGATTCATTTGGCTATAAAGCTAGGGTACAACAAGCCCTATAGCCATCGAGTAGTAGTGACACAGGAAAGTTCAATTCAATGCAACATTTCTCCCGCACATTTTTAGCGGCCTCTATCAGCACCGCCTTGTTTGTACCCACCACTCAAGCTGAAGCGAATATCAATGATAGTGTGCAGGAAATGCCCATCACAGATCAATGTTTGGTCGAGACAAGTGGTGAGGAGGACGCGCTAAATTCCCCAGTCGTAGTACAAGCTGATAGTCTTCAGGCGATCAATGGCGACAAAGCCCAATACTCCGGCAACGTAGAAGTGACGCAAGGACCAAAGAAGATTACTGCGGATAGCGTGACACTTCATCAACAAGACAATGTAGTGGTAGCGGAAGGTAACGTAACCTTCAATGACGGTAAGGTGAAGGCGCGCTCTGATCGTGTCACCAACGACATCAACCGAGATACCTTCTCGCTAGAAAATACCGACTACCAATTCCTTTGCCAGCAAGGTCGAGGTACCGCAGCGTATATCGCACGTACGGGTCAATCCGTTTATGAGCTGGAAGACGGCTCTATCACATCATGCCCTCAAGGCGATAACTCTTGGCGATTAGTCGCATCAGGTATTGATGTCGACCAAGATGAAGAAACCGCTACACTGCACCACCCTCGTTTTGAAGTATTGGACGTTCCCGTTTTTTACGTACCGTACTTAACAATGCCAATTGGTGATACGCGTAAGACAGGTTTCCTATTCCCTTCTCTGTCGTATGGCTCCAACGATGGTATGGAAGTTGAGATTCCATTCTATTGGAACATCGCGCCTGAGTACGACATGACGATTACCCCGTTATACATGCAGAAGCGTGGTAACAAGCTCGACGCTGATTTTCGTTACCTAACCGATGGTTGGGGACAAGGTGAAATCAAAGGCGAGTACATGAACAGCGACAAGAAGTACAACGACGAGTCGCGTTGGGGTTACCAGTTCAAACATGAAGGCATCATCAACAAGCAATGGTTAGTCAACTTAGACTACTCCAAAGTCAGCGATATTGATTACTTCCGAGATCTCAGCTCTGATATTGGTAACCGAGAAGATGGTCAGTTGCTTCAAGAAGGTGAAGTACAATACCGTTCGAATTTCTGGGATGCATCACTGCGAGTTCGTGATTTCCAAATCCTACTTCAAGACGAGAACCAACCATACCGTCTGCTGCCTCAGTTGGATTTGAACTACTACACACCACTCATGGGCAATTACGTTAACTTTGACGTGAAGAGCCAAATCAGCCGCTTTGATACTGATGATACAGCTAAGCCCGATGCAACTCGTGTTCACGTAGAGCCAGGTCTTACTATCCCGCTTTCGAACTCATGGGCGACATGGACTACAGAAGCTCGTGTCCTATCGACATACTACTCTCAAGACTTAACAGGGCTAACAGATACTAATTTACGCAACCAGCTTGATGAAAACGTATCACGCGTCATTCCAGAGTTCCGTACGCATGCACGTATGTATCTAGAGCGTGACACTAGCTGGATTGAAGGCTACACACAAACGCTAGAGCCTCAGTTGCAGTACTTGTATGTCCCTGAAGAAGATCAGACGAACATCTACAACTACGATACCACCTTGCTGCAAACTGACTACTATGGTCTATTCCGCAGCCGTAAATACAGTGGCATTGATAAGATCGCATCAGCAAACCAGTTGAGTTACGGTGCAAGTACTCGATTCTTTGATGATGACTATAAAGAGCGCCTCAATATCTCGTTTGGTCAGATCTACTACTTCGATAAGAAAACCAAGATCAGTAACAGTCCTAGCGTGCCAGATGAGACCTCAAACTACTCATCTTGGGCAATTGAAACAGACTTCAACTACAACGATTACCTGTTCTACCACGGCGGTATTCAATACGACATTGATTTGAGCGCAATGCAGCTTGCTAACAGCACGCTGGAATACCAATTCAATGGTGGTTTTGTTCAAGGTAACTACCGTTACGTCACTCGAGAATACATCGAAGATACGATCATTCTCGAAAACCTAGATACGATCACTCGTAAGGGGATTTCACAAGCGGGTATTGTAGCGGCTTACGAGTTCAACCCAAGCTGGTCTGCAAGTGGTCAGTACTACTATGACCTGAATGAAAACATTGATATGGAATGGTTGGCGAGCGTGCGTTACCAATCTGACTGTTGGTACTTTGGTTTGACATATTCCAACCAACTGCTTGGCTGGGATGAAAAAGCCATCGGCAGTGCTGGCGCATCACCAAAATACGAAAACAACATCAGCGTGAACTTTGGTATTCAAGGTTTTGCAACCAACCAACGAGCTGATACTGCGGCGAAAGAGCTTGATGGCTCAGACAACGCAATCAAATACGGTCGTCCATTCTATTTGAACAATTAATCAAATTAGGCGTCTTAAACAATAGCAAGACGCTTAATCTATATTACTGACGGAATTTTTAATGAAAATTTGGAAATCACTCTTATTCACCGCGCTACTTTCTTGTGGTGTAACCGCTGCGCCAGTAGAGCTTGATAAGGTTGCGGTTATCGTTAACGACGGCGTAATTCTTCAAAGTGACATCGATACTGCGATGAAGACGCTTCAGGCAAATGCTCGTCAAAATGGCAAGAGCCTACCTTCAGCAAGTGTGCTGAAAGACCAAGTGGTAGAAAAACTGATCATCGACACACTACAAGGACAGGAAGCTGATCGTATTGGCGTCCGTATCGATGACAACCGTCTAAACCAAGCAATTGCGGAAATTGCTCGTAATAACAAGCAGACCGTAGAGCAACTTGCAGCATCTGTTCAAGCTGAAGGTCTAAGCTACCCAGAGTTTCGTGAACAGATCCGTAAAGAAATTGCGGCTTCTGAAGCTCGCAATGCGCTAGTGCGTCGTCGTATCAATATTCTTCCTGCTGAAGTAGATAGCCTTGCCGACCAACTGGCAAAAGAAACCAATGCAACCGTTCAGTACAAAATTGGTCATATTCAACTTCGCTTCTCTGATGATAAAGACAAGTCAGAAGTAGAAGCCGAAGCAAAAGCCTTGGTTAAGAAACTAAAAGACGGTGCTGACTTCTCGGAAATGGCATACACCTATTCAAAAGGTCCAAAAGCCCTACAGGGTGGTGATTGGGGTTGGATGCGTAAAGAAGAAATGCCGACCATCTTTGCAGACCAGATCAAAATGCAAAACAAAGGTAGCATCATTGGTCCATTCCGCAGCGGCGTAGGCTTCCACATCCTAAAAATTGAAGATGTAAAAGGTCTTGAAACCGTGGCAGTAACAGAAGTAAATGCTCGCCATATCCTAATCAAACCGACGGTAATCCTAAGTGATGATGGTGCGAAGAAAGAGCTAAACGACTTTATTCGTCGTATCAAGGCAGGCGAAGCGACCTTTGCTCAGTTGGCGACACAATACAGCCAAGACCCTGGTTCAGCAGCGCAAAATGGTGAGCTAGGTTACCAAACTCCTGACCTATACGTGCCAGAATTTAAACACCAAGTAGAAACACTACCGATCGGCTCAATCAGTGAACCATTTAAAACGGTACACGGTTGGCACATTGTTGAAGTTCTAGACCGTCGCCAGGTAGACCGCACGGATTCAGCGATGAAGAACAAAGCATACCGAATTCTATTTAACCGTAAGTTTAATGAAGAAGCTGGCGCATGGATGCAAGAGCTACGCGCAAGCGCATTCGTTGAAATCGTGGATGATAATGATGGCAACTAATTCGATTCGCAGAATCGTCGTAACCGCAGGGGAACCTGCGGGTATCGGTCCCGATTTGGTACTCGCCTTGTCTAAGGAAGACTGGGCACACCAAATCGTCGTCTGCGCAGACAAAAACATGCTGTTGGAACGTGCCGCACTACTCGGCATTGATGTTCAACTGACTGATTACAATCCAGAAGAAGCACCCAAAGCCCAAAAAGCGGGTACCTTGATCGTTGACCATATCGAAATGGCAGAGAATGTCATCGCTGGTCAACTCAATGAAGCTAACGGTCACTACGTATTAAAAACACTAGAAAGAGCTGCTTTGGGCTGTATGAATGATGAATTTGATGCTATTGTCACCGGCCCTGTACATAAGGGGGTGATCAATCGCTCAGGCGTTGCTTTCAGTGGTCATACTGAATTCTTCGCCGAGAAGTCCAACACACCGTTGGTCGTGATGATGCTGGCAACTGAAGGACTGAGAGTAGCACTTGTCACTACGCACATTCCTTTGGCTTACGTATCAAAAGCCGTCACGGAAGAGCGATTAGAAAAAATCATCGATATTCTTCATAAAGATCTTGTAGAAAAATTTGCCATCTCGCAGCCAAACATCTATGTTTGCGGGTTAAATCCACATGCGGGAGAAGATGGCTGTTTGGGTCGCGAAGAGATCGAGACCATCACTCCGACATTGGAAAAGATTCGACAAGAAAAAGGAATCAATCTGATCGGTCCATTACCGGCAGATACCATTTTCAATGAAAAGTATTTAAACGATGCTGATGCTGTTTTAGGCATGTACCACGACCAAGTGTTGCCAGTATTAAAGTACAAAGGCTTTGGTCGTTCAGTAAACATTACTCTTGGTCTACCTTTTATTAGAACCTCGGTGGATCACGGTACTGCATTAGAACTGGCAGGGACAGGTCAAGCGGATACAGGGAGCTTCCGAACAGCGCTCACGCATGCGATAGAATTGGTAGAGAAGAAACAATGAGAAATGATGTCCATTTAGGACACAAAGCGCGTAAACGTTTTGGTCAAAACTTCCTGAACGATCCGTACATTATTGACGGTATCGTATCAGCAATTAACCCAAGACCAGGTCAAAACCTGGTTGAGATCGGCCCGGGTCTAGGTGCAATCACCGAACCTGTTGGTCGCGAAGTCGACAAGTTCACGGTGATCGAATTGGACCGTGACCTAGCAGAACGTCTACGCAACCATCCTGAATTGGCAGATAAGCTTACTATCCATGAAGGCGACGCGATGCGTTTCGACTTCACTCAACTGGTGAAGCCAAACAACAAGCTGCGTATCTTTGGTAACTTGCCATACAACATCTCTACACCATTGATGTTCCACCTATTTGAATTCCATAAAGACATTCAAGATATGCACTTTATGCTTCAAAAAGAAGTAGTAAACCGCTTGGCAGCAGGTCCGGGTAGCAAGGCTTATGGTCGTCTAACGGTCATGGCGCAGTACTACTGTAAAGTAGTACCAGTGCTAGAAGTGCCACCAACCGCTTTTGTTCCGCCACCGAAAGTAGACTCAGCTGTTGTTCGTCTAGTACCTTACGAAGAACTTCCATGCCCAGCTAAAGATCTACGTTTGCTGGAGCGAGTATGTCGTGAAGGCTTTAACCAACGCCGTAAAACAGTACGTAACTGTTATAAATCTCTGCTCAGTACAGAGGTGTTGGAAGAGCTTGGTATCAACCCAGGCATGCGTCCAGAAAACTTGACGCTACAACAATTCGTCGCCATGGCGAACTGGCTCGCGGATAACCCGCAGCACTAAGAACTCAAACGATAAGCCAAACCCTTGCCGGTTTGGCTTATTATTATTGGGATATTACGTTTCTGAGGAGTGCACATGGACGTCATTCAACCTTGCATTAAGATTCAAGTTCATACCAAATACATCGAAGAACAGTCCAATCCAGAGCTACAACGCTATGTGTTCGCTTACGTCATCACAATAAAAAACCTCAGCCAACAAACGGTACAATTAGTCAGTCGTCGCTGGTTGATTACCGACTCCAACGGTAAACAAATGACGGTAGAGGGAGAAGGTGTCGTTGGTCAACAACCCTTTATCGCAGGTAATGACGAGTATACTTACAGCAGTGGCACTGCGTTAGAAACACCAGTTGGTGTCATGCAGGGACACTACATGTTACTGGATGAAAAAGGACAGGAATTCATCACTGAGATTGATCCATTCCGCTTGGCTGTTCCTAACGTCTTAAATTAATCAGGAGACTCTGTGGCTAACTACATTGTTGGTGATATCCAAGGCTGTTTTGACGAGCTTCAACAGCTATTAGAGCAAGTTAATTTTTCTGTAGAACATGACCAACTTTGGTTAGCTGGCGACCTTGTCGCTCGAGGTCCTAAATCATTAGAAACACTGCGCTTTGTTCGTTCTCTTGGTGACAGTGCTAAAGTCGTGCTCGGTAATCATGACCTGCACCTTATGGCGGTCTCGCAAGGACTCAAAAAGGTCAAAGATAAAGACAAAACCGCACCCATATTCTCTGCCCCAGACAAAGACGAATTACTGACTTGGCTCGCTCAACAACCACTACTTGCAGAACACGATGAGTTTGTAATGTGCCATGCCGGTATCTCTCCGCTATGGGATCTTGAAACCGCCAGAGCCTGTGCCCGTGAAGTGGAAGCGATCATTCGAAGTGAACAATTACCTTGGCTGCTAGAAAACATGTACAGCAACCAACCTGATCTTTGGGATGAATCCCTATCGGGACTTGATCGCTATCGCTATACCATCAATGTCTTTACCCGTATGCGTTTCTGCTTTCCTGACGGGCGACTGGATATGGATTGTAAATTGCCACCGCAAGAAGTATCAGAGGATGAACTGGTGCCGTGGTTTAAGTTACCGCAAAGAATCCCTCTAGAAAAAGCGGTACTTTTTGGGCATTGGGCGGCACTGCAAGGTCATATCGATGAAAGCATTATTGGACTTGATACGGGCTGCGTTTGGGGGGGCTCACTAACTATGATTCGTTGGGAAGACAAACAAGTCTTCATTCAAGAAGCTCTCAGTTAACGGCTCTGATTGCCGGACTAAAAAACAAAAAGCACCGCGTTTGCGGTGCTTTTCTCATTCTATCCGATTACTTTTCAAGGACAGTAAAACGCATGTTGTAAGCGTTTTTCTCATCTGCTTGGTATGCCTCAGAGTACGTTTCTTTAAACTCAATACCCCAATCAGGGAACTGAGTATCGCCCTCAATTTCAGCTTCGATATGAGTCACATACAACTTGGTTGCCATTGGCAGACAAGCTGCGTAAATCGCACCACCACCAATGATCATCACCTCTTCCACCTCACCCGCAACGTCTAACGCTTGCTCAATCGATGTGACAGTTGTTACACCTTCAATACAAAGTGACTCATCACGACTGATGACAATGTTCAAACGACCAGGTAGAGGACGCCCGATCGATTCATAGGTCTTACGTCCCATCACAACAGGCTTGCCCATAGTGCAGCGCTTAAACCATGCAAAATCTGCAGGAAGATGCCAAGGCATCTGGTTGTCTTTACCGATGATTCGATTGTCTGCCATCGCGGCAATCATGCTGATGATCATATTGGGTCCTTATACTATGGGTCTGCGGCGATAGAATAACAGCCCCGGAACCGCCAAGCCAACCGCTAAGCCTGCAATAATAAACATCGCCTTAAGAAAGTTTTCCATGCACGTCGCAATGAGTTCAGGCGAATAACCTAAGTGGTTTATCTCAACCATGGCTATCATGGCTTTATAAGCGAATACCCCTGGAACCATAGGGATTAAAGCAGCCACAGTGAATACTTTTGGATGAGCCAGAAAGCGATGGGACCAGTGAACACCTATCAAGCCCACTAAAGTCGCCGCGAAAAAGGTCGCCCATTCAATTGGCAAGCCAAAGTGCATCATTAGATAACGGCTACCATGACCGATCGCACCACCTGCCGCACAGTACTTAAGTGCCTTTTGTGGCACGTTAAAGACCATAGCAAAACCAACCGCAGGAATAGCGGCAAAGAACATGTCGTTTAAAAGCCCTAAAATAAGCTCAAATACACTCATTAGCTCATCCATCCCCAAATACCGGTTACTTCCATTGCAGCAACAATACCAAGACAAGTAGCTAGAGTGAGCAAACTCGCCATAGTGAAACGTGCAATGCCCATATTGATATGACCTTTCAACATATCGGCAACCGAGTTAATCAATGGAAAGCCTGGAACCAACATTAATACGGAAGATGCCATGGCAACAGTCGGCAAGTTACCAATTTCGAAGATAACCGCTTGAGCTGAAATCAACGTCGTAACAAAGGCCGTAACAGCAAAATTGAGAAGGGGATTAAAGTGTCGATGACCAATTTCTTGTCGCACGATCATACCGCCAGCAGAAGCAAGAAAAGTCATGACAAACACCCCTAAATCACCTCCAGCCAAATGACTGAATGCCGCACAGGAAAGCCCTATCATAAATACAACTAACCAACGGTCATAGCGCTCAGGACTAATACTATTGAGCTTCTTCTGCGCCATTTTCACATCAAGTAAGCCACGCTCCATCATGATACAAATGCGTTGGATCTGAGTTATCACGCGCATATTAATGCCACGATCCGCACAGCTTCTTGTGGTGGTGATGCAGTGATCGTCCTTTACGGTCGTCACCACTAAAGCATTGGCTGATAATGCCACCGCAACGTCACTCACACCGCATGCAATGCCAATGCGCTGCATAATGTCACTAACCAGCGTACTTTCTGCCCCATGGGCTAATAACATTTGCCCTGCTTGGGCAACAAGCCGAGAGATGGCTCTTTGATTGGATGCCGTCGTAGTACAAGACGGTATAGCTTCCAGTGTCATAAATACTTCCTAAGTCCATTTATACCCAAGTAACCTCAAGACGTTTGGTTCAGCAAGAATGTCTTGGGTTGTAGACGCACAGCGATTTAAGGATTTAGTGAACCTAAATTAAAAATCGACAACAAAGTGCACAAGCCAAGACAACTCGCCCTTTGTAAGCGTGTCATCGACTCGCTCTGACTCCTTCACCTTGAAGTCACTTGGGTATAATTTATTATTGTGCCGTAAATCACATCTACTAAACATGATTTAGATACAAAAAAAGCCGCAATACACATTGCGGCTTAGTGAATTAGCTAGCGATTAGTCGCGGACGTAAACAACGTGACCGTCGTCTTCTTCATCGTCCCAGTCATCCCAATCGTCGTCGTCTTCAGTAACAACGTCTTTACCAGCGATCGCGTCTTTATGGTAGTCATCCCACATGAAGTTAACTTTATCTTCTTCAGCAACTTCTTCCTCTTCGCGAGGTAGGTTTTCCATAAAGTCAGCTAACTTGTAGCAAAGCTCTTTTGTACCGCTACGGTTGATCGCCGAGATCTTAAAGTACTCGTCTTCCCAACCTAGCGCATCCAAGATCTCTTGGATCTTTTCATTCGCTTCTTCTTCAGGCATCAGATCCGTTTTGTTGAAAACTAACCAACGAGGTTTGCCTGCTAGTTTTTCACTGTACTGCTCTAACTCATCAATGATAGTTAGGGCATTTTGGATTGGATCTGACTGATCGATTGGCATGATATCGATCATGTGCAGCAACACACGACAACGTTCTAGGTGCTTAAGGAAGCGAATACCTAGACCAGCACCGTCAGCTGCGCCTTCAATTAGACCTGGAATGTCTGCAACAACAAAGCTTTTCTCAGGTACGACACTCACTACACCCAAGCTTGGGATTAACGTAGTAAATGGGTAATCTGCTACTTTTGGTTTTGCTGCTGATACTGCGCGGATAAAGGTTGATTTACCTGCATTAGGCAGACCAAGCATACCAACATCAGCCAATAGCAATAGCTCTAAACGGATCTCACGGATTTCACCTTTAGTACCCAGCGTTCTCTGACGAGGTGCGCGGTTTACTGAAGATTTGAAACGCGTGTTACCAAGACCGTGCCAGCCGCCTTTAGCGACCATCACTTTCTTACCGTGTTCTGCTACTTCGGCAACGATTTCGTTAGTGTGGATATCAACTGCGCGAGTACCTACTGGCACGCGAAGTGTGATGTCTTTACCACGTTTACCAGTACAGTTACCGCCGCGACCGTTTTCACCGCGTTCTGCTTCGTAAAAGCGTTGGAAACGGTAATCGATCAGGGTATTTAGGTTTTCATCGGCTTGGATGTATACATCACCACCATCACCACCGTCGCCACCATCAGGGCCACCTTTAGTGATGAATTTTTCACGCCAGAAACTTACAACGCCGCTACCGCCGTCACCAGCCTGAACTTTTACTACCGCTTCATCTACGAACTTCATCTTTTACTCCGACTACTTCGTGCGTGGATTAAATCTGATTTGCCATCAAACAATTTTAGCAGATGACAGATCTAAGCTCCCAGATTCCAACCGCGATGGGCTAAAACGAGAAACTTGAATATGCCGACTGCTACAAATAAAAAACCCCGCCGAATCGGCAGGGCTTTTGAATTCAGCTATAAAGCTTTAGTAATTAACCAAAAAGGTAAAATTACTCAGCTTCGATGCTTACAAACTTACGGTTCTTAGGACCTTTAACCTCGAACTTCACCTTACCTTCAGTAAGAGCGAATAGAGTGTGGTCTTTACCGATACCTACGTTGTTACCAGCGTGGAACTTAGTACCACGTTGACGAACGATAATGTTACCTGCAAGAACAGATTCACCACCGAAACGCTTAACACCTAGACGTTTGCTTTCTGAATCGCGGCCGTTACGAGTAGAACCACCAGCTTTTTTGTGTGCCATTGTTAAACTCTCCTAATAGATTAAGCGTTGATACCAGTGATCTTCACTTCAGTGAACCACTGACGGTGACCCTGTTGCTTACGAGAGTGCTTACGACGACGGAACTTAACGATTTTAACTTTATCGCCACGACCGTGTTGTACAACTTCAGCAACAACTTTGCCGCCCTCTACAAGAGGAGCACCAACTTTGATGTCTTCGCCGTTAGCAACAAGAAGAACTTTATCAAATTCTACAGTTGCACCAGTTTCAACGTCTAATTTCTCTAAACGAAGAGTTTGACCTTCGCTTACACGGTGTTGTTTACCACCAGATTGGAAAACAGCGTACATATTTTACTCCGCTTTTTCCGCACAGCCTTTTCATGAGGGTGTGCGCTAAACTAATCATCAATAGGGCGCAGATTCTACAGAAGAGATGCCCCTATGACAAGCCATATTTTGAAAAAATTGGCGAAAAGCTAATCGCCAAAGAAAAGTGCGGCAATCATGCCCTTTAGTAATGTATTAATCAACGTTTTTTAGTGTATTATTCGACAATTATATAAATCGAATAAGCCTTGCAGGGTCTAACTTCAGCCGGATATACGATGGATTTTAAAACTATCCAAGCGCTTACTGCCGATGACATGGCAAAAGTGAATGAAACAATTCAAGCCCAACTAAATTCTGATGTCTCTTTAATCAACCAACTCGGTTTCTATATCGTGAGTGGTGGAGGCAAACGCCTGAGACCACTTCTGGCGATATTGTCAGCTCGTGCTCTTGGTTACCAAGGTAACGGTCATACCATGGCTGCGGCGTTTATCGAGTTCATCCATACTGCGACTCTGTTGCACGATGATGTAGTTGATGAATCTGACATGCGCCGTGGTAAAGCGACAGCGAATGCTGCGTTTGGTAATGCCGCGAGCGTATTAGTTGGGGACTTTATTTATACTCGCTCATTTCAAATGATGACTGAGCTAGGATCAATGAAGATCCTTAAACTGATGAGTGATGCAGTTAATGTGATCGCAGAAGGTGAGGTTCAGCAGTTAATGAACTGTAATGATCCTGACACGACTGAAGAAAGCTATATGCAGGTCATCTACTCAAAAACTGCGCGTCTGTTTGAATCAGCAACACAGATTGGTGCCATCTTAAATGACGCACCAGAAGAAGTAGAAGTGGCATTGCAAAACTACGGCAAATACCTTGGCACCGCATTCCAACTGATCGATGACGTGATGGACTATACGTCAGACGGTGAGGATATGGGTAAGAATGTTGGTGACGATTTGGCTGAAGGCAAACCAACGCTTCCTCTATTGCATGCGATGCGCAATACCACGCCAGATAACGCAGCGATGATTCGTGAAGCTATCGAGAAAGCTAACGGTATGGATCGACTAGAAGATATCTTAACGGTTATGCAGCAAGCTGGTTCTCTTGAGTACACAACACAAAAAGCGTTAGAAGAAGCCGATAAAGCCATTGCTGAGTTGGCGGTGCTGCCTGAATCCGACTATAAGCAAGCACTAATTACACTCGCTCATATGTCTGTGAAGCGTACTAGCTAACAAAAAAGAAAGACCCAAAAGTAAAAAGGAAGAGCCATGCTCTTCCTTTTTGTTATCTTTTACTGGTAACAGTCCTTAGTAATATTGATCGCAGTTACCATGCAACTGTGGGTTGTCTTCTATTTCATCAAAGCTTACCGCAAGCTGCTCTTCTGACCCCTGCTTCACCAATAGAACGGTTTCAGCTTCTTGATCGACGACCAAGATGGTTCCAACACCTTGCTGACACTCTACAACCATACCTTTACGGATTCGACTCGCTTCCATCATCTTCTCCTTCACAAAGTTGTTTGGTTCTGACTCTGATACGGCAAGCCAAAAGAAAGGATCAAAAAAGCCGATCCTAAGATCGGCTTTCTTTGCTATTTGTCTTGTTTACATGCTTTGTATGTAGAGACGCTTATTTTGCGAATTCAACACCAATGTTGATATCACCATTTAGCGTTTCTAGCATGCCATCAAGTGCCGACTTCTCGTAGTCGCTTAATGCGCCGTAGCTTAGAACTTCTTCTACGCCATCTTTACCTAGCTTCACAGGTTGCGCGAAGTAAGGAGCATGCTCGCTATCGCCTTCAACATATGCACACTCGATCACGCCTTCTTCACCTTGAAGAGCACGAACTAGCGCTAGACCAAAGCGACATGCCGCCTGACCCATAGACAGAGTTGCACTACCGCCACCCGCTTTTGCTTCTACAACTTCTGTACCTGCGTTTTGGATACGCTTCGTCAGAGCTTCTACTTCTTCAGCCGTGAACTCAACACCTTCAACTTGAGAAAGTAGAGGAAGAATAGTTACGCCAGAGTGACCACCGATAACAGGCACGCGGATATCACCTGGATCTTTGTCTTTTAGCTCAGCAACGAATGTTTCTGAACGGATAACATCTAGCGTCGTTACACCAAACAGCTTGCGCTTGTCGTAAACGCCTGCTTTTTTCAACACTTCAGCAGCAATTGGCACCGTTGTGTTCACTGGGTTAGTGATGATACCTACACATGCTGTTGGACATACAACGGCAATCTTCTCTGCTAGCGATTTAACGATGCCAGCATTTACGTTAAACAGATCCGCGCGATCCATACCAGGCTTACGAGCCACACCAGCTGAGATTAGCACCACGTCCGCACCTTCAAGTGCAGGCGTTGGATCTTCACCAGCGTAACCTTTGATAGAAACTGGAGTTGGGATATGGCTAAGATCAGCAGCCACACCAGGAGTTACTGGAGCAATATCGTATAGGGCTAAATCAGAACCTGCAGGAAGACGGTTCTTAAGTAGAAGGGCCAGTGCTTGACCGATGCCGCCAGCGGCACCAATAACGGCTACTTTCATGTAGTTCTCCTTGAGAGTATTTCTCTTATAAACGTATTCGTAGGGTATTTTGTAACCAGCTGAAATAAAGCTATCGGAATCACAACTTGATTACAATCAATTAACGCCAGCTTTGCGACCTCGCGCAACTCACTGTTACCGTGCTACAAACAAAGGTCTGATTATTCTTTTATTCTGTTGAAATGACAAGAAATTCAACACAATAAATAGGTCAACGATTTCATACTTAAAGAATTCTATCCTGTTTAGGGTTTACAGTGATGGAATTAACATAATGTCGTGACTTTTTGGCACTGCATGAATATCTATGCGAGAATATGCAAAATTGCTGACCCTTGATAAGAGAATCATAACGACTATGCGCAATTCAGAAAAACAAGATAACTTAGTTCGCGCTTTTAAAGCCTTATTAAAAGAAGAGAGTTTTGGCTCACAGGGCGAAATCGTTGATGCACTAAAACAACAAGGTTTTGAAAGCATCAACCAATCTAAAGTCTCTCGCATGCTAACCAAGTTTGGTGCTGTCCGTACACGCAACGCAAAAATGGAGATGGTTTACTGTCTGCCTGCTGAGCTAGGTGTACCAACAGTGAGCAGCTCTCTACGCGAGTTGGTATTAGATATTGATCATAACGCCGCTTTGGTTGTCATTCATACAGGTCCAGGTGCTGCTCAACTGATCGCACGCTTGCTTGACTCTCTTGGCAAATCTGAGGGTATTCTTGGTGTCGTTGCGGGCGATGACACTATCTTCATTACCCCAACAATGCCAGTATCTACAGAACAACTGTTCAAATCTGTGTGTGAACTTTTCGAATACACAGGCTAAGTAACTGTTTGTGGGCTATGAAATTAATTGAATTTTGTAGCCCATTAAAAATGTAAATTTTTTGATTTTACAGCTTATTTTTCACCCAGCAATTTTGTGACCAACATCACGCTATTGATTTTTTTAACACCTCTTCTCAAACTCATCATAAGTATTTGTTCTAGAAAGAATTAACTTACAAATTTATCTCCACTCTCAGTCGCAACATTTAGACTTATTCGCTATAACTTTTAACAATCGGATAATTTTCTGCCAATTTTTTGTTATGATTCGCTCGCTTTTTCAAACGATTGGATTGGAAAAGATGCCGTTTCCAAATAGGAAACTCCTGAAGTAATTTATGGTTATTTCCGGGTTAATAATGAATATAAGGAAGGGAAATTCATGGCATTTAACAAACTTCTTAAAGTAGGCGCTATCGCTGCAGCAGTTATGGGCGCAGGCGCAGTTAACGCTCAAGAGTTTATTACTATCGGTACTGGCTCTGTTACAGGTGTTTACTACCCTACTGGTGGTGCTATTTGTAAATTGGTAAACAAAGGTCGTAAAGATCACAACATTCGTTGTTCAGTAGAATCGACTGGCGGCTCAATTTACAACGTCAACACAATCCGTGCTGGCGAGCTAGACTTTGGTATCGTGCAATCGGATTGGCAGTACCACGGCTACAACGGTACGAGCAAGTTTGCTGAACAAGGTCCGTACAAAAAACTACGCGCAATGTTCTCTCTTCACACAGAACCTTTTAACATCATTGCACGTGCAGATTCTGGTATCGAAAACGTTAAAGACCTGAAAGGTAAACGTGTAAACATCGGTAACCCAGGTTCTGGCGACCGCGCAACAATGGGTGTAGTGATGGATGCAATGGGCTGGACTAACGACAGCTTCAAGCTAGCATCAGAGCTTAAAGGCTCAGAGCGTTCACAAGCTCTATGTGACAACAAGATCGACGCGTTCATCTACATGGTTGGTCACCCGAATGGTTCAATCAAAGAAGCAACAACCTCTTGTGACGCGAAACTGATCCCTGCGACAGGCCCAGAGATCGACAAGATCGTTGCTGAAAACCCTTACTACGCGTTTAGCACAGTACCTGCTGGTATGTACCGTGGTACAGACAAAGACGTAAACAGCTTTGGTGTTGCGGCAACAATGGTAACAACATCAGACGTTTCTGATGATGTCGCTTACAACGTGGCAAAAGCGGTGTTTGAAAACTTCGACACATTCAAACGTCTACATCCTGCATTTGCAAACCTGAAGAAAGAAGACATGGTGAAAGCTGGTCTTTCTATCCCTCTTCACCCAGGTGCAGTGAAATACTACAAAGAAGTAGGTCTGCTTAAGTAAGCAACTACTGACTTCAAGCTCAGGCAGAAACGGATCGCTTTCTGCCTGATTGAGTATGCTGGCGGGACAGCCCCATCAGCATACTTTGTTCAATTTGCTTTATGCAATCTGCCGATTTCTTTCGGAAGTCGCGCTCATACCTAAGAAAAAGAAAACGCACCTTTACCACTCTCATCGTTCAATGAGTTTAAGGGTTATCGCGGTTCAATCGAAAGCAAACTTCGCTCTATTCACTACACTGTTATAGCGAAGCGAGGTTCTCGAAACACAAAACAGACAGGACCATCAATAATAAGGAAAAAGTACATGGCGACGAACAACACTCCGTCACAAGATGTGCAAGAGATGGTGGCTCAGGCAGACACAGGTGCGCGTAGCCCAATGGGCTTGCAAGGTCGAATCCTATGGTTCGTACCACTGTGCTGGTCGCTATTTCAATTATGGTATGCCTCTCCGCTACCATTTATTTTTAATTTTGGCGTACTCAATGACACTGAAGCGCGAGCAATTCATTTAACTTTTGCTACTTTTCTCGCTTTCACTGCTTATCCAGCAATGAAAAACTCTCCGCGTGATCATATCCCTTTGATTGACTGGATATTGGCACTAGCGGGCAGTTTTGCGGCAGCTTACATTTATATTTTCTACACTGAGCTTGCCGGCCGTTCAGGCGCACCAACCACTGTCGATATCGTGGTATCAGTCACTGGTATGGCATTGTTGCTTGAAGCAACACGTCGTGCACTTGGTCCCCCTTTGATGGTCGTTGCAGCCGTATTCCTGACTTACACCTTCGCTGGGCCATACATGCCAGATGTTATTGCTCATAAAGGCGCAAGCTTAAACAAAGCGATGTCGCATCTGTGGTTAACAACAGAGGGTGTATTCGGCGTGGCGCTTGGCGTATCAACGTCTTTCGTATTCTTGTTCGTACTGTTTGGTGCCATGCTAGAGCGCGCAGGTGCTGGTGCTTACTTCATCAAAGTTGCTTTCTCACTGCTTGGTCACATGAAAGGTGGTCCAGCGAAAGCCGCAGTGGTTGCATCAGGTCTATCCGGTCTAGTTTCAGGTTCATCCATCGCTAACGTAGTAACAACAGGTACGTTTACGATTCCATTGATGAAGCGAGTTGGCTTCCCTGGAACAAAAGCGGGTGCTGTTGAAGTTGCAGCCTCTACTAACGGTCAGCTCACACCACCTATCATGGGTGCAGCGGCATTCTTGATGGTAGAGTACGTCGGTATCTCTTACGTTGAAGTCATCAAAGCTGCTCTACTTCCAGCACTGATTTCTTACATCGCCTTGATTTACATTGTTCACCTAGAAGCATGTAAAGCTGGCATGACAGGGCTTCCTCGTCGCCACAACCCAACAATGCTACAAAGCCTATTGTCATTTACTGGCACTATTCTCGGTTTGTGCGTTATCAGTGCCTTGGTTTACTACGGTGTGGGTTGGACTAAAGACGTATTTGGCGATGCTGCTACAACCATCGTAACCATCGCGTTATTAATTGCTTACGTCGGTCTGGTGAAGATTTCAGCCAACCACGCCAAAGATGGTGCAATCGAAATTGATGCGGAACTCACTGAGGTCCCAGATCCAGGTCCAACAATTAAATCTGGCTTACATTTCCTATTGCCTATCGTCGTACTGGTTTGGTGTTTGACCGTTGAACGCTTTTCTCCGGGTCTATCGGCATTCTGGGCAACGGTATTCATGATCTTTATCTTGCTGACGCAACGCCCATTGATCGCATTACTGTCAAAACAAGGTGACTTGGTTGAACAAACTAAAGACGGCTTTGTTGACCTCGCAGAGAGCTTGGTGTCAGGCGCACGTAACATGATCGGTATCGGTGTCGCAACAGCAGCGGCAGGCACTGTAGTTGGTGTGGTCACCCTTACTGGTATTGGCTTGGTGATGACAGACTTCGTCGAGTTCATCTCTGGCGGTAGTGTCATACTCATGCTGCTGTTTACTGCGGTTATCAGTTTGATTCTGGGTATGGGTCTGCCAACAACTGCCAACTACATCGTTGTATCAACACTAATGGCACCGGTTATCGTAACTCTGGGGGCAGCTCATGGCTTGATCATCCCACTGATTGCGGTGCACTTATTCGTGTTCTACTTCGGTATATTGGCTGACGATACCCCTCCAGTAGGTTTGGCTGCAT
Source organism: Vibrio sp. NFR (assembly GCF_027587095.1). NCBI lineage: Bacteria > Pseudomonadati > Pseudomonadota > Gammaproteobacteria > Vibrionales > Vibrionaceae > Vibrio > Vibrio sp. NFR. The sequence continues at coordinate 233,004 of NZ_JAPPTN010000003.1, forward strand.
TTGCAGCTGCTGCAATTGCCAAGTCAGATCCGATTCGTACTGGTATTCAAGGCTTTACCTACGATATTCGGACTGCGATCCTGCCATTTATGTTCGTCTTCAACACTCAACTTCTATTGATGGGGATCGACACTTGGTGGCACTTAGCGCTGACCGTAATCTCTTCAATCATTGCCATGTTGATTTTCTCTGCGGCGACGCAAGGTTGGTGGTTCACACGTAACAAATGGTGGGAAACGGTCCTACTATTAGTATTAACGTTCTCTTTCTTCCGCCCTGGTTTCTGGTGGGACATGCTCTACCCAGCGAAAGTTCTTTCCCCTGGTGTTGAGATAGCTCAAATCACAGAAGGGCTAAATGTAGGAGAATCCCTAGAGTTACGTGTCGCTGGTGAAAACTTAGAAGGCGATTACATAGAGAAAACGGTACGTCTTCCGTTCGAAGATAAAGCGGCAACCGCTGAAGAACGTATTTCTTCAATGGGTCTAATGCTGACCGAGAACGACGGCAAAATGATCGTAGACATGGTTGAATTTGGCAGCCCGGCAGAATCTTCTGGTATCGACTTCGATTGGGAGATCAAATGGGTAGTTCAAGACGCCGATCGACCGATGAAAGAGTGGGTATTTATCCCTTGTTTGATGATTTTGCTGGTACTTGCCCTGAACCAAAAACGTCGTGCTCGTAAGGAACAGTTGAGCGCATAACCGATTTGGCCTCGAGGATACGGGGCCTTAATGAGAGACATTGAATGTACAAACAAATTCTTGTTCCGGTTGATCTAAATGACCAAGGCTTTTCTGACCGCGCCGTTGAATTGGCGGTATGGCAGGCGAAGCAAGCCAATGCTGAAGTGCACCTGCTGACAGTATTGCCAGGCATCCATATGTCAATGGTCGCGAGTTACTTTCCGAAAGATGCCGCTGCAAAAATGAAGCAAGACGTAAAGCAGCAGCTAAAAGCGTTTGCTGATCAGCATATGGACGACGAAGTGATTTACAAAGTGCATGTTGCGGAAGGTAAAGCTTACGCAACCATCTTAGATTACGCAGAACGTTTAGGTGCAGACCTTATCATTATGCCAAGCCACAAACGTTCGAAGATCAACAAAGTGATGCTGGGCTCTGTAGCGAGTAAAGTAGTAGAGAACTCACCAATCAACGTTATGGTGGTGAAGCCTCAAGGCTAACGCGCTCATTCAAACTCAAAATGAAAGAAAAGGTTGATGCTCGCATCAACCTTTTTTCTGTCTTGGGCTAATTATCTCGCTGCTTTGACAAAAGCCTTCAATGCTTCGCTGCAATGTTGAGCATTGAGTTCGCGAATTTTACCCGACGCTTCTACCTGACCACCAGCAACAAAAGCAAAGTGGCTGGCGATGGCTCTGGCATCACTCAAATGGTGCGTGACCATCAATACCGTAATGCCGCGTTCAGCAGCCAACTGTTTAACCAGTGTCAGCATCTCTTCACGCAGCACTGGGTCTAGTGCAGAAAAAGGTTCGTCGAGTAACCACATTGGATGCGGTTGAACAAAACAACGCGCAAGAGCAACACGCTGGCGTTGACCGCCAGAAAGATGTTCAGGTAAACGGTCCAGATACTCAGCAACACCCACTTGCATTGCTGCTTGCTCCACAAGAAGCTTTTGGTCTGTCGTGAGCTTTAACCCCGGATGCAAACCCAAACCGATGTTGTCTCTTACTGAAAGATGAGCGAACAGATTGTGTTCTTGAAACAACATTGAAAACGGACGCAGATACGGCTCTTTACTCACGATAGATGTGCCATCAACCAAGATATCGCCTAGGTCAGGATTAATGAATCCAGCAACCAAAGCGAGCAACGTTGATTTACCTGCACCGCTCGGTCCCATCAGCGACACGATTTGTCCGCGTTTAATCTCTAAATCAAAGCGAAATAGCTCACGTTGATAGGTGTACTGAACATCATCCAACACTAACATTATGCTTTCCCCTTTGTTTTTAATACTTTTTCAATCAAAGCAAAACAACCTACGCTGAGTAACAATAAAGTAACGGATACTACCGCTGCCGCATCCATTTGATAACTGCCCAGTAGTTGGAATAGATACAGCGGTAAAGTTCTAAACTCTTGCCCACCAAACAAGGCAATCGCACTTAAGTCACCAATCGCAAACATAAAGCTGATGGCAAAAGCATGTGCAAATGGCTTGCGCAGTGCTTGCCACTCCACGACTTTAAAACGCTGCCAACCGCGCATCCCCAAACTGGCGCACACGTACTGATATTGCTGCTCAATGTGCAACATGGGTTGAGATAAAGTTTTAATGACATAAGGCAATGCCATCAAGCCGTTAACCAAAATAACGACAAAAAACGCTAAGCTGAATACATCGGTAAACGATCGTAGTAACAGGAACAATCCCGTACTGATCACCAATCCCGGCGTTACTAAGATAATGGTTCCGATAAGCTCGATTTGGTCGGCGCGAGTGTTTTTGCACTGCAATCGCCAACGTCGGCTGGTCAGTAAAATCGACACGCCAGCAGCAACAGCAAGAGAGCTAGCGAGAACAGCGACTTTGATTGAATTAAGCAACGCGGACCAAAAACGCTCATCGGTCAATACCGTCCCAACTTGTTGGTTGATCCCACTGAACACCACCATCAAAAGTGGCGGTATTACTAGTAAAAAGGCACCTATGATCCAAAAGCTATCCCAAGCTTTTGACCACCCATGATCCTTCGTTAAATATTGCTGTACTGATGTACTGCCAGCGCTTACTGATACTGGCTTCGTCAACTTCTGTACGCCAATTGCTAACAAGCCACATAACAGCATTTGCCATAGTGCCAAAAGTGCCCCTGCCTGCAGATCAAAATCGAACTTAATTGCCTGATAAATGGCAAGCTCAATAGTGGTCGATTTCGGTCCACCACCCAGCGCCATCACGGTGGCAAAGCTGGTAAAGCAAAGCATGAACACTAAGCCGCTTACGTGTGGTAATTGCTGCCTTAGGCGTGACCATTCTACCCAGCGGAATTTGTCCCAATGGCTCATTCCAAGGTGCGCACACAGTTTATGTTGCTCTGCGGGGATCGACTCTAATGCTTGCAAAAGTAGGCGCGCCGCATAGGGCATATTGAAGAACACATGCGCAAGTAAAATTCCGTTCAGACCATAGATGGAAAACGGCAGCTCAGCGTCGATACTTTTTAGCCATTGAGCCAATAAGCCGCTATTACCGTAAATCGCCAATAAGCCAAATACACCGACCAACACAGGCAGAACTAAGGTAGACGCAAACAACTTTAATAGTAGAGACTTACCATAGAACTTACGTCGAGAAAGCGCGTGCGCCACAGGGATCGCCAAACCGACACTCAAAATCGTAGAGAGGAAAGCTTGGTAGAAGCTGAACTTGGTGACGTGCTGATAGTATGGATCTCCCCACACTATAGACACATCAAGAGAAGGCGCTTGGACAATCAAAGCACCTAGGGCAGAAATAACAAAGGTCGCGATAATCATCGCGACCCCTAACCCTATTTTCGGAACAGAATTCAAAAGTAGAACCTATCTTAGAACGTCAATGCGCTTTGCCATTCACGAATCCAAGTCTTGCGCATTTTTGCTACTTCGTCTGCACTAAAGCTCAATGGTTTACTTGGTATGCTTAAGGTTTCAAAGCCTTTTGGTAATTCAACGTCAGTCACTGGGTACATCCAGTTGCCTGTTGGCATTGCCGATTGGAACTCATCACTCAAGATGAAATTCATAAACTCATCAGCAAGTTCCGCATTCTTTGAGCCTTTAACCTTAGCCGCTACTTCTACTTGCATGTAGTGACCTTCAGAAAAATCTGCGCTCGTATATTTCGCATCATCTTCTGCAATCAAATGGTACGCGGGAGAAGTCGTGTAAGACAGCACGAGATCGGACTCACCGTTCAAAAACATCGAGTAAGCTTCTGACCAGCCTTTCGTAACCGTAACTGTTTTCGTTGCCAGTTGCTTCCACGCTTGAGTCGCATCATCGCCGTAGATGGACTTCATCCACAGCATCAAACCTTGACCCGGCGTCGAAGTACGAGGGTCTTGGTAAATCACTTTCAGATCATCACGCTCTTCCACTAGCTCTTTCATGCTTTTTGGAGGATTCGCCAACTTCTCCTTGTTGTACACAAACGCAAAGTAGCCGTAATCGTACGGTACGAAGGTCTTATCATCCCAACCATTAGGCAAGGTCGTCTTCGATGTATCAACATTGTGCTCAGCCAGAAGCCCAGTCTTTTTCGCTTCCGCCATCAGGTTGTTATCCAAACCTAACACGATATCCGCTTTGCTATTGTTTCCTTCCAAGCGAAGGCGGTTAAGGATTGAAACACCGTCATCCAGAGCAACGAAATTAACGTCGCAACCGCATTTGGCTTCGAACGCTTTTTCAACTTTAGGACCAGGTCCCCAATCGGCAGCGAAAGAGTCGTAAGTGTAGACAGTTAGGGTGTTTTCAGCGGCAAACGCTGAAGTAGAAGTGATGGCTGCAAGGGCAATCAGACTAAGAGTGGTTTTCACTGCTCGCTCTCCATTTGCATTAGTAAACATGAGTTGAGCGGCACAGGGTTGAGGCGGTATCTAGGACTTCCAATATCCAGACTCAATTCCTACGCCAGCATTATCTGGTTCAGGTAATACGGGTCCCTGTTTGCTCAACAACGTTAAGCGATTAGGTCTCAGCACCCAATGGTATTGATAAGGTCAATGCCAAATGGGTTTGCTCCCCGATGAGTTGGATGGATTGTAAAGGTCTTTTATTGATTACACAATCAACGTTGGTCATAACCCCAACGTGGCACCAAGCCTTGCTCAATGCCCAAGTGATCAAGAATTCTCGCCACCATAAAATCCACTAAGTCTTCAATACTCTTTGGTTGATGATAAAAACCAGGAGCCGCAGGCATAATGGTGACGCCCATCTGAGAGAGCTTGTGCATGTTTTCAAGATGCAGCGTAGAGAAAGGCGTTTCACGCACCACAAGTAATAACTGTCCGCGCTCTTTCATTACCACATCCGCAGCGCGTTCAATCAAGTTATCCGACATGCCATGTGCAATGGCCGCAACACTCCCCGCAGAACATGGGCACACTACCATTTGCTTTGGTGCAGCAGAGCCCGATGCTACCGGAGAGAACCAATCGTCTTTGCCACAAACGGTGATGTTATCTGGATTGCAGTTGAGATGCTCGACTAACGCCTTTTGCGCCGATTCAGGGCCACTTGGCAATTTCAGGTCATGTTCGGTCGCCATTACCACTCGCGCAGCCGAAGAGATCAGCACATACACGTGATAATCCGCGGCAACCAAGCATTCAAGAAGACGAAGCCCATACGGAGCACCAGAGGCGCCCGTTAGTGCTAATGTGATGGCTTTTTTAGGGGTTACTTTTTGCTGCATAGATGTCATTAAGCTTTATGTTTCAGTTGTTCTAGAAGCTTGCCGTGGATACCACCAAAGCCACCGTTACTCATTACGAGGATTTGATCACCCGGCTGCGCTTGCTCTACGATTTTTGCGACAAAGCTGTCCATCTCTGCGTCAACAAAAGCAGGTTGTTTACACTGGTCTGCAATCTCTTGTACCGACCAATCAATGTTGTCTGGTTGGAAGAGGAACACCTCATCAGCACTGTGCAATGAAGCCGCCAAAGTATTTTTATGAACGCCGCGCTTCATCGTCGCAGAGCGAGGCTCTAAAACGGCAAGGATACGTTTTTCGCCAACCTTGTTACGTAAACCACCCAATGTCAGTTCAATCGCCGTTGGATGATGAGCAAAATCATCATAAACCGTCACGCCTTGCTCTTCTCCTTTGAGCTCCAAGCGACGTTTGGTGTTAATAAAGCGACCGAGAGCCTGACAAGCCAGTTCTGGTGCCACACCGACATGGCGAGCAGCTGCGATGGCCATCAAAGCGTTATCCACGTTGTGGTCACCAACAAGCTCCCAATCTACAACGCCTACTTTCTCGCCTTGCAGCGACACTTCAAATTTCGAGCCATCAACAACCAGTTTGCGTGCTTGCCAATCACCATCGACACCAGAGAACTGCTTTTCTGTCCAACAACCACGCTCGATCACATCTTGCAGCGACTGATCTTGCTTCGGAGCCAAGATCAAACCGTTCCCCGGAACAGTACGCACCAAATGATGGAATTGACGCTTTATCGCCTCTAGATCGTCAAAGATGTCTGCATGATCGAACTCAAGATTATTCATGATCAGTGTGCGTGGGTGGTAATGAACAAACTTAGATCGTTTGTCGAAAAAAGCACTGTCATATTCGTCTGCTTCGACGACGAAGAACATGCTTTCACCCAAGCGAGCTGACACACCGAAGTTACCTAACACACCACCAACAAGAAAACCTGGTTGGTAACCGCAATCTTCTAAGATCCACGCCAACATACTTGAAGTGGTGGTTTTACCATGGGTACCCGATACCGCTAGAACCCAGCGATCGTGCAATAAGAACTCTTGTAACCATTGTGGGCCAGAGGTGTAACGCATATTGGTATTCAGCACATGCTCAACACATGGGTTGCCACGGCTCATCGCGTTACCAATCACCACAAGATCTGGTTGAGGGTCAAGTTGAGAAGGGTCAAAGCCTTCAATAATTTCAATACCTTGAGACTCCAACAGGGTACTCATTGGTGGATAAACATTGGCATCCGAACCCGTCACTTTATGACCTAGCTGACGCGCTAAAATTGCCGCACCGCCCATAAACGTGCCGCAGATACCCAAGATATGAATGTGCATAAACTTAACCTTGTAATGCGTTCTTTAATCCTTTCATTATCGTGATAACCACCAGAAAAGCGAGAGCCTTTCGCTGTGTTCTTGCAGTCTCTTTCACAAATCTGACAGGGCTTAGCACTGACTGACCAAGCATTAACCAAGTGACAGACTTCTTATGCAATAAGACAAATAAATTGAGATCTCAGTCGGTTACTTCATTACCATTAATAAGATCCACGTCATAAACTTACATCTAGCGCAATCGTTTAACATCCATAAAGAGATGACCCCATTGCGCGACACCCCCAACGAAATGAAAAATGTAAGGATAAACCATGTCAGGACTGCGCACCCTAGGCGAATTCATTGTTGAGAAACAAGCGGATTTCCCCCACGCTAGCGGTGATCTTTCATCTCTCTTAGCTTCCATTCGTTTAGCTGCAAAAATTGTTAACCGTGAAATTAACGCGGCAGGTCTTGGTGATATCACCGGCGCTGTAGGTACGGAAAACGTACAAGGCGAAGATCAGCAAAAGCTTGATGTATACGCGAACGACAAGTTCAAAGCAGCACTCGAAGCACGTGACCAAGTGTGTGGCGTTGCAAGTGAAGAAGAAGATGAAGCGGTTGCGTTCAACAAAGAACTCAACCAAAACGCAAAATACGTTGTACTAATGGACCCACTCGATGGCTCATCAAACATCGATGTGAACGTATCAGTCGGTACGATTTTCTCTATTTACCGTCGAGTTTCTCCTATTGGTACCCCACCAACAGAAGAAGACTTCCTACAGCCTGGTCACAAACAAGTGGCAGCGGGCTACGTGATTTACGGCTCATCTACTATGTTGGTTTACACCACAGGTAATGGCGTAAACGGCTTCACTTACGATCCATCGATTGGCAGCTTCTGTCTTTCTCATGAAAACATGATGATCCCAGAAGACGGCAACATCTACTCGATCAACGAAGGTAACTACATCCGCTTCCCGCAGGGCGTGAAGAAGTACATCAAGTACTGTCAGGAGAATGTGCCTGAAGATGGTCGCCCATACACTTCTCGCTACATAGGCTCACTGGTTGCGGACTTCCATCGTAACTTGCTTAAAGGCGGCATTTACTTGTACCCAAGCACGCAAAGCCACCCTCAAGGCAAACTGCGTCTGTTGTACGAGTGCAACCCAATGGCATTCTTGATTGAGCAAGCTGGCGGTCTGGCATCTGACGGTGTAAACCGCATTATGGATTTGAAACCTACCGAACTGCACCAGCGTGTGCCTTTCTTTGTGGGTTCAAAGAACATGGTCAACAAAGTCGAAGAGTTTCTTGAGCTGAATCGCGAAGAAGACTAATTTCAGACCTTTGTCCAACGCGGCAGGTGTTTACCTGCCGCGTTTTTGTCGTTAAAGTGAACTGCGTAAATGTTAGCCAGATTAAGCCTCTCAACGCTTAATCCTCAATGAAAAGGAATATTCAAATGAGCTTAAACAACGTACCAGCAGGTAAATCTTTGCCTGAAGATATCTATGTCGTTATTGAAATCCCAGCTAATGCGGATCCAATCAAATACGAAGTAGATAAAGACACTGGTGCTGTATTTGTCGACCGTTTCATGTCTGCGCCAATGTTCTACCCATGTAACTACGGCTATGTGAACAACACCCTTTCTCTAGATGGCGACCCAGTGGACGTACTGGTTCCGACCCCTTACCCATTAATGCCAGGTTCTGTGATTCGCTGCCGTCCAGTCGGTGTATTGAAGATGACGGATGAATCTGGTGAAGACGCGAAAGTCTTCGCTGTACCGCACTCTAAAATCTCAAAAGAGTACGAAGGCATTCAAGATGTTGACGATATTCCAGAGCTACTCAAAGCCCAAATCACACAGTTTTTTGAACGTTACAAAGAGCTTGAAGCAGGTAAGTGGGTGAAAGTGGATGGTTGGGCAGATGTGGCTGCCGCAAAAGCAGAAATCCTAGAATCTTACGAGCGTGCGCAAAACAAGTAATTGCGAACGCCAGAAAGCAAAAGAGCTGCAAATTAGCAGCTCTTTTTTGTTATATCATTTTGACTAATACTCGCCAGCGGTAGAAGTTCGACCCGATTCATAATTTTGTTTGAAAAACGGGTCAATATCATCACAAATGCCAAAGTAAGGCATATCTCGTACGCCAAGCATATAAGCACTTTGCTCACAGTACTCTTTTTTACCTTCTTGGTAACCAGATTGATAAGCCATGATCAATTCCGGTGTAGCACGATTTGTATCATCAAGCTTGACGATACGGTCTTCCGATAATTCAATCAGACCATCGAGAGCAGATTGCTTACCGAAGTCCTGCCAATCTGTTACGTTCACTGAATCTGGCAACCTTGTTTGCGCACAAGCGGTGAGAAAAAGCAGCATGGCGCCGATGATGATGGATCTCATAAGTTCTCCTTAGGCTTATACAAAAGACCGTCGGAAACTCACTTTCATACCCCTTTATCGAGTACTCATTCGACAGTCATACACTTTCACTACAAATGCTTACGCGTACTCGCGGAGTATGGTTCACACTCTCTGACACCAATCACCAGATGCAATCTCTTCACTCAACTGCTCAGTGTCTTGATACAAGTAGATCCAAGCTTGGCCAAAAGGTGTAGTAATGCTTTCTCGACGATACTCAACCGGTACGTCTTCTAACTTATCAAGTTCCTGCAGCGTGTCATTATCAATCAAATAAACTTCGCCCTGTATCGCATTTTGTCCGACCGACAAAGCCGGGTAAGGACCTAAATCATACAGAGCGAATTGGGCATCTGTTTCATGGTGACCAAGAAACTCAGCAGTGCTTAAAAAGTGATGATTGCACTCTCCTTTGCGCAAAGTTCCATACACAAACACTAAATGTTGCATAGCCGCTCCTTCTGCTTACAAGCTAAGTTTAGTTGAATTCGAATTGATAGAGCAGGTCAACAGCACTATCAACACCTGAAACTGCCTCTAGGTACAAGTCTTTCATCAAACGATAACGCACTGTGAACTCACCTAATGAGGTAAAGATACCCACACCATATTTCACCTGTAAACCAGGAAGAATATAGCCGCTCACCGTTACTTGAGAGTCGTCACCTGAACCTGCAGTATCCAGTTGCAGATCTTGTACGCCAAAGGCTTCGCCGATTTCACCTACGACTTTACCGCTCTTCGCTAAACTCAAGCCAATAAGGGTCGTCGTCATCGCATTACCGCCCGATTCTGCATCGATATCTTGACCTCGCAACAGGTAAGAAAGTGCATTCGCTTGCGGCATTGCCGGATCAGAGAAGATTTCCACCGTAGGATCACTTGCAGGACCAGTCACACGTACACCCGCTGTCACATCATCTTGCGTGTTGTCCGGATTACGAATCGCTTTGATCGAGACATAAGGCTGATCCGCTGGTCCATTCATCATGATCTTACCTTCTTGGATGACCAAGTCTTGCCCAAATGAGCGATAAGAACCGTCAATGATGTTCACCTCACCGACAATAAACGGACCTTTGTCTTTTTGCGTCACGTTGAGGTTACCTTGCAAGTCACCTTTTAGACCAAACGCAGACAACTGGAAATCATCGCCGATTTTGATGTTAATGTTGGTTTCAACGTTAAACGGCAACGCTTGCTCACCATCAACAGGCTGCATGTCTTTGTTCAAAATGACTGTGTCGCTTGAAACACCAACCGCACTTGGTGGCAGTTCATCAATTAAGATACGTCCCCAAGGTAGATTAATACTGCCTTCGACCTTGGCAAGTTGAGGCGTCACATCAATAGTCATATCCGGTTTGACTTTGATTCTCACCATCGGTGGCATATCCACTTTAAGCTCTTCAGCGAACACACGAGCCTTAGTGTGCCAATTTTCTAGGTCACGCCAATCAGCATCGCCTTTAATCTCTAGCTTGCCATCTGGCGTAATGATCCCAGCATCTAAATCAGCTTGATGACCTTTAAAGTTAATCGCCACTTGTCCTGAATTGATATCAATTGGCGTGACTTCACCTTGCAGTTTCATTTGATCAATCAAGAACTGACCATTCACCTTTGGATGCATCACATCACCAGATAGAGCAAGGTCAGTGTTCATGTTGGCTTTAAACAGGCTGTATTCGCCAATCAGGGGCGCTAAAAAGTCCAAGTGGAATGTCGATAGCGACACCTTACCGTCAATCGTCGGCTTCTCGGACGACACATCATTCAGGGCGACTTTACCAGACAAATCACCGTTATCCGTTACATCAAGCAACCACTCAGCATCTAGCTTATCTTGTGCCAACTTGGCTTTAAAACTCACACTTTCCCAACCGACTTTCACTGGTTGTTCTAGCGTTTGTTCTACCTGACCTTTTGGCATATCGACATTCACCGTGACTTCCGGTTTCATGTCTGGCGCCCATTTCGCGAAAGCATTCGCGTTCACAGAACCTTGCAGTTTGGTTTCTGGCGGTAAGAATTGTTTGATTTGGTCGAAGTCAAAGTTAGTGATGGCTAACTTCGCTTCACCGCTTTTACCAACGCTGATGTCTTCACTTAAGCACACGCTTGATTTTGACTGTAACCAACAGTGTGCTTGCACATCAGCAATCTGCTTGTCGATGTTCACTTTGACTGCCGTCGACTTTTGCAATGCCCATGGACCTTGAGGCGTGCTCAGTGTTAAGCGGCGTAGTGCACCATCCCAAATCATTTCTGGCTTTTGCTTAAAGGTGCCTTCGATCTCTAAACTGCTCGAAACAATGTCTGAAACCACGTCGAGTGTCAGTTGGTGTAGCTTTTCATCGCCACTCACTTCCAAATCTGCACTGTCAATTTTAATGTCGTCGTAAGTGATGTTCTTCGCAATTAGGCTAACATCGGCTTTTGGCGCAGGCAGTGGTGTAACATCCCCTTTTAGAGTGATGGTTTCCACCTTGGCTTGCTGCTGCCAATTCAACTGGTTCAGCGCGAGATCTAAATTAATGTCCGGCTGTTTCAAACTGCCGCGAAGAGCAACCGTACCATTCATCTTACCAGCAAGATCCGGTACGCTTTTCGCAAAATCAGGGAAATTAACATCAACATCCATCAAGATTTGTTTGTCGATTTTACCCTTTGCTCGCAAAGAGTTGGGACCATGTGACAAAGCTAAACCTTGCGTGTTCAATTGAATATCTTCACCTTTACCGTTCTTATCTGAGGCTTCTAATTGACCTTCGATATGCAAAGGGTAGCCACGTAAAATACCGTCAATATCCAATTTAGGTAGACTCACTTGCCAGCCACCTTGTGCGGTTAATGACCCCGACGTCGACAAGCTACCACTGATATCGCCTTCCGCTTCTTCCCACTGTAAGCCCGGTTGAATATTTTTTAAGTTCAGATCGGCTTGCCAGTTGATAGGTGCAGCCCAATTCGCCATGACTTTACCTGCAAGCTCACCCCCCAGCGTTTTGACAACTAAGCTGTCTAAGTCAATCTGTTCTAAAGTACCTTTACCGTTTAACGCCACATCAACTGCTGGAATATCTTTACCAGACGCCTTAGTTTCCAAGGCAACCGTGTAACCTTGTAAAGAGCCTTTCGCTGCAAGACTCGGGACCGATACTTGGTAATCACTCTTACCACTCAATGGCCATTGCGCCTCAACATCTTTCAATTTGATATCAAACGGCAACTCGGACTTAAGGGGTTGAATTTGCCCCTGAATCTTGGCTTTCACCAAATCAGATAACGTGGCATCCAGTGATAAATCACCAACCGAGCCAGATGCCGTCAGTGATAATTTCTGACCTTTTACATCCGCTTGTTTAACCAATGCGTCAATTTGGGCTTGAATTGGGTAATCACCTGATAATGTCACTTGAGTGCTTAACTGACCTTTCACTTCCGGCATGTCAAGCTCAAGGGTTTTGACATCGACTTGGTCACCACCCGCTTTGGCTTCTAACCCTAAATGATGAACGATAACCGGTGTGTCACCAGCCAACTTAAAGTCATGAATATCGAGGCGCTGTGCTTCAATAGTGAGCGGAATCCAGACTTCAGGTAGAGCGATACCATTTGATTCAGGCTTAACGTCTAACTTCTGTTCATCAGACTTTGAACCTTTGTTAGCAGCAACATTTTCTGCGCCTTGCTGCGATGGCTTTTTAGACGCGTCTGAATTGAGCGATGTTGACGACTGGACTTCCGCGTCTTGCTCAACTTTAGCTTGAGCTTGATGGTTCGTTTTAGTGTCTTGAACTGGTGGCTGTTCCACACCCTCTTCACTTGGCGCAAGTACCACATTAATGGTTTTCAATGCCGTAGGGGCAATCACCAAACGATCACCTTGCATTGATAATGCGGTTGAAAAATCTTGCCAATCAATCTTATTCCCCAAGATATTCAGATTGATACCATTAAAGCTGACTTTATTGACAAAAATAGGCACTGGCGTACTGATAGAGCGCAATGGTGGCGTTTCTTCTTCAGGCTCGTCAGATGCCGGAGGGAGCTCTGGCATCTGAAAGTTCACCCCTTGCAGTGCCAACTCATCGACACACACTTTCGGATCGAAGAAGCAACGGAAGTTGATAGCAAGCGTTACGCTTTCAACCTTAGCATCGACATGTAAGGATTCATCGACAAAGCTGACGTTACGTAAAGCAAAACGCGGAAAAAGCGAACCTTGAACTTCTTCCACTTTGAGTTGCGGTAAGGCTTTCTCTGCCCCCCACAGCGCAAGTTTTAAACCCGGATGGGTGAAAAGCAATGTGCCAACAAAAACCGTCAGCAGCAATAATAGACTCAGCAGACCGATTGAGAGCCATTTCGTCCACTTCAGAGTTGTTTTGATCATAGTTCAGGTCCCAACGAGAAGTGAATGCGGAATTCTGGATCAGGCTCGGAGTCGAGCCCCCAAGCAAAGTCAAAGCTCACCGGACCAACCGGTGACGCCCAGCGGATACCAACACCCGCACCAGCCTTCCATTCTGGGGTTTCATTAAATGCATCACCAATATCGTAGAAAGCAGCGCCCCACCAGTTGCCGTAGACACGGTATTGATATTCAAGGGTGCTGGTCACCATATACTTAGCACCCGTCAATGCACCACTGGCATCTTTTGGTGAGATAGACTCATAGCCATAACCACGAATGTTGTTATCACCACCAGCAAAGAAACGTAGTGATGGCGATAGTTTTTCAAATTCATCCGTAATGTTGGCACCGCCCTCTAAACGGAACAAACCACGGTGGTTTTGGCCAATACCGCGAATCCAAGATGTGCGTCCTAACAAGCGCAGTACTCGTGTTTCTGACAGCAAAGCAGTATCGCCATATTCAACGGTCACACTCTGCTTATCCCCCCACATTGGCATATTGCCACCACGGGTTCGGGTTCGAGAAAAAGAAGCACCAGGCAAGACAAATTGCACACCATCTTCTTGCAAACCTTGCGAGAAGTTTTCGTACAGGTGGCGAACATACAAAGTCTTATGCCAGCCACCGTCGGTGATCCAGTGGCGTTCTACCGCAAGATTCGATTCCAAACTTTCGGTATCTCGGTTATCAAGATGCTTGAGACCAAACTGCAATTGGTAGTATTCGTGTAGAACGTCATCAAGAGGGATTTTGTAGCCTGCTGTGATAGTTTGTTCAGGCTTGGAAAGAGAAAGAGCAGTATCAAAACTATGACCGCGTGCGCTTACCCACGGTTTTTTCCATTTCAGCGTACCGCGAACACCCGTGTCGGTCGAATAACCAATACCAGTCTCAAGTTGGTTTTTCGCTGCGGGGGCAAGTGAGACTTTGATTGGCAGCTCGCGACCATCGTCTAGCTTACTTAAATCTGGCTCAACAAATACTGACGAAAACCAATCGGTATTAGACAGGTTTTGGTTGTATTCCCCAACTTCTGAAACCAAATAAGGTTCACCAGTTTTAAATGGACGCAGAGACTCAACACGGTCTTCCCAAATCTGACTTCCAAAAATCTCCACCGAACCAAAGTGATAACGAATACCACTGTCATAATGAAGACGCACATTCGCTTCGTTAAGTTCGGGAACAACCTCAAGACGGCTTAAAGTGAAATCTCCATTAAAGTAACCACGTTGCAACGCTAAATTACGAATACTTGATTTCAAGCTGTCGTATTCACCTTGATTTAAGATGCGTCCTACCTTCAATGGTGATTTTTCAAGAAGCTTAACGAATGCTTCGTCTTGGTTTGCCTCACCTGAAATCACCACATCCATCAGTTTCACCCTTACAGGCTCACCCGGTTGGACATTGACGATCAATTCATCATTATCTTTCGTAATAGTGTATGAAATTTTCGCATGATAATAGCCGAGCGCATTGAGCGCTTCAGTGATACTTTGTTCCAATCGCGCCTGAAAACGCAGAGACGTGGAATAATCGTCTTCAGGAATGGAAGACAAATAAGCGTTCACATTATCTTCTAGCGCACCATCGATCCCTTTAATTTTTAAGGAAACATCGGCATAAGCGCTATGAGAAAAGGCAAGTAGGCTGACAATGATCGGAGTAGCTTTTCTTATCATGCTTTTTAGCTGGACGAGGTTAAATAAACGTAAACAATAATAACGCCAAATAAAGGCTAAGTCTGTAATATTAATAGGTTTAACACGGTCTATGTCATCACAACATCATATTCAGACTGAATAGATTTTTTCGCAAAATTAAGACACGTATTAAAGGACAAATACCATGCTCAACAAACAGACAATGATCAGTATAGAAGATGCACTGCCCGGTAGAGAGGCATCAATGCAGATCGACGACACTCATTTTGTCAATCAATCGAGTTTAACGGCGCAGCCACAAGCTAACCAGCAACAGATTTTGTTTGGCATGGGATGCTTTTGGGGAGCTGAACGCCTGTTTTGGCAACTCGATGGCGTGATCTCAACATCGGTCGGTTACGCTGGCGGTTATACTCCGAATCCAACTTACGAAGAAGTCTGCTCTGGAAAAACCGGACACACAGAAGTTGTTCGTGTCGTATTCGATGAAGCGGTAATTTCTATAGAGCAGTTACTTGCGGCATTCTGGGAAAAACACGACCCAACTCAAGGTATGCGTCAAGGCAACGATTTGGGTACTCAATACCGCTCAGCGATCTACACCTATTCTCAAGAACAACAAGATGCCGCTGAAAAATCAAAAGCTCAATATCAGCAAGCACTGCAAGAAGATCAACGTTCAGCAATCACTACAGAGATCCAAGCAGCAGGCCCTTATTACTTTGCTGAAACTTACCACCAGCAATACCTAGCGAAGAACCCTAACGGTTATTGTGGTTTAGGTGGTACGGGTGTGTGCTTCCCACCAAGCCTACAAAGTTAACCACAACGAAAAAGAGCGACAAAAGTCGCTCTTTTACAATTCTTGTCATCACACTGGAAGAGATAAAATCGCTTGGTTTACTTCTCTAAATACAGAGAGTTGCTTAGGATTTTTGACATCAGGTAGTAGCACTTTTCCATTGTCAAAACGGAACTCACCAATACCTGCAATTGAGAATTGACCTTTGAATAAAGTCTTAACGAAACGCGCCACCTGACGTGGACGGTACACAGCAAACTCACGTAGCATAACCAACCTCAACATCCTTTTGAGAAAACACCGATTGCTCTTTCCTTGGCAACCTTTATGCGCAATTTGCGACGAACTTCATTCTATCAAATTCCAACGTGAACGCAACATTATTAGATGGCATACGTTAAATAATTGTTATTACAGGTTCTACATTTTTATGCACCGTACGTATATACTTGGTGAGTCTCACAACCCATATGGAACATAACAACATGAAAACTAAGACTCTCCTCCCTCTTCTACTCGCTCTTGCTCCGGGTCTGGCTCTGGCTCATAACCTATCTGTTGGTGAGAGTGTACCCGCAGCAAAAGTCGATGCTTATGGTGAAATCGTACTGCAAGGCGAAGGTGTCGCTTACCAGCCTTGGGCAACTCAAAACATGCTGGGTAAAGTTCGTGTTATTCATGCAATTGCAGGACGCAGCAGCTCAAAAGCGATGAACGCACCACTAATGACAGCGCTAACTGAAGCGAAATTCCCAGAAGACGCTTACCAAACGACTACCATCATTAACCAAGATGATGCTGTTTGGGGAACAGGTTCATTTGTAAAATCATCGGCGCAAGACAGCAAACAAGAATTCCCTTGGTCTTCAATGGTTCTGGATGAAAACGGTGTTGTGGCAAACACATGGGCACTGCAAGAAGAAAGCTCAGCAATCGTAGTCCAAGATAAGCAAGGTAAGATTTTGTTTGTAAAAGAGGGCGCATTAACCCCTGATGAAATCACTCAAGTGCTTGGCTTAATCAAACAAAATATTTAGAACTGTTGATATATGCCCAAGCAACCTTGAGATGCTTGGGTATACAGCTCTCTGCTCATTGTACTCTTTCAACAAAGAGCCCCCTATTTTCCTGAGCGTAAGCTCTTATTTCACCTAGATAATTTACCCAAAACGAACAAAAGTGTGAACTTTTAACGAAAATGGGTGTTATATTATAACACTAGGTATCGTTTCAGGTTTTAAGATGCATTCTCGTTGGCAAGTCACCACACATCATTGGCGTCGCACTGTCATATTACTCAGTGTTGCGCTGCTGCTTACCTGGAACTTTGCAACCATCGCGCATCAACTTGATCTCATCCCAGAACATCATAGCCATCATCATTGCCAGCTGTTTGCTGGTGCACAACATGGTTTGGTCAAGCAGTTACCGGAGATAATCCCTCCAACCTACCAGCGCGCCGCACACTCTGATGTCATAGAACGGCAGTTCAGCCTTAGCGACGTGCGTTATACTGCGCGTGCACCTCCTATTTTTGCTTAAGCTTAAGAAGTCCCCTTATAAGAAATTAAGGTTGCTAGTCGCACGATTTGAACTGCAACCACATCAGAAAATTAAGCAAAATTAGGATAAGAAAATGCCATCTAAACACGCTCTAGCTCTTGTTATCGGTATATCACTAACCGCTACTGCTAACGCTGAAGAATACCGTCAACATGAAGCACACGTGCACGGTCACGTAGAATTCAATATTGCTCAAGACGGTAAAGACCTACTGATCGAAATCACGTCTCCAGGTGCTGACGTAGTGGGCTTTGAGCACGCACCAGAAAACGCAGAACAAGAAAATGCACTGAATAATGCTATTGCTGCTCTAAAAGACACGAACAAACTGTTTGCTATCAACCAGCAAGCAAAGTGTGTAATTGAAGATGTACATGTAGCTCACACGCTAGGAGAAGAGTCACACGAAGGTCATGATCACCACGACCATGGAGGTCACGATCGTGATAAACATGACCACGAAGGGCATGATCACGATAAACATGACCATGACAAGCATAAAGACCATGATCATGATGAGCATGATGACCACCACGATCATGACGGTCACGAGCATCACGAAGGTCATGACCATGAACATGGTGGTCATGGTGAATTCACCGTAGAGTACCGCTACCACTGTGATTCAGTTGCAGACCTAAACAGCATAGATACGACTTGGTTTAAGCAATTCCCAGCAACGGAATCTATCAGTGTGAACCTGTTCACTGACACCACTCAGTCTGCGACTAACCTAAGCAAAGACAACGCAAAGATCGCAATTAAATAACTCATATGGCGTGTAAGTACCCACTTACACGCCATTGCTTTGGTGATTTACTATGACTGAAACCACGTCAAACGTTGTTGAGCTATCTAACGCCCAGTTTGTCTGGCCCGGCTCAGAAAACGCGACCATTAACATCCCGCAACTTCACATTGCTCAAGGCGAGCATGTCTTTATCAAAGGTCCTAGCGGCTGTGGTAAATCGACTCTGCTTGCTTTGTTAACTGGCATCAACACACTCACATCTGGCTCACTGTCGGTATTGAACACTGATATCGCCAGCCTAAGAGCAAGCCAAAGAGACAAATTTCGTGCCGATCACATTGGCTATATCTTCCAACAATTCAATTTGTTGCCTTACCTAAATGTGATTGAGAATGTCCTAATTCCATGCCAATTCAGCAGAATTCGCCGCGACCGCGTTGCTCCAAATGCTTCTACGGCATCACTGGAGCAACAAGCAACAACGCTATTAGAGCGCTTACGTTTACCAAAAGCACTGCATGACAAGCCGGTATCAGAACTCAGCATTGGTCAGCAACAACGTGTCGCAGCCGCACGCGCTTTGATCGGTCAGCCTGAATTGGTGATTGCCGATGAACCGACATCTGCATTGGATCATGACAACCGTAAGGCTTTCATTGAACTATTAATGGAACAAGCCAACCTTGCTAACGCGACACTGATTTTTGTCAGCCATGACCCGACGCTAGAGTCCTTGTTTGACCGAACACTCAATCTGCCTGAAATCAATCAAGCGCAAACCCTAGGAGCCGCATCATGAGTGCAGTTGTAAAGCTCGCTTGGAAAAGCCTGATGAACCGCAAGGCGACTGCTATTCTCACCATCATGACAGTCGCTATTTCTGTTGTTCTACTATTGGGTGTAGAACGCATTCGAACCCAAGCAAAAGACAGCTTCGCTAACACCATTTCTGGTACAGACTTAATTGTCGGAGGTCGCTCAGGGCAAGTGAACCTGTTGTTGTACTCGGTATTCAGAATTGGTAATGCCACAAACAACATTGACTGGAAGAGCTACCAAGAGTTTGCTAACCACCGCGCTGTAGATTGGGCGATTCCAATCTCGCTGGGTGATTCACACAAAGGCTTTCGAGTCATGGGGACCAACCACAGCTATTTCGAACATTATAAGTACGGAAGTAAGCAACCACTAACCTTCTCTGAAGGTAGAGAATTCAATGGCTTGTTTGAAACCGTACTTGGCTCTGATGTAGCGAAACAACTTGGCTATAAGATTGGTAGCGAGATCATCATTGCTCATGGCATCAGTGATGTCGGCTTCAGTCGACACGATAACTTGCCATTTAAAGTGGTGGGGATTCTTGCGCCTACTGGCACTCCGGTGGACAAAACTGTCCATGTATCTCTAGAAGCGATTGAAGCGATTCACGTCGGTTGGGAAAGCGGGGCTCGCTTAGGTCCGACACCAAGTGCGGCTGAGCTCAAAGCCAGAGACTTCCAACCTAAACAGATCACTGCCATGTTGGTTGGCTTGAAATCACGCATTCAGACTTTTGCTCTGCAAAGACAAATTAATACTTACCCGAAAGAGCCGCTTAGCGCCATCATGCCGGGCGTCGCTCTGCATGAATTATGGGGCATGATGTCGGTTGCAGAACAAGCACTGATGGCAGTCTCAGGCTTCGTAGTCGTTGCAGGTTTATTGGGTATGTTGAGTAGCTTGCTAACCAGCTTACAAGAACGCCGCCGTGAAATGGCAATTCTGCGTGCGATGGGGGCAAGACCTAAACACGTCTTCTCATTACTGATCAGTGAAGCGAGTTTACTGACGTTTGCAGGCATCATTACTGGTGTTGCGGGCTTGTATTCCATTCTTGCCCTCTTGCAACCAATAATCCAACAAAGTTATGGTATACACCTAACCTTAACGGCACTGTCGCCGTATGAATGGATGTTGCTTGGCTTTGTACAGTGTGCAGGTATTGTGATTGGCTTCATCCCAGCATTCCGCGCTTACCGACAATCGCTCAGTGATGGAATGACAATTAGGATTTAGTAAAAATGTGGAAAAAGATACTCGCTAGCTGTTTGCTACTGATTTCCTTCACTGCGCCAGTAATGGCAAGTGATGAACCATTAACGCTCGATTGGATTGATCTTGTGCCAGAGAATGAGCGCAAGATGTTCGACAGTGTTGGCATGCCAGCCACTGACCACAATGGTGGTGCGGCACTTCAATCTAAGATTGGTAATGTTCGCCCTGAGCTTAACGGCAGCAAAGTGAAAATCCCGGGCTTTGTCATCCCATTAGAAGGTGATGCGAATACGGTGACGGAATTCCTACTGGTGCCATATTTTGGCGCTTGCATCCATGTTCCGCCACCACCACCAAATCAGATCATCTATGTAAAATTCCCGAAAGGAGCCCCAGTGCAGGAGCTTTGGGATGTCATTTATGTGGTGGGAACGTTAAAAACCGAGACCATTGAACATGAGTTGGCAGAAACTGCCTACGTGATTGAAGGCTCATCAATCGAACCCTACGATGACATGTAATGTCTGCTTGATTAAATAAATACACTAGGCGTCGGTTCGGCGCCTTTTTTATGCCTGCTGTTTATACGATGTAACGAGATAAATACGCTAACACGCCAACATACAAAACCAAAAGTAGCGCTATCGACAGGTGTTTTCTCAGTTTGCTTGCGTCTGAATATTTCATCACCCCTCCAAAATAACGATAACAATTTTAACAACTCATTATCATTTTGAATAGTCCTTATTCTGTCAAAATCCGGACATGCCTCTCTGGTCGAGAAAACAGGAAAGGTGTAAATTTAAGCAAGCGCTAATCGCCAGTCTTGGTAGGAAATGAAATGGCAGAACCAACAAAGCAACCTGTTGTTATCGAACACGAACCCACACAACAAAAACATACTCATCATGAAAAGAAGTCTGGCTACATTAAAGACAGTGCAAGCCGTGTTCAAAGCATTGCTCAAATCTACGGGTTAGACGCATTGTTGCAAAGTGATCCTCCAGCTAAAACCGCACTAGAACGCGCTCAATTGCGTGAACAACGCCGCCAAGAGCAAAGACAAAAGAACTTAGAGCAGATCCTAAAACTGGCGCACAGCTCATGTCGAGATGAGACCGCAGGTGAACCTGACCAAGACTGGTTGTATCGTTTTTTCGATATGGCTCAGGACATCCACAACAGCTCAATGCAAAAGTTGTGGGCACAAGTCATGAAGCGCGAAGTGACCAACCCCGGCTCAACATCGATGAAAGCGCTTAAAGTCCTTAAAGATATGTCGCCGAGAGAAGCACAGACTCTGCAACGGGCAGCCACACTGGCATGCAGCTTCGGTGGAGATACCAGTCGCAAACTGCTGATTGGCTACAAAGCGCATGGCGGGATGTTCAGCTTTGGCAAACGCGATACCACTAGCAATCTTAATATGGGCAGCTTCCAGCTTCCTTATTCAAGCTTGTTAGTGTTGATTGAATTGGGACTGCTGCACAGCACTGAATTAGAGTCCGGAGAAATTGGCATTGAAACGCCTTTGATGCTCACCTATCAAGGTAAAAACTTATCACTGCAGGTAAATACGAAAGGCGTGCGCCTGTTGTACTACCGCTTTACCCCAACAGGTAATGAGTTGTGTAAACTGCTCGGAAATAAACCTAACAACCAGTATTACGATCAGATGTTAGCGCTTTTAAATCAGAGATTTAGCGTTCATAGTGAAGCAAAACCTACGGTGAATCACACCGTTTAGTACAGATAAAAGAGCTTTTGGTCACCTATGATCCAAAAGCTCTTTTATCTGCTCAATGACTTTTTGGCCACCTATGATCCAAATGCTTTTTTATCGGATCACGCCACGTTGTTTAAGGTCGATTAAACACAACTCCACCAGCTCTTCGACACTCTTTTCGCCCGCAGGCAAATCAATTTCTGGGTTTGCTGGTGCTTGGTATTCTGAGTCAATACCGGTGAAATTTGGGATTTCACCTGCGCGTGCTTTTTTGTACAAACCTTTTGGATCGCGACCTTCACATACTTCTAGAGACGCATTGACGAACACTTCAATAAACTCCCCCTCAGGCAGTAGATCACGCACCAATTGACGCTCAGCGCGGTGAGGAGAAATAAACGCTGACAAAACAATCAACCCCGCATCTGCCATCAGTTTTGCTAACTCACCAATACGGCGAATGTTCTCGCGACGGTCTTGCTCAGAAAAGCCTAAATCGCTGCACAAGCCATGGCGCACATTGTCGCCATCGAGCAAATAAGTGTGATAACCCAATTCGGCTAAGCGATTTTCCAATGCGCCCGCCACCGTTGATTTACCTGCACCTGATAGCCCAGTAAACCAAAGTACCGCAGGCTTCTGCTTTTTTAATCCAGCACGAAACTGTTTATCAACCGAGTGCTGATGCCAAACGATGTTTTCATCTTTTACCGGAGTTTCGGCAGTCATAACGTATCCTTGTAAATTTACAGATTAAAACGGAAAGAAGACCGGAATCAGCGTCAGTACTAGCACTGAATACACAATGGAAATCGGCACGCCAATTCGCACATAATCGGTCAATTTGTAATTCCCTACGCTGTATACCAACAAGTTGGTTTGGTATCCGTAAGG
This sequence comes from Vibrio sp. NFR, assembly GCF_027587095.1. Taxonomy (NCBI): domain Bacteria; kingdom Pseudomonadati; phylum Pseudomonadota; class Gammaproteobacteria; order Vibrionales; family Vibrionaceae; genus Vibrio; species Vibrio sp. NFR. The sequence goes on from NZ_JAPPTN010000003.1 coordinate 256,101, forward strand.
AGAGATAAAACTGGCACTGGCACCAAACAGCACCGCCATAATGAAAGGCATTGGGTCAACGCCATAGCCTACCGCCATGCTATAGCCAATAGGGAAAGACAGCGCCGCCGCCGCATTATTGGTGACAAGTTCCGTTAGCACCAGAGTCATGATGTAAGTTGCAACTAAAGCGCCAAACACGCCCCAGCCATTAAAGGCTTCGATAAACATATTGCCCATACGCACCGACAAGCCGGATGAAATCATCAATTGCGCAATAGATAACGCAGAGCCAACAATCACCACGATATCAATTGGGAAGCGACGACGAAGTTCAGAAAGTTGAATCACACCAAAGGCAAGTAGCGCAATCAAATACGCCGCCAGACCTTTGATAATAGGTACGAGTTCCAACAACGCACAGCCAATCACTGCAGCAAAGCCAAACAACACCAAGGCCGATTTATTCGCATCCAAACGTGCGCTCGAATCTAAATCGTTCACCAACACGAACTCTTTACGATGCGCGCGGCGTTCTGCTTCAAAGCGCTTACCGGGAACTAAAACTAACGTATCACCTGCGGCTAAAGTGATATTGCCTAAGCCACCTTCAAGACGCTCATGACCACGGCGAATCGCCACGACCACCGCATCAAATCGATCTCGAAAACGGCTCTCTTTAAGCGTTTTATGGCAGAAGGTCGCCGATGAGCTCACCACCACTTCCATAAAATTTTGTCCGTTGAGGTGTTGATGACCAAACAACGTTAAACCTGGGATCTCTTGTAGCGTCGCAACACTCTCTACATCACCACAAAATAGTAATCGGTCTTTAGCATTAAGCACAAAATCAGGACCAACAGAAGGCACACTGACACCATCGCGTATCACTTCAGCCAAAAATAGTTTTCTCAGTGCGCGTAAGTTATTTTCCGTAATAGTACGTCCAACCAGTGGCGAGCCCGGTTCGACACGAGACTCTAAGAAGTAAGGTAAGTCCTCTTGGTTTTGGTCATCGTAATTAGGTAATAGATAGCTCAGCGGGATGAGAATAAGCACACCGCCCACCAACACCGCTAAGCCAATCATGGTTGGAGTAAAGAAGCTCAAGCTTGGCAGGCCGGCATCTTCGACAAAGCTGTTGATGATTAAGTTGGTCGAGGTTCCAATCAGAGTCAGCGTGCCACCAAAAATCGCCGCATAAGAAAGGGGAATTAAAAGCTTAGAAGGCGCGTGTTGTTGATTACGTTTTATCGCACCAATTAATGACACCACAACAGCAGTATTATTAGTAAAAGAAGAAAGCAAAGCAGTAGAAAAACCCAACTTAGCGATCACACTGCCAAGGTGCCCTTCAGAAATACTGCGACTGACCCAACTGATTAATAGCGTTTTTTCTAATGCGCTCGATGCAAGAATCAACAACACTAAGGTCAGAAGTGAAGAATTAGTAAAGTTTGCCGCAATGGTATTGAGCTCAATCATCCCCGCCATAAACGCAATGAAAGCTGCCCCAGCAAATACGTAGCTTGGTTTGATTTTGGTTACGAGCAAACAAGTGATAATGCCAAGCAAAATCGCTAATACAAATCCTTGTTCCCACATAGCCAATCCTTACCAATAAACCCGATACGGGCACAACAACGACTCGTGCAAACTTAGCTGCACGGAGTGACAAACGAGTAACCAGACAAAAAAGCAAAGCAAGCGAAAAAGAACGCCAGAATGCTCGGTTTCTTGGGCTTCCGGAGCATTCTGGATTCGGGGGAAATCAGCCTGACGGGTTTCGCAATCCAGTCAGGCTAAATGAACCAATTACTTCTTCAATAACTGGCTCAGGTCTTTAGCTTCCCAATGCGGGAAATGCTTACGAACCAAAGCATTGAGTTCAAGTTCGAACGCTGAAACATCCGCAAGACCACGCTCAACAGCCGCTAGGCTTTCTTTCACCATACCTGCACCAACCGTTACATTGGTCAGACGATCGATGATGATGAAGCCGCCGGTATCGGCACAATCTTGGTAGTTATCCAATGCGACAGATTCGTTCAGCGACCACTCACACAAACCGATGCCGTTGAGTGGCAATTCAGCTGCACCGTGAGTAGAAAGATTGTTGATGTCGTACTGGTGACGAATAGCTTCAACGTGACCAACCGTCTTCTTACCAGCAATCTTAATGTCGTAATCACGACCTGGTTGCAGCGGTTGCTCTGTCATCCACACTACGTCCGCCCACAAGTGGTTGGTTGATTCCACTTGCGCATTTTCCAGCACCAGCAAATCACCACGACTGATGTCGATTTCGTCATTCAGCGTCAAGGTCACAGCCAGACCGGCTTGTGCTTCCTGTACATCGCCATCAAAAGTCACGATACGTGCAACGGTTGAGGTTTTGCCTGATGGCAGCGCCTTAATCGCATCACCTACTTTCACAGAGCCCGATGAAATCGTGCCAGCAAAGCCGCGGAAGTCGAGGTTAGGACGGTTTACATACTGAACAGGGAAACGGAAGTCGCCTTCGCCTTTCTCGTGGTCAACATCCACAGTCTCAAGTAACTCAAGCAAAGACGGACCTTCAAACCAGCTTAGGTTCTGTCCTTTCTCTACTACGTTGTCGCCTTCTAGCGCTGACAACGGAATGATTTGGATATCCGTCTCACCCGCTAGGTTTTCTGAGAACTGCAGGTACTCATCGCGAATCTCTTCAAAACGTTCTTGTGAGTAATCCACCAAGTCCATTTTGTTGATAGCAACGACGAAGTGTTTCAAACCCAGTAGGTTAGAAATGAATGAGTGGCGACGCGTTTGGTCCAACACACCTTTACGTGCATCAACCAGAATCACAGCTAAATCACAGGTCGATGCACCTGTTGCCATGTTACGCGTGTACTGCTCATGTCCTGGCGTATCAGCAATGATGAACTTACGTTTCTGCGTCGAGAAATAACGGTAAGCCACATCAATGGTGATGCCCTGCTCGCGTTCTGCTTGTAGACCATCTACCAGCAATGCCAAATCTGGCTTTTCACCCGTGGTGCCTACGCGTTGGCTATCCGAGTGAACCGCAGCTAGCTGATCTTCATAAATTTGTTTTGAGTCGTGGAGTAAGCGACCGATTAGGGTACTTTTACCGTCATCTACCGAGCCACAAGTCAGGAATCTAAGTAACGACTTGTACTGGTGTTGTTTTAAATAGCCTTCAATACCAAGCTCGGCTAACTGAGCTTCAACTGCACTGTTCATTATCTTTCCTTAGATCCTTTAGAAGTAACCTTGACGTTTCTTAAGCTCCATCGATCCTGACTGATCGTGGTCGATCGCACGACCTTGGCGCTCACTTGAGGTTGCCACCAGCATTTCTTCGATGATGCCTGTTAGCGTGTTTGCTTCAGACTCAATCGCGCCAGTCAGTGGGTAACAACCCAAAGTACGGAAACGAACACTCTTCTCTTCAATCACTTCACCTGGTTCTAGCTCCATGCGGTCATCGTCTACCATGATCAGCATGCCATCACGCTCAACAACCGGTCGCTTGTCTGCAAGGTACAGAGGCACAATCTCGATGTTTTCTAGGTAGATGTATTGCCAGATATCCAGCTCAGTCCAGTTTGAAAGTGGGAACACACGAATGCTTTCCCCTTTGTTTACTTGACCGTTGTATGTTTTCCAAAGCTCCGGACGTTGGTTTTTCGGATCCCAGGTATGGTTCTTATCGCGGAATGAGTACACGCGCTCTTTTGCACGTGACTTCTCTTCATCACGACGTGCACCACCGAATGCCGCATCAAAACCATACTTGTTCAGAGCTTGCTTCAAACCTTGAGTCTTCATGATGTCAGTATGCTTTGAAGAGCCGTGCACAAATGGGCTACAACCCATTGCTAGACCTTCTGGGTTCTTATGAACCAAAAGCTCAAAGCCGTATTTCTCAGCGGTACGATCACGAAACTCGATCATCTCGCGGAATTTCCAATCCGTATCTACGTGCAGCAGTGGGAATGGAATTTTGCCTGGGTAGAAGGCTTTACGCGCAAGATGCAACATGACTGATGAATCTTTACCAATCGAATACATCATGACTGGGTTATCGAACTCAGCCGCAACTTCGCGGATGATATGAATACTCTCCGCTTCGAGTTGTTTAAGGTGAGTTAAACGTTGTTGGTCCATGTTTTGTCTTTCCTTTTTAAGCTTGAAGGCTCATTAGTCCCTAATCTTTGGTCTGAAATTATATGGAGCTGGCAATAGCACTTTTGTTGAATTCAGTACTAGACAAAAACCAGTCCAACTTTTGAGACAGACGCACAACTTCGCCGACAACAATCAAAGACGGAGCTTGAGCTTCTTTAGATAATTCAGATAGTTGAGAAAGTTCTCCGGTGAAAACTTTTTGCTGGATTTGCGTACCGCGCTCGATGATGGCGATAGGGGTTGAGGCTGCCCTACCATGTTTGATGAGCTGATTCTGAATATAGTGTGATTTCATCAGTCCCATGTAGATCACTAAAGTCTGATTCCCGCGCGCTAATGTCGACCAGTCCATGTCGTCACTTTCTTCTTTAAGATGACCCGTAACAAACAGTGCTGACTGCGCGTAATCACGATGCGTCAGCGGGATCCCTGCATAAGCAGTCGCACCCGCAGCGGCAGTAATGCCCGGAACTACTTGGAAACGAACACCGGCATCAGCCAAAACTTCCAATTCTTCACCACCGCGACCAAACACAAATGGATCGCCACCTTTAATGCGCACCACTTTGTAGCCTTGCTTGGCAAAGTCCACCAGCAATTGGTTAGTCTTTTCTTGCGGCACACTGTGGTGACCAGCACGTTTACCCACGCACACCAAAATGGTTTCGCTTGGAATTAGCGTCATGATCTCGTCAGACACTAGGTAGTCGTAAAGCACGACGTCAGCCTGTTGTAGGCAGTTAAGTGCTTTCAGTGTTAACAGCTCAGGGTCGCCGGGACCGGCACCAACAAGGGCAACTTCACCTGGTTGAAGAGATTGCTTGCTAAAACGCGGAAGATCGGCAGCTCGGTTATTCGAAACCAGCCGAGGCTTGTTGATTGGAAAATTCGTTACTGAATCGTTAACTGCCATGTGCTTGCTCATCATCCATTGATATCGTTATGGATGGCATTATGGCGGTGGGTTTATATTACCGGAAATTCTAAAATTTCATTTTTTATTCAAAAAACTGCTAAGAAGCTTTTGTTAGGTCTCATTCAAAATGGTGAAAAAGGCATCACTTTGACACTTTCCTCCGCATTTAATTGCCTAATGTTCACAGTTTTCTGCATCTTAGCCTGAGCTTGCACTAATATTTGTTACATTACGCTGTACGACCTCTCTATCCCATTTAATTGGAGCACCTCATGAAAATGGCAGTTAATCCCGTATCCGTCGCAGTTTTAAGCGGTATGTTGACGCTTGCAGGTCCAGCAATGGCGGACACTATTAAGCTACGTATTATCGAAACCACCGATATTCACACCAATGTGATGGATTACGACTACTACAAAGATCAGCCCTCTCAACAAATCGGTCTTAGCCGTGCGGCGACACTGGTTAAGCAAGCTCGTGAAGAAGCTGTAAACAGTGTATTGGTCGACAATGGCGACTTGATTCAAGGCAGCCCGATGGGCGATTACATGGCAGCGAAAGGGATTAACGCTGGCGAAATCCACCCGGTATACAAAGCGATGAACCAGTTGGATTACGATGTAGGTAACATTGGTAACCATGAATTCAACTACGGTCTTGAGTTCCTGAAAAACTCTATCGACGGTGCGAACTTCCCTTATGTTAGTGCTAACGTTTTCGACAAGAAGACAGGTGAGCACTACTTCAAACCTTATCTCATTAAAACGCACACGTTTAAAGACACCGACGGTCAAAGCCACGAAATCAAAGTGGGCTACATCGGCTTCGTACCACCGCAAATCATGGTGTGGGATAAGAAAAACCTAGAAGGTAAAGTTTTCGCTGAAGACATCACTGAGACTGCGAAAAAGCTGGTTCCTCAGATGAAGAAAGAAGGTGCTGACGTAATTGTGGCGATTCCACACTCGGGCATTTCGACTGACCCATACAAGCTCGGCGCTGAAAACTCGGTTTACTATCTCACAGAAGTTGAAGGCATTGATGCGATTGCATTTGGTCACTCTCACGCCGTGTTCCCAGGTAAAGACTTTGCCAAGCTGCAAGGTGTCGACAACGCAAAAGGCACAATTAATGGCGTAACCGCAGTCATGCCAGGTCGCTGGGGTAGCCACGTTGGCGTAATGGACTTGATGTTGAAAGAAAAAGACGGCAAATGGCAAGTTGTTGAGGGTCAATCTGAAGCTCGCCCTATCTTCGACAAAGCCAACAAAAAGTCGTTGGCGGAAGCCGATAAAGGCATCGTGGATGCACTTGTTGATGACCACAAAGGCACACGTGAATTCGTCAATCAGCCAATCGGTAAAGCAAATGATGTGATGTACAGCTTCCTAGCGCTTGTACAAGATGATCCAACGATTCAAATCGTAAACCTTGCTCAAAAAGATTACGTGGAACGCTTTATCCAAGGCGACCCAGATCTTGCAGACATTCCAGTACTAAGCGCAGCTGCACCATTTAAAGTGGGCGGACGTAAAGACGATCCAAATGGCTTCACGGAAGTAGAGTCCGGCCAGCTGACTTTCCGTAATGCCGCGGATCTTTACTTATACCCGAATACGCTGGTAGCAATGAAGGTTAAAGGCAAAGAAGTTCACGAATGGCTAGAGTGTAGCGCGGGTCAGTTCAACCAGATTGATGTCAACAGCACCAAACCTCAGTCTTTGTTGAATTGGGATAACTTCCGCACTTATAACTTCGACGTGATTGATGGTGTGAACTACCAAATCGATGTCACTCAACCACCGAAGTACGACGCAAGTTGTAACGTGATCAACCCAGACTCACAACGTATCGTGAACCTGACTTATAACGGAAAACCGGTGGATCCGAAGCAAGACTTCATCATTGCAACCAACAACTACCGTGCTTACAGCGCGACTTTCCCAGGCACTGGTCCGGATTTCATCGCATTTGATTCTCCAGATGAGAACCGCTCAGTAGTTGCTGCTTACATCTCTCGCATCAGTAAAGAGCAAGGTGAAGTAACACCAAGTGCAGATAACAACTGGTCTTTCGCGTCAATCAAATCGGATAACAAACTTGATGTTCGCTTTGAAACCTCACCAAGTGATAAAGCTGCCCAGTTCATCAAAGAGAAAGGGCAATACCCGATGAAACGTGTCGCAACTGACGAAGTTGGTTTCGCGATTTACCAAATCGACCTGAATAAATAAGGGGTATGCCCAAGTAACCTCGAGATGCTAGGTTCAGCGAGAATGACTTGGGTATACTTGACAATGATTTCAAGCGGCTCTCATGAGCCGCTTTTTTGTTATCAGTAAAAACCGTTAGAATGAGAAAAACCGTTTCTGAGTTATCACATGCACAGCGATCTTTTTTCAGACTTAATCAATCATGGTTTCCTCAAAAATGAGGCAAATCAGCTTATTGAACATGGGCAACAGCTTGAACTGCCAACACGCCATATTCTCAATCACCAAGGTGAATTCAGCTCGCACATCTACTTTGTATTAGAGGGATTGTGTCACGCCAGTTATCTGACCGACAAAGGGAAGGAATTCAGTAAAGAGTTCTACTGGGAAAAAGATTGGGTGATTGGCTTTGAAGGGCTTATCAAAAATCAGCCTTCGCCGTATTTATTGGAAACGCTGACACCTTGTCATCTGTTTTGCTTACCGGTTGAAGTGCTACATCAGTGGCGTGAAGAAAAGCATCCTATCTACTTAAAGCTGCTCGAAGCGCAACTGATGCATAAAGAAAACAAAGAACGTTTTATGTTGCTTTACTCACCAGAAGAACGTTACCAACTGTTTTGTCAACACTATCCAGACTTAGAACAGCGCATTACCGATAGCCAGATTGCCGCTTACTTGGGGATTACCGCGATCAGTCTTAGCCGAATTAAGTCGCGCTTAAAGAAAGGCAATGAATAAGGTCAGATAGGCTGGAAAAAACAAAGGCGCTCAATGTCGAGCGCCTTTGCATTAAATGAGGTTCTGCTTACTTCAGAATACGAGCACGGAATTGACGACCTTTCATCTTACCGTTACTGATAGTTTGCAGTGCTTTCTTCGCCACAGATTTCTCTACCGCAACGTAAGAGCGCATCGCCATTAACTGGATCTTACCCACTTGTGCACCCGTGATACCATTTTTACCAGTCAAACAGCCAAGGATGTCACCCGCACGTACTTTCTGTTTCTTACCGCCATCGATATTAATCGTCACCATCTTCGCTTGGTATGGCTGCTGAGTTGATTTCGCTGGCAGTGTTGCTGGTACCACATCCATATCTAGGTACTCTTCAATACGAGCTACACGTAGACCATCTTTCTCACCAAAGAAGCTGAACGCCAGACCTTTGCTGCCCGCACGACCAGTACGACCAATACGGTGAACGTGTACTTCAGGGTCACGAGACAGTTCGAAGTTAAATACTGCATCAAGGTTGTCGACGTCTAAACCACGCGCCGCCACGTCTGTTGCAACAAGGATAGACACACTCTTGTTAGCAAACTGTACCAGAGCTTGGTCGCGTTCACGTTGTTCTAGATCGCCATGAAGGTCCACCACACTGAAGCCTTTGTGATGCAGTTCATCTGCCACATTCTGTACTTCTTTCTTGGTATTACAGAACACTACTGCTGACTCTGGCTGGTGCGTCAGTAGTAGGTTTGCCAGAGCTTCATCGCGTGCTTCTGAACCTTCAACGTTGTAAAAGTATTGCGCGATGCTCGACGTATCATGTGTCGATTCTACTTTGATCATCTCTGGTGATTGCATAATACGTTGAGCAATCTGTTCGATCTTCTCTGGGAAAGTCGCACTGAATAGCAGTGTTTGACGTTGCTTCGGTGCTGCATCAATGATCGCATCGAGTGCGTCTTGGAAGCCCATTTCCAGCATGCGGTCTGCTTCATCTAGAACCAGCGTGTTTAGCTCTTCTAGGTTAATGCGACCTTTCTCTAGGTGATCAAGGATACGACCTGGCGTACCTACCAGAATATGCGCGCCATGCTCTAATGAACCGATTTGCGGTCCCATTGGCATACCACCACACAGTGTCAGTACTTTAATGTTGTGAATACCACGACCTAACGTACGGATCTCTTTCGCCACCTGATCAGCCAGTTCACGCGTTGGGCACAACACCAAAGATTGTACACGGAAGCGCTTCACGTTTAGGTTGGACAATACGCCCAGACCAAATGCCGCGGTTTTACCTGAGCCAGTTTTGCCCTGACCAATCACATCACGCTGATTCAAAATCGCAGGTAAGCTCAACGCTTGAATTGGCGTCATATGGGTGTAGTTCAATGATTCAAGCGTCTCTAGTAGCGCTGGATTAAGCCCTACTTGGTCAAAAGTTTGTTTGCTCACAGGGAAATATCCTCAGGTGGGATGAAAAAGAGGGCACATTATCGCCAGATTTGTCACGAAGACCAGTGAAAATTAACCATTGTTAATGAGTAATAGCAGAAAACGACGTAAAGTCAGCTGCATTCGCTCATTAATGGATATTGAAAATGATCAACTGGACTGCCCTACCTTTCTCTCAACTGACGACGACACAACTCTACGAGATGCTGCGCTTGCGCGTTGATGTCTTTGTGGTGGAGCAAACCTGTCCTTATCCAGAGCTAGATGGAAAAGATACACTGGAAGGCGTTTTTCACCTATTAGGTTACAAAGGAGATGAACTGGTTGCCTGTGCTCGCCTATTGCCTGCAGGTACCACCTACGACAATGTCAGTATTGGTCGTGTAGTAACCAAGCAAAGCGCTCGTGGTGGTGGTCTTGGACATGAACTGCTTGAGCAAGCCCTGCAACATTGCCAACAGCTTTGGGCAGGTAAAACGATAGATATCGGCGCACAGGAACACCTGATGGCTTTCTATGCGAGTCATGGTTTTGAAGTTATTTCCGAAAGCTACCTTGAGGATGGTATCCCTCATGTGGATATGCGCCGAATAAGCTAAATGTCACCCCATCATCTGGCGTTACTATTACTGGTTATCGGCAACTTGGCGGCGTCACTCTCCGATGTCGCCGTTAAACTGATTGAAGGCGGCATTAGCCCGTTCCAATATATGTTTGTGCGCCAGTTGGCTTCACTGCTGCTCATCCTACCTTTCTATCTCAGACAACAACCGGATAAACGTAGCCTAAAACAAGCACCCATTACCTTGTTGCGAGCGCATCTAATATTAATTGGTAGCGGATGTATGATGGTTGCGGTGACTCACCTCCCTCTGGCAACTGCAAACGCGGTTTTTTACGCAGCGCCGATTTTAATGTTGCCGCTGTCGATATTGTTCCTCAAAGAGCATCCTCCACTAAGTAAAATCTTGCTCACTTGCTTCGGGTTCCTTGGTGTCTTAGTGGTACTCAGACCGGATCATTTTCATTGGGCTGCATTGTTTGCACTCGGCACGGCGACCACATTGGCGATGTTTAATATATTGGTAAGAAAGCTACCCAGTGAACAGTCTGTGGTCACCACACTTTGGTGGACCACGCTGTTCTCGTTGCCTATATCGGCGATAATGGCTTGGTTTTATTGGCAGCCGATTAGTTGGCAAGAACTGACACTAGTTATCGCAAGTGCAGTGTGCATCTTAAGCTATAACGGCTTGGCAGTAATGGCATATCAAAAAGCTCCAGCCGGAGAAATTGCTTTAGCAGAATACTCTGGCTTAGTATTCGTAACACTCTTTGGGATATGGTGGTTTGACGAGATTCCAGATTGGCTGACTGCAATAGGGATCCTGATGATCGTATTACCGCTATTACCATGGAATAAGAGAAGACAACATGCCAATCAACAGGCACAAGATTGAGCTCCAGCAGCAAGTAAGCTGACAGACATAAAAAAGACGCGAATCATCGCGCCTTTATAATGCTTGCTAGTGAACGTTATTTATTACGTCCGAATGTCCCGTCAGATAAACGGAAGAACATCACCGACTCACCACTTTTCTCAAGTTGAAGCATATCTAATTTGCCATCGTCAGCGAGCTTGAAGCGCACCAATTGACCTTGCTTGATTCGACTTAAAGGCTTGTCGCTACCTTCAATTTTAACTAGGGCGTTTAAGTCCGCCATTGGCAGTTGATTACTGCGGAATACTTGGGCCAGTGTATCGCCGTTCTTTACCGTGTACTCTTTCCATTGCTCAGACTTTGGTTCTGAGTTTTGTGCAGAACGCTGCTCACTCAAGCTTTGTGCATTCAATTGAATGGCAACACGTTGATTCTCAACTTGAGTATCATCGATAAGTGCTTCAGTATCTTTTGGCACTGGAATGATCAGAAGCACCAACACCACAGGCACCAATACCATTAGTGCACGTTGATGTAGTTTTGGAAGACGGTGCCAAAACTGAGTGACAGGCTCGATCCTCTCCTGCCACTTCTCTTTGCTAAACGGCTGCTTCCAATCGATAGCAGCGAACTTTTGTTTCATCAATTCGACGTGGTCGACTTGCTGCTTTTTCTTTCTGCGACGATTCATTCTGATGAGTCCCTTAATGCTTCTAATCTCAGTATAAAAATACCAGCGCGGAGAGTATATGTTTTTCGCCAAAGTAAAATGTAATTTGGCGTAAATTAGCAGAAATTTCACTTGGAGTAAGAGATAAGTCACACCCTCTGCTCCAGAATGCGACATTCGAGCTCAATCATTTAAACCGAGGCTCGAACCTGATATCCTGTGCCTTTATCACTCCTAACAAGAGCGACATTCATGTCTGAAATTAAATTTGAAACTGCAGAACAGAAAGCTAGCTACGGTATTGGTCTGCAAATGGGTCAGCAACTAGCTGGTTCTGGTCTAGAAGGTCTTAGCGTTGACGCTATCGCTGCTGGTATTGCAACTGCACTAACTGGTGACATGCCATCTATCGAAATCGATGAGATTAACAACGCGCTTCAAGAGCTACACACTCGTGCAGAAGCAGCTCGTCAAGAAGCAGCTAAAGCAGCAGCAGCTGACGGCGAAGCGTTCCTAAAAGATAACGCTCTACGTCCAGAAGTAAACGTTCTTGAGTCTGGTCTTCAGTACGAAATCATCACTGAAGGCACTGGTGAAATCCCAACAGCGGCGTCTCAAGTACGTGTTCACTACCACGGTGAGCTAACTGACGGCACTGTATTCGACAGCTCTGTATCTCGCGGTCAACCTGCTGAGTTCCCAGTAACTGGCGTAATCAAAGGCTGGGTTGAAGCACTTCAACTAATGCCTGTTGGCTCTAAGTGGAAACTATACATCCCACAAGACCTAGCATACGGTGAGCGTGGCGCAGGTGCTGCAATCCCTCCATTTGCTGCTCTAGTATTCGAAGTAGAACTACTAGACATCCTATAATTGAGACCATTCTCAATAGCAAATTCGAAGCGGCGCACACTAGCGCCGCTTTTTTTGTCTAGAATAAACAGACTTGAGCTCAATAACCTTACGTCTCAGTAATCTCAAGAAGTAAACAAACAATAATAATCGCAAGCCACATGGAGGTATTATGCGTAAAACACTCCTCACCTTAGCTCTGCTGTCAATGAATATTGGTACAGCTCACGCTTTTCTTGATGCCGTGACCGACAAAGATAACCAAGAAGGTTTAATGGACATGGTTAGCCAAGGTATGAATGCGGAGTCCTCTCCAATCACAGATTTACTAACGAGCCAATTACCAGTTTCGACTGAACAAGCCGCTGGCGGCACAAGTGCATTATTAGCTTTGGCACAAAGCCAACTGTCAGATCAAAATAGCAGTGAACTAAAATCTCTGATCCCAGGGATGTCGAGTTTGGATAGCGCACAAAGCTTGCTAGGTAATATCGAAAGTTTAAGCGCGGTACAGAGCACTTTTGACAAATTGGGGTTAGACCCTTCAATGATCAGTCAATTTGCGCCGGTGATACTGGGCTATTTGGGCGACCAAGGGGCAAGCGAGGGCTTACTCAAGTCACTAAGTGGATTGTGGGGTTCAGGCAGCTAAGAAGTTTCGCCTAAACATAAATTAAGACTAAAGATTCAATTATCAAAGATTAGTTTGAGAGGGGAGACGGAAAACTCAATTTGTTTCGCTTTCAAATACGACAGATACAAAAAAGCCGAGCTAATGCTCGGCTTTTTTTGTTCTTACGAACTGAGATTACTCAGCAGCTTCTTCAGCAGCTGGGCGATCTACAAGCTCAATGTAAGCCATTGGAGCTTTATCACCAGCACGGAAGCCAGCTTTTAGGATACGAGTGTAACCGCCCTGACGAGCAGCAAAACGTGGACCTAGTTCGTTAAACAGTTTTGCAACTACTTCGTTGTCACGAGTACGTGCAAATGCTAGACGACGGTTAGCAACACTGTCAGTCTTAGCTAGTGTAATCAAAGGCTCAACTACGCGACGTAGCTCTTTTGCTTTTGGCAAAGTAGTCTTGATAACTTCATGACGTACTAGAGAGCTAGCCATGTTGCTGAACATCGCTTTACGATGTGAGCTGTTGCGGTTGAGTTGACGACCACTCTTACGATGGCGCATGACCTAATCCTTCTAACTAGTATCGATTAATCTTCAGCGATTGATGCAGGTGGCCAGTTTTCTAGGCGCATGCCCAGAGACAGACCACGTGACGCAAGTACGTCTTTAATCTCAGTAAGAGATTTTTTACCAAGGTTAGGCGTTTTAAGTAGCTCAACCTCAGTACGTTGTACTAGATCACCGATGTAGTGAATCGCTTCTGCTTTCAGACAGTTAGCAGAGCGAACTGTTAGTTCAAGATCGTCTACAGGACGCAGTAGGATCGGATCGAATTCTGGCTTCTCTTCCTTCTCCTCAGGTACACGTACATCACGAAGATCTACGAACGCATCCAATTGTTCAGCTAGGATAGTAGCTGCACGACGGATTGCTTCCTCAGGTTCTAGAGTACCGTTTGTTTCCATATCGATAACAAGCTTGTCTAGATCAGTGCGCTGTTCTACACGAGCTGCTTCTACAGCGTAGGCAATTTTGTCTACTGGGCTGTAAGTAGCATCTACTAGTAGGCGACCGATTGGACGCTCGTCTTCTTCGTTATGGATACGCGCAGAAGCTGGAACATAACCACGACCACGTTCAACTTTGATACGCATTGCGATCTCAGCGTTGTCATCCGTTAGGTGACAAATAACGTGTTCAGGGTTAGCGATCTCTACATCACCGTCATGGGTGATGTCACCTGCAACCACAGGGCCCGAGCCTGATTTGTTCAAAGTAATGAACACTTCATCTTTGCCTTCAGCTACGCGCACTGCCAAACCTTTAAGGTTTAGAAGGATTTCAAGAATATCTTCTTGTACGCCTTCTTTAGTGCTGTACTCATGAAGTACGCCTTCGATTTCTACTTCTGTCACTGCACAACCAGGCATAGAAGATAGAAGAATGCGGCGAAGTGCATTACCTAGAGTATGACCAAAGCCACGCTCTAATGGCTCAAGAGTTACTTTTGCGTGAGTCGAGCTGATTTGTTCGATGTCAACTAGACGTGGCTTAAGAAATTCTGTTACAGAACCCTGCATTGTGTCCTCTCTTTAGTTTAAACCTTACTTAGAGTAAAGCTCGACGATCAATTGTTCGTTGATGTCAGCTGATAGATCAGAACGCTCAGGCATACGCTTGAATGTACCTTCCATCTTGCCACCATCTACTTCAATCCAAGTTGGTTTTTCACGTTGTTCAGCAACTTCTAGAGCTGCTTTGATACGAGCTTGCTGTTTAGCTTTCTCGCGGATAGAAACAACGTCATTAGCCGCTACTTTGAAAGAAGGAACGTTTACAACTTTACCGTTAACTAGGATAGCTTTGTGGCTAACTAGCTGACGTGCTTCTGCGCGAGTTGCGCCAAAGCCCATGCGGTAAACTACGTTATCAAGACGACCTTCAAGAAGCTGAAGTAGGTTTTCACCTGTGTTGCCTTTAAGACGCGCAGCTTCTTTGTAGTAGTTACGGAATTGTTTTTCTAGAACGCCGTACATACGACGAACTTTTTGCTTCTCACGAAGCTGAACGCCATACTCAGATAGACGACCGCGACGAGCGCCGTGTACACCTGGTGCGTTATCAATTTTACACTTGGTATCGATCGCGCGAA
This sequence comes from Vibrio sp. NFR, assembly GCF_027587095.1. Lineage (NCBI taxonomy): Bacteria > Pseudomonadati > Pseudomonadota > Gammaproteobacteria > Vibrionales > Vibrionaceae > Vibrio > Vibrio sp. NFR. Next base: position 271,335 of record NZ_JAPPTN010000003.1, read on the forward strand.
CACCAGACTTAAGGAATAAGTCAGTGCCTTCACGACGGCTAAGCTTCAGCTTAGGACCCAAATATCTTGCCATGATCTTTCTCCAGTAATCTAAAAAACGTTATACGCGACGTTTCTTAGGTGGACGACAACCGTTATGAGGGATTGGTGTAGCATCAACGATGTTTGTGATGCGGAAACCAGCAGCGTTCAGAGCGCGAACAGTAGATTCACGACCTGGACCAGGACCCTTAACCATAACTTCCAAGTTCTTTAGACCGTATTCTTTAGCCATTTCAGCACAACGCTCAGCAGCAACCTGTGCAGCGAACGGAGTAGACTTACGAGAACCACGGAAACCAGAACCACCTGCAGTAGCCCAAGCTAGAGCGTTACCTTGACGGTCAGTAATGGTTACGATTGTGTTATTGAAAGAAGCATGGATGTGCGCAACGCCATCTGCAACTTGCTTGCGTACGCGCTTACGAGCGCGAGTTGGTTGTTTAGCCATTGTACTCTACCTTCCCGATTATTTCTTGATCGGCTTACGCGGACCCTTACGGGTGCGAGCGTTGGTTTTAGTACGCTGTCCACGTAGTGGTAGACTGCGACGATGACGAAGACCACGGTAACAGCCAAGGTCCATAAGACGCTTGATGTTCATAGATACTTCACGACGTAGATCACCTTCTACAGTGTACTTAGCTACACCATCACGCAGTTGATCGATCTGCTCTTCAGTTAGTTCACTGATCTTAACATCTTCAGCAATACCCACTTCAGCTAGGATAGCTTGAGAGCGAGTTTTACCGATGCCGTAGATCGCCGTTAGAGCGATTACAGCGTGTTTCTGATCAGGAATGTTAATGCCTGCTATACGGGCCATTATTCACTCCTAAGTGTTTCTATAAAAGAATTAGCCGCAGCAAAGCCCGTTATGGATACGCTGCGGAGTACTACTTCTTTTGCACGCAAAAGGTAGGCCGAGGAATATACTCGACCTAACCTTCATTTTCAAGTAAAAATTTCTGCTAATTAGCCTTGGCGCTGTTTGTGCTTTGGCTCACTGCAAATCACGCGAACAACACCGTTGCGCTTGATTACTTTACAGTTACGGCAGATTTTTTTAACGGAAGCACGAACTTTCATTGCTAAACTCCGTAATTGAAACTGAGTCTACCGTCGAATTAACGACCGTAGCCTTTCAGATTCGCTTTCTTCAACACAGAATCATACTGTTGAGACATCAGATGAGTCTGTACCTGTGCCATAAAGTCCATGATAACAACTACTACGATAAGTAGTGATGTACCGCCGAAGTAGAAACGTACGTTCCACGCGACCATCATGAACTCGGGAATCAGACAGATAAAGGTAATGTACAGTGCACCCGCTAGGGTTAAACGTGTCATCACTTTATCAATGTACTTAGCTGTCTGCTCACCTGGGCGGATACCGGGTACGAATGCACCGGACTTCTTCAAGTTATCTGCTGTTTCACGCGGGTTGAATACCAACGCCGTGTAGAAGAAACAGAAGAAAATAATCGCTGCTGCATAAAGCATTACATACAGCGGTTGACCTGGGCTAAGAGCCAAAGACACGTCAGTTAACCAACCGAACGCGCTGCTCTCACCGTTCTGACCAAACCACTGAGCCAGTGTTCCTGGGAACAGGATAATACTTGATGCAAAAATCGCTGGAATAACACCCGCCATATTAATTTTAAGTGGCAAGTGCGAGCTTTGCGCAGCAAATACTTTACGACCTTGTTGACGCTTAGCGTAGTTAACGACGATTCGGCGTTGACCACGTTCCATGAAAACAACGAAGTAAATTACTGCAAAAGCTAATACCGCGATTAGCAACAGAAGAAGTACATGCAATTCACCTTGACGCGCTTGCTCGATTGTTTGACCGATTGCAGAAGGCAATCCAGCAACAATACCTGCAAAAATCAGAATGGAAATACCATTACCGATTCCTCGCTCTGTAATTTGTTCACCTAACCACATTAGGAACATGGTACCAGTTACTAAACTTACGGTAGCAATTAGCGTAAACATGGTTTGGTTCATAACAACCAGATTATCGACCATGTTTGGTAAGCCTGTTGCAATACCAATAGCTTGGAATGTTGCAAGTACAAGCGTGCCGTAGCGTGTATATTGGCTGATCTTACGACGGCCTGCTTCACCCTCTTTTTTGAGTTCCGCTAACGCTGGATGAACTACAGTTAGCAATTGGACAACAATAGAAGCCGAAATATACGGCATGATGCCCAACGCTAATATAGATGCACGCTCAAGAGCACCACCGGAGAACATGTTAAACATTTCAACGATGGTACCTTTTTGCTGTTCGAACAAATCGGCAAGTACAGCAGCGTCAATACCAGGAATCGGCACAAAAGAGCCGGCTCGGAATACTAAAAGTGCACCAATTACGAATAACAAGCGCGACTTTAGTTCACTTAAGCCGCTCTGAGCACTACGAAAATCTTGTCCTGGTTTCTTAGCCATCTGTACCTCGTTCCTCGAGATTATTCCTCGATTTTACCGCCTGCAGCTTCGATTGCAGCTTTAGCGCCTTTAGTCACACGTAGACCTTTAACAGTCACTGCTTTGTTAATCTCACCAGAAAGAACAACTTTTACAAATTCGATGTTCTTAGTGATGATGTTAGCAGCTTTAAGGCTGTTTAGATCAACCACGTCACCAGAAACTTTCGCTAGCTCAGCTAGACGAACTTCAGCAGACACTAGGCTCTTACGAGAAGTGAAACCGAATTTTGGTAGACGTTGTTTCAGAGGCATTTGACCGCCTTCGAAACCTGGACGAACTTTACCGCCAGAACGTGATTTTTGACCTTTGTGACCACGGCCACCAGTTTTACCTAGGCCAGAACCGATACCACGACCTACACGCTTGGGAGCGTGCTTAGAGCCAGCAGCCGGTGCAAGAGTATTCAAACGCATTCTGATTACTCCTCAACTTTAACCATGTAGAAAACCTTGTTGATCATACCGCGTACACACGGAGTATCTTCAAGTTCTACTGTATGGTTGATTTTACGAAGACCTAGACCACGCAAAGTAGCTTTGTGCTTTGGTAGGCGGCCAATTGAGCTTTTAGTTTGAGTTACTTTAATAGTTGCCATGGTGTTCTTACTCCGAAATAGCTTCAACAGTTAGACCACGTTTAGCAGCAACCATTTCTGGCGACTTCATGCTACCTAGTGCATCGATCGTTGCACGAACGATGTTGATAGGGTTCGTAGAACCGTATGCTTTAGATAGTACGTTGTGTACGCCAGCAACTTCTAGTACTGCACGCATCGCACCACCTGCGATAACACCAGTACCTTCTGCAGCAGGCTGCATGTAAACTTTAGAGCCCGAATGGCGACCTTTCACTGGGTGGTGAAGAGTGCCTTCGTTTAGCGCGATAGTAGTCATGTTACGACGCGCTTTTTCCATTGCTTTTTGAATCGCTGCAGGTACTTCACGAGCTTTGCCGTAACCGAAACCTACACGACCGTTACCGTCACCAACTACTGTTAGTGCAGTGAAGCTCATGATTCGACCGCCTTTAACCGTTTTAGAAACACGGTTAACTGCGATTAGCTTTTCTTGCAAATCATTCGCTTGAACTTGTTGTTCTTTAGCCATCTTCCAACCCTACCTTAGAATTTCAGACCAGCTTCGCGAGCAGATTCTGCTAGCGCCGCTACTCGACCGTGGTATTGGAAACCAGAACGATCAAATGCAACTGCAGTTACGCCTTTTTCAAGAGCGCGCTCAGCAACAGCTTTACCTACTGCTTTAGCTGCATCAACGTTACCAGTGTATTTCACTTGCTCACGGATCGCTTTTTCTACAGTAGAAGCTGCTGCGATAACCTCAGAGCCATTAGCCGCGATAACCTGTGCGTACACGTGACGAGGAGTACGGTGTACAACTAGGCGAGTCGCACCCAGTTCTGCAATCTTACGACGTGCACGTGTAGCACGACGGATGCGAGATGCTTTCTTATCCATAGTGTTACCTTACTTCTTCTTAGCTTCTTTAGTACGCACATTTTCATCTGCGTAACGAACACCTTTACCTTTGTAAGGCTCAGGTTGACGGTAAGAACGAATGTCAGCCGCAACTTGACCAACTAGTTGCTTATCACAACCAGTGATGATGATTTCAGTTTGGCTTGGACATTCAGCTTTAATACCCGCTGGCAACTCGTGCTCAACTGGGTGAGAGAAGCCTAGTGTTAGACCTACAGCGTTGCCTTTGATAGCAGCACGGTAACCAACACCTTTAAGAGTTAGCTTCTTAGTAAAGCCTTCAGTAACACCAACAACCATGTTGTTAACTAGAGCGCGAGCTGTACCAGCTTGTGCCCATGCGTTAGCAACACCTTCTTTAGGACCGAAAGTTAGGTTGTTTTCTTCCTGAGCGATTACTACAGCGTTGTTAAGAACGCGAGATAGTTCGCCCTTAGCACCTTTTACAGTGATTTCTTGGCCGTTTAGTTTCACCTCTACGCCAGCTGGAATAGCGACAGGTGCTTTAGCAACACGAGACATATTCTACTCCTATTAAGCTACGTAGCAGATGATTTCACCACCAAGACCTGCTTTACGTGCAGCGCGGTCTGACATAAGACCCTTGGAAGTAGAAACGATAGCAATACCAAGACCACCCATTACAGAAGGAAGTTGATCTTTCTTCTTGTAAACACGTAGACCTGGACGAGAAACACGTTTAAGTTGCTCGATTACTGGTTTAGCTTGGAAGTACTTAAGAGTAACTTCTAGCTCAGGTTTTGCTTCGCCTTCAACAGCGAAGTCAACGATGTAACCTTCAGCTTTTAGTAGTGCAGCGATTGCAACTTTAAGCTTTGAAGAAGGCATTTTAACAGCAACTTTGTTTGCTGCCTGACCGTTACGAACACGGGTCAGCATATCCGAAATCGGATCTTGCATGCTCATATGATTTACTCCAAATGATTAAGTGGCAATTACCAGCTAGCCTTACGAAGACCCGGAATCTCGCCTTTCATGCAAGCTTCACGAACCTTAATACGGCTTAGACCGAACTTACGTAGGTAACCGTGTGGACGACCAGTTTGGTTACAACGGTTGCGCTGACGTGATGCACTTGAATCACGTGGAAGAGATTGCAGTGTAAGAACCGCATTCCAACGATCTTCTTCAGATGCGTTTACATCGCTGATGATAGCTTTTAGCGCTGCACGCTTTTCAGCGAACTTAGCTACTAGCTTCGCACGTTTTGCTTCACGTGCTTTCATTGAATTTTTAGCCATAACAGTAACCCTTCACCTTACTTACGGAATGGGAAGTTAAAGGCAGCCAGCAGAGCACGGCCTTCCTCATCAGTACCAGCAGACGTCGTAATAGTGATGTCTAGACCGCGTACTCGATCAACTTTATCAAAGTCGATTTCCGGGAAGATGATTTGCTCGCGAACGCCCATGCTGTAGTTACCGCGACCGTCAAAAGACTTAGCGCTAACACCACGGAAGTCACGTACTCGTGGAAGAGCGATCGAAATTAGACGCTCAAGAAAATCCCACATACGTTCGCCACGCAAGGTTACTTTACAACCGATAGGGTAGCCTTCACGGATTTTGAAACCTGCAACAGATTTACGAGCTTTAGTGATAAGTGGCTTTTGACCAGAGATCGTTGCCATATCAGCAGCTGCGTTTTCTAGCAGTTTCTTATCGTTGATTGCTTCACCAACACCCATGTTTAGGGTGATTTTCTCGATTCTAGGGACTTGCATGACGCTTGTGTAGCTAAACTGTTTGGTCAGTTCAGCGACTACAGACGACTTGTAGTAATCATGCAGTTTCGCCATAGTAGAACTCCAAATTACTTCTATTAGTTAGAAACGATTTCGTTGTTAGACTTAAAGAAACGAACTTTCTTACCATCTTCAAAACGGAAACCGATACGGTCAGCTTTACCAGTAGCTGCGTTAAAGATCGCCACGTTAGAAACGTCGATTGCTGCTTCTTGCTCTACGATACCGCCTTGGATACCTAGTGCAGGAACAGGTTTCTGGTGTTTCTTAACAAGGTTGATACCTTCAACGATAACTTTACCAGTTGCTAGGACCTTAGTTACTTTACCTTTCTTGCCTTTGTCTTTACCAGCAAGAACGATTACTTCGTCATTACGACGGATTTTAGCTGCCATTTCTACGTGCTCCTTACAGAACTTCTGGAGCCAGTGAAACGATCTTCATGAACTTATCGCCACGAAGTTCGCGTGTCACAGGACCAAAGATACGTGTACCGATTGGTTGCTCAGTGTTGTCGTTCAACAATACACAAGCATTTCGGTCGAAGCGAATGACAGAACCGTCAGGACGACGTACGCCTTTACGGGTGCGCACTACCACCGCCTTCAGAACGTCACCTTTTTTAACTTTACCGCGAGGAATTGCTTCCTTAACAGTAACTTTGATAACGTCACCGATATGTGCATAACGGCGGTGAGAGCCACCCAGAACCTTAATACACATTACGCTGCGTGCGCCTGAGTTATCAGCTGCGTCCAGCATACTTTGCATTTGGATCATGTTAGTGCTCCGCTAAATAATAAAAAAACTAGACCCTCTCGGGTCGGGCTGCCTCTTTAAAAGGGACGCGAATTGTACCACCCTTTTTTGTGATTGGGTAGTCAAAAAATAAACGGCTCCAAAAATAATTTTTGGAGCCGTTTGTCAATCATAGATTGGGGAAGATTACATCTTCGCCTTTTCTACAACTTTAACCAAAGTCCAAGACTTAGTCTTAGACAGTGGACGACACTCTGCGATTTCAACTTTGTCGCCTAGGCCACATTCGTTGTTCTCGTCGTGTGCGTGTACTTTAGTCGTGCGCTTTACGAATTTACCGTAAATTGGGTGTTTAACCATGCGCTCGATAGCAACTACGATAGACTTGTCCATCTTGTCGCTAACAACACGACCTTGTTGAGTACGTTTTACTTCGCTCATTATGCGCCTGCCTTCTCAGTCAAAACAGTTTTCACACGTGCGATATCACGGCGTACAGCTTTCAGAGTATGAGTTTGCTGTAGCTGACCAGTTGCAGCTTGCATGCGCAAGTTGAACTGTTCACGTAGCAAATTCAATAGCTCAGCGTTAAGCTCTTCAACGCTTTTCTCGCGTAGATCTTGTGCTTTCATCACATCACCTGCTTAGTTACAAATGTAGTTTTGAATGGCAGTTTACGAGCCGCTAGGCGGAACGCTTCACGAGCCAATTCTTCAGGTACACCACCCATTTCGTACATAACCTTACCAGGTTGGATTTGGGCTACCCAGTACTCAACGTTACCTTTACCCTTACCTTGACGAACTTCAAGTGGTTTTTCTGTGATTGGTTTGTCTGGGAACACACGGATCCAGATTTTACCTTGACGCTTAACGTGACGTGTCATTGCACGACGTGCCGCTTCAATTTGACGAGCAGTTAGACGACCACGGCCAACAGCTTTAAGACCGAATTCGCCGAAGCTTACATCAGTACCTTTAGCTAGACCACGGTTACGACCTGTCTGAACCTTACGGAACTTAGTACGTTTAGGTTGTAGCATCTGTCGACTCCTTACTTACGGCCTTTACGCTGCTTCTTAGGCTTGTCGCCTTTAGGCTCTACAGCGTTAGCTGCTGGCATACCACCTAGGATCTCACCTTTGAAGATCCAAGTTTTAATGCCGATCACACCGTATTGAGTGTGAGCCGAAGAAGTTGCGTAATCAATGTCTGCACGTAGAGTGTGTAGAGGTACACGACCTTCACGGTACCACTCAGAACGTGCGATTTCAGCGCCGCCTAGACGACCGCTTACTTCTACTTTGATGCCTTTAGCACCTAGACGCATTGCGTTTTGTACCGCGCGCTTCATAGCACGACGGAACATAACACGACGCTCTAGTTGAGACGCGATGCTGTCACCAACAAGTTGTGCATCAAGTTCAGGCTTACGTACTTCAGCGATGTTAATTTGCGCTGGTACACCTGCAATTTTTGCTACAGCTGCGCGTAGTTTCTCAACGTCTTCACCTTTCTTACCGATTACAACGCCTGGACGAGCAGTGTGAATAGTCACACGGATGCTCTTAGCAGGACGCTCGATAACGATGCGTGAAAGAGACGCTTTTTGTAGTTCCTTAGTTAGGAACTGACGTACCTTGAAGTCGCCGTCTAGGTTGTCAGCGAAATCTTTGGTGTTAGCAAACCATGTAGCATTCCAAGGCTTAACGATGCCAAGACGAATACCATTAGGATGTACTTTTTGACCCATTGCTTACTCTCCTAGTCTCTAGCGATCTGCTACAACAACAGTGATGTGGCTTGAACGCTTCAAGATACGATCCGCACGACCTTTAGCACGAGGCATAATACGCTTCATGGTTGGGCCTTCATCTACAAAGATTTTTGCGACATTCAGATCGTCAATATCTGCACCTTCGTTGTGCTCCGCGTTAGCGATAGCAGACTCTAGAACTTTCTTAACTAGAGCAGCAGCTTTTTTGTTGCTGAACGTTAGAATTTCTAGAGCTTGGTCAACAGATTTACCACGAATTAGATCCGCAACTAAGCGAGCTTTCTGAGGCGAAATGCGAGCAAAGTTATGTTTAGCAATAGCTTCCATTATTTACTCCTTAACGCTTCTTAGCTTTCTTATCCGCAGCGTGACCGCGGTAAGTACGTGTTGGTGCGAATTCACCTAGTTTGTGACCGATCATTTCTTCGGTTACGAAAACAGGTACGTGCTGACGACCATTATGGACAGCGATGGTCAAACCGATCATCGATGGGATGATCATTGAACGACGGGACCAAGTCTTAAGTGGCTTTTTGTCTCCGCTTTCCACCGCTTTCTCTACCTTCTTCAGCAAGTGTAGGTCAATAAATGGACCTTTCTTGAGAGAACGTGGCATGGCGATTCCTCTTTATATAGATTACTTGTTACGACGACGTACGATGTACTTGTCAGTGCGTTTGTTCTTACGAGTCTTGAAGCCTTTAGTTGGCATACCCCAAGGAGATACTGGATGACGGCCACCAGAAGTACGACCTTCACCACCACCGTGTGGGTGATCAACCGGGTTCATTACTACACCACGTACGGTTGGACGTACGCCGCGCCAGCGTGAAGCACCAGCTTTACCAAGTTCACGTAGCATGTGCTCAGAGTTACCAACTTCACCGATTGTTGCACGGCCTTCAGAAAGAACTTTGCGCATTTCGCCAGAACGTAGACGGATAGTTACGTACGCACCGTCGCGAGCAACGATTTGAGCGTAAGCACCAGCCGAACGAGCTAGCTGACCACCTTTACCAGGTTTTAGTTCAACGTTGTGTACAGTTGAACCTACTGGGATGTTACGCATTGGTAGAGTGTTACCAGCTTTAATCGGTGCATCAACACCAGATTGGATAACATCACCAGCTTGAACACCTTTAGGTGCTAGGATGTAGCGACGCTCACCGTCTTTGTAAAGAACTAGAGCAATGTTTGCGCTACGGTTTGGATCGTATTCTAGACGCTCAACTGTCGCTGGGATACCGTCTTTAGTACGTTTGAAGTCAACTACACGGTAGTGGTGCTTGTGACCACCGCCGATGTGACGTACTGTGATACGACCGTTGTTGTTACGACCACCGTTCTTAGAGTTTTTCTCTAGAAGTGGTGCGTATGGCTTGCCCTTGTGTAGGTCAGCGTTAACAACTTTAACAACGTGACGACGACCAGGGGAAGTCGGCTTACATTTAACAATAGCCATTCTTAACTACTCCTGTTATTCCGCGCCGCCAACAAAGTCAAGATCTTGACCTTCTTTCAAAGTAACGTACGCTTTCTTAACGTCGCTGCGGCGACCTTGGCGTAGACCTTGACGTTTGGTCTTACCCTTAGTGATAAGAGTATTTACAGACTTAACTTCAACTTCAAAAAGCTTTTCTACAGCTGCTTTGATCTCTTTTTTAGTTGCATCTTTAGCTACTTTGAAAACGATAGTGTTCGCTTTCTCAGCTGCCATAGTTGCTTTTTCAGAGATGTGCGGAGCACGTAGAACTTTTAGGATACGCTCTTCAGTGATCATGCTAGCATCTCCTCAACTTGCTTAACTGCTTCAGCAGTCATTACAACTTTGTCGAACGCGATTAGTGAAACTGGGTCGATACCAGCAACGTCACGTGCGTCAACTTTGTATAGGTTACGAGCAGCTAGGAATAGATTCTCATCTACTTCGCTAGTCACGATTAGAGCGTCAGTTAGCTCAAGCTCTTTAAGCTTAGCAACTAGCTCTTTAGTCTTTGGCGCTTCAACTGAGAAGTTATCAACAACGATTAGACGCTCTTGACGAACTAGCTCAGAAAGAATGCTCTTCATAGCACCGCGGTACATTTTTTTGTTTACTTTTTGGCTGTGATCTTGTGGTTTCGCAGCAAAAGTAACACCACCTGTACGCCAGATTGGGCTACGGATTGTACCAGCACGCGCACGGCCAGTACCTTTTTGACGCCATGGCTTAGCGCCACCGCCAGAAACTTCTGAACGTGTTTTTTGAGCACGTGTACCTTGACGAGCACCTGCTGCAAACGCAACAACTACTTGGTGTACAAGAGCTTCGTTAAACTCACGTCCGAAAGTAGTTTCGGAAACAGTTAGTGCATCAGCACCTTTAACCATTAGTTCCATTACTTACTCCTGAGACGTTATGCTTTAACAGCTGGTTTAACGATCACGTTGCCACCTGTTGAGCCTGGTACTGCACCTTTGATAAGAAGCAGATTGCGCTCAGCGTCAACACGTACGATCTCTAGGTTTTGAGTCGTTACACGCTCAGCCCCCATGTGACCTGCCATTTTCTTGCCTTTAAATACGCGACCTGGAGTTTGACATTGGCCAATTGAACCCGGTGCACGGTGAGACAATGAGTTACCGTGAGTCATATCTTGAGTACGGAAGTTCCAACGCTTAACAGCGCCTTGGAAACCTTTACCCTTAGATGTACCAGTAACGTCTACTTTCTTAGTTTCGTTGAATAGTTCAACTGTTAGCTCAGCGCCAACTGCGAACTCTTCACCGTTTTCCAAACGGAATTCCCAAAGACCACGACCAGCTTCAACGCCAGCTTTAGCAAAGTGACCTGCTTCAGCTTTGTTTACGCGGTTAGCTTTCTTAGAACCAGCAGTTACCTGGATTGCAGCGTAGCCATCTGTCTCAAGAGTTTTAACTTGAGAAACACGGTTTGCTTCAACTTCAACAACTGTTACTGGAATAGAAACGCCGTCTTCAGTAAATACGCGGGTCATGCCCACTTTACGACCGATTAGACCAATCATTCTTCTAATCTCCCTTAACCTAGGCTAATTTGAACGTCAACGCCCGCAGCAAGGTCTAGACGCATTAGAGCATCAACAGTTTTGTCTGTTGGCTCAACGATGTCGATTAGACGCTTGTGAGTACGGATTTCGTACTGGTCACGTGCTTTCTTGTTAACGTGTGGAGAGATAAGAACTGTGAAACGCTCTTTACGAGTTGGTAGTGGGATTGGACCACGAACCTGTGCGCCAGTGCGCTTAGCTGTTTCAACGATTTCCGCTGTAGAAGCGTCGATTAGTTTGTAATCGAATGCTTTTAGGCGGATACGGATACGTTGGTTCTGCATGAGACAGAGCTCCAATATTAAAAATTACACAAACAATATCGCCACTCAGACTCGTAAAGACGAGAGAATGCCGATTGATTTATGTGAAACCGTAGCATCCAAGATTAGGACGCATTGTCAGTTAATTTTCGATTAACTACCCCTACATACCAGAGTCACCTCTGGGGATAGTTTTTCCGAAGAAAAGATAGCTAATTGTATTAACCGCGAACATAAGCTGAGTCTACATTACCTCGTAAATCCGAAGATTTACTCGCTCCTCATTGCTCATTGGTTCACAACTGGCTTAACCAGTGCGCTGCATTATACAGATCACACTTTAGGATGCAATAGCCGAGTGAAAAATAATCGAACAAATTTTAGTCGCTCGATTCTCCCCTACTTTTGCACTAGCCAATAAACAAAAAGGACGCCGAAGCGTCCTTTTTTAAACTGTAATCGTAATAGCGTCTGCTATTATTTCTTACCGCTTGATAGTGCACCGAAACGCTTGTTGAAGCGATCAACACGGCCGCCTGTATCAACGATACGTTGCTTACCAGTGTAGAATGGGTGACACTTGTCACATACGTCTAGGTGGATAGATTCCTTCGCTAGAGTAGATTTGAACTCGAAAGAGTTGCCGCAAGAACAAGTAGCAGTGATTGCTTTGTATTCTGGGTGGATACCAGCTTTCATGGGATAACCTCAATTGTAGGCCGTGTCGCTATACGAGTCTAAGCCGCACACCACACGTAATTAATAATAAAAGTGCGATACCGCATCGACCAATCGCCGAAGCCATATCTCAAGGCGCAGTATAGTAATGAATCACTAAGCTAGGATCAACACATTTGGCAACTTTTTCGCCACTTTTTTCACCAGTACTTTAGTACTGAGAGGAATCTACCCTCATTAAATACCGATCACTCGAATTTCTTAGTGCGTTTTAATAGACTATAGCCCTCTTCCCTCTTTTATATAGTAAAGATTCTATGCGTCCATCCATAGCCAGAGTGGCACTGCCAGTCCCTCTCGACAAACAGTTTGATTATGCCATTCCCGGGCATCTGTTTCCGATCATTGGTGGGCGAGTTTCTGTACCTTTTGGGCGTCAAACTTTAGTTGGAATTGTCACCGCGATGGTTAATCACTCTGACTTTCCCAAAGAACAACTTAAGCCACTTAAAGCTGTATTAGACACCCAACCCATTTGGTCAGAGAAGCTCTATTCTTTGCTTACTTGGTGTAGTCAGTTCTATCAGTATCCTCTTGGCGACACCTTGCACAATGCTATGCCTGCCGCCCTAAGAAAAGGCAAACCTGCTGACTTCTCAACCTTATACGAGTGGCAAATTACCACTTCAGGCAAAGATAAACTTATGCAGGGGCTTGGTCGCGCGGTTAAACAGCAGCGTGCTCTGCAGATGTTGATTGACGGTCCCATTCCACATCAAGAGTTTAGTGATCAAGAAATACCATCTTCAGTGCTCAAGTCTTTAGAGGAAAAAGGCTGGATTGAACGTATTGAAAAGAAACCAGAGATCACCAAGTGGGGAGAGCAAGTTGAGCGTGAAGTTGAGAAGCCCAAGCTTAACCATGAACAAGCTCTGGCAATCGCCAGTGTGAATAGCCAAACCGGATTTGCCTGCTATTTATTAGAGGGCGTTACCGGTTCGGGGAAAACCGAAGTCTACTTAAACCTGATCAAGCCAGTGCTCGAGAAAGGCAAACAAGCGTTGGTTTTAGTGCCCGAGATCGGCTTAACACCGCAAACCATCAATCGCTTTAAGCATCGCTTCAATGTTCCTGTGGACGTGATTCATTCTGGTTTGAATGATACTGAGCGACTCAATGCTTGGCTTTCAGCGCGAGACAAAGCAGCTGGCATCATCATCGGAACACGCTCTGCTCTGCTTACCCCTTTTGCTGACCTTGGCATTATTATTGTCGATGAGGAGCATGACTCTTCATACAAACAGCAAGACAGCCTGCGCTACCACGCTCGCGATGTCGCTGTAATGCGAGCACATAAAGAACAAGTACCCATCGTACTTGGTTCTGCGACACCTGCTTTAGAAACACTGTACAACGCACTTTCTGGTAAGTATCACCACTTAACGCTCACCCAACGCGCAGGCTCTGCGGTACCAACAACGAATAAAGTACTGGATGTTAAAGGGCTTTACCTAGACAGTGGCTTATCTGCCCCTCTGATCGCTGAAATGCGTAAGCACCTCGATTCTGGCAACCAAGTCATGCTGTTCCTAAACCGCCGCGGTTTTTCTCCTGCGTTGATGTGTCATGAGTGTGGTTGGACAGCCGAGTGTAAGCGCTGCGATGCCTACTATACCTTCCACCAGTACAGCAATGAGATCCGGTGCCACCATTGCGGGTCTCAACAACCCGTGATTCATCAATGCCAAGGTTGCGGCTCCACTCAACTAGTAACCGTTGGAGTTGGGACAGAGCAACTGGAGCTTCAACTTGCCAAGCTCTTTCCTGAATACAAAGCGATTCGTATTGATAGAGACAGCACTCGCCGTAAAGGCAGCTTGGAAGATGCTCTCGAATCGATTCGTAAAGGCGAATATCAAATCCTGATTGGTACGCAAATGCTGGCGAAAGGTCACCACTTCCCGAACGTGACACTCGTGGCGCTACTGGACGTGGACGGATCTCTATATAGTAGTGACTTTCGGGCTTCGGAAAGGCTGGCGCAATTGTTCGTTCAAGTTGCGGGGCGTGCTGGTCGTGCAAGCAAACCTGGCGAAGTGATTTTACAGACTCACCACCCTGAGCACAGCTTACTTCAGTCTCTATTACAGAAAGACTATCGTGACTTTGCCATGACAGCACTAGAGGAACGTAAGTTAGCTCAGCTTCCACCTTACAGCTTCTTAACCCTATTTAAAGCGGAAGCTAACCAAAGCGAGTTGGTCGAAGACTTTTTGCGTCAGGTTCGCTTCACTCTTGAGTCACACCCATTATTTGATGGTTCCTGCATGGTTTTGGGTCCGACTCCATCACCATTAGCTAAGCGTGCTGGGAAATATCGTTGGCAGTTGTTACTGCAAACTCAGCATCGCTCATTGATGCAAAAGTTATTAACCAGTGCAAAACCTGCTATTGAGTTGTTGCCAAATGCCAAGAAAGTTCGCTGGAATTTAGACATAGAACCACAGGATCTCAGCTAGCAAACGTTTAACTATGTAATGAATTACCTTCTAATGTGAGTCAAATCACATTAGGATTGCAATTTTTGTTAAACAGACCGTAACTTTCCCTTTAGAAATGAATAGACTATTCAAATTAGTAAAGTCTAAAGTGGATCAGTCACATAGGCTTCAATTAGAACAATGACTCACGTCATCTTGGCGAATATTTTAAGAGGGTAAAAACTATGGCGACAATGAAGGATGTTGCCCAGCTTGCAGGGGTATCTACTGCTACGGTATCGCGAGCATTAATGAATCCAGAAAAAGTCTCTTCATCAACAAGAAAGAGAGTGGAAGATGCCGTACTTGAAGCTGGTTATTCACCGAATTCATTAGCTCGTAATTTACGTAGAAATGAATCAAAGACCATTGTCACTATCGTACCGGACATATGCGATCCGTATTTCTCTGAAATCATTCGCGGTATCGAAGATGCAGCAATGGAACACGGTTACCTAGTTCTTCTTGGCGATAGCGGTCAGCAGAAAAAGCGCGAAAGCTCATTCGTAAACTTAGTATTCACCAAGCAAGCTGATGGCATGTTACTACTGGGTACCGACTTACCATTCGATGTCAGCAAGCCAGAGCAGAAAAACCTACCACCAATGGTCATGGCGTGCGAATTCGCTCCTGAGCTGGAACTACCAACGGTGCATATCGATAACTTGACCTCTGCATTTGAAGCCGTGAACTACCTGACGCAACTTGGTCACAAGCGTATTGCTCAGATCTCTGGTCCAGATACTGCGGTGCTGTGCCAGTTCCGCCAACAAGGTTACCAACAAGCACTTCGCCGTGCTGGTATTAGTAAAGAAGAGCAATACAGCATTGTGGCTGACTTCTCTTTCGAAGGTGGCGTTCAAGCCGTACGCAAACTTCTCGAATTGCCTGAACCACCAACCGCTCTATTCTGTCACTGCGACACCATGGCGATTGGTGCTATCCAAGAAGCGAAACGTCTTGGTCTGCGTATTCCGCAGGATTTATCGGTTGTCGGCTTTGATGATATTCAATTCGCGCAATACTGCGATCCACCGTTAACCACCATCTCTCAACCACGTTATGAGATTGGTCGCCAAGCAATGTTAATGATGCTAGAGCTACTGAAAGGTCACGACGTGCACTCAGGCTCTCGCTTGCTTGAAACTAAATTAGTTGTGCGTGGTAGTGCAGCGCCACCACCTTTGCGCTAATCAGTAAGCGAATCCACAACATAAATAGAAACGAAAGCGACGCATCTAGCGTCGTTTTTTTACGCCTATCCTGTACGTAGCTAACAAGATTACGTGAATAGGGTGTTTTCTCGTCGCGTTCTGGATTAACATATTTGCCAGAATCCTTGATGACCAGAAGTAACCGTGGCAAATAGAGATTATGTAAGACGCGGACGCGGCGCTCCGAAGAAGTCGACAAAAAAACAACCTTCCAGAAAGAAACCTTGGCGTAGTGGTCTGCTAGCAATTCTGCTTGTGGGCGGTTTTGGCTACGGCTTATATCTACTCAGCAATGATCCTGAACCGAAACAACCCGTTGCGAAACAGGAACCAGTGACCACCAGCAAACCAAAGCCGAAGAAAGAGTTACCGCCCCCACCAGAAGAAAAGTGGGAATACGTGGAATCTCTACCGAAGCGTGAAGTGGAAGTCGTTGCCAAAGAAGTTGAAGTATCAAAAGTCCCTTATGTGATGCAATGTGGCGCTTACAAAAAACAGAGCCAAGCTGAAGAACGTAAGCTAGCGATTGCTTTCCAAGGTATTACGAGCCGTGTCATTAAGAAAGACGGAAGCTCTTGGTACCGTGTTGTTCTTGGTCCATACAAGTTCAAACGAGACGCAGAGAAAGATCGCCACAAGTTGCAACGCGCGAAGATCGAGCCGTGTGCAATTTGGAAAGAGAATCTTTAATTCTTATTCGATACATTAATGCAGAGACCAACCGAGTGAACGGTTGGTCTTTTCTTTTATTGGAGAGTGCTGCTCATTCTCACGCTAGGGAATGACTCAAGATCATTCATCACCACGAATCCAGTTCAGTTTCACTATATAGGGTATATACCCAACTCATTCGTATAAACCAGCGCCCTCGCCAAACACCCTGCTCTCTTCCTTGTTCAAAATGACAATACGTAATGTCTGCAATCGAAAAACACCTTCCCCTTGAATCCCCGAATCCCTTACCCCATATACTTAATTAAATCCAAAGAGAAATAATTAAGAGGTCGACTGTGACTACCATTGTATCTGTACGTCGAAACAATAAAGTCGTCATCGCGGGTGATGGCCAAGTGTCGCTAGGCAATACCGTAATGAAAGGCAACGCACGTAAAGTTCGCCGCCTATACAACAACCAAGTTCTTGCTGGTTTTGCTGGCGGTACTGCGGATGCCTTTACCCTATTCGAGCGCTTTGAAAGCAAGCTGCAAATGCACCAAGGTCACCTTACTAAGGCTGCCGTTGAGTTAGCAAAAGATTGGCGTAGCGACCGCGCACTTCGCAAACTAGAAGCACTACTGGCCGTTGCGGATGAAACTGCTTCACTGATCATCACTGGTAACGGTGATGTCGTTCAGCCAGAAAACGATCTTATCGCCATTGGCTCTGGCGGCGCATACGCGCAAGCAGCAGCAACCGCATTATTAGAAAACACAGATCTAGACGCGCGAGAAATCGCAGAAAAAGCACTGAACATTGCTGGTGACATCTGTGTATTCACCAACCATCATCACACTGTAGAAGAGCTAGAATCTACAGCAGAGCTTCCTAAGCCAACGGCTTAAGCGTAATCGTAACGAAGTAAGGAAAGAATATGTCTGAAATGACTCCTCGCGAAATCGTTCATGAACTGAACCGCCACATTATTGGTCAAGACAAAGCAAAACGTTCGGTTGCGATTGCACTACGTAACCGCTGGCGTCGTATGCAGCTTGAAGAAAGCTTGCGTGTCGAAGTAACGCCAAAAAATATCCTTATGATTGGTCCAACTGGTGTTGGTAAGACAGAGATCGCTCGTCGTCTTGCTAAGCTAGCAAACGCACCTTTCATCAAAGTCGAAGCAACAAAGTTCACCGAAGTGGGTTATGTAGGTAAAGAAGTGGAAACCATCATCCGCGATCTGACCGATGTTGCTGTGAAGATGACTCACCAACAAGCGATGGAAAAAGTAAAATTCCGCGCTGAAGAGCAAGCCGAAGAGCGTATTCTTGATGCCCTTCTGCCACCAGCACGTGATGCTTGGGGTCAAACAGAGCAGAAAGAAGATACATCGAACACTCGCCAAGTCTTCCGCAAGAAACTGCGCGAAGGTCAGCTAGACGACAAAGAAATCGAAATCGATGTAGCTGCACCGCAAATGGGTGTCGAGATCATGGCGCCTCCTGGTATGGAAGAAATGACCAACCAGCTACAAGGTATGTTCCAAAACCTCGCTGGCGATACCAAGAAAAAACGCAAGCTGAAAATCAAAGACGCGATGAAAGCATTG
The DNA here is from genome assembly GCF_027587095.1 of Vibrio sp. NFR. Taxonomy (NCBI): domain Bacteria; kingdom Pseudomonadati; phylum Pseudomonadota; class Gammaproteobacteria; order Vibrionales; family Vibrionaceae; genus Vibrio; species Vibrio sp. NFR. The sequence continues at coordinate 289,702 of NZ_JAPPTN010000003.1, forward strand.
GCGGAAGAAGAAGCAGCGAAACTGGTGAACCAAGAAGAGCTGAAAGAGTCTGCCATCTTCAACGTAGAGAACAACGGCATCGTATTCATCGATGAGATCGATAAGATTTGTAAGCGCGGTGAAAGCTCTGGCCCTGACGTTTCTCGCGAAGGTGTTCAGCGTGACCTATTACCTCTTATTGAAGGTAGCACGGTATCAACGAAGCACGGTATGGTGAAAACAGACCACATCCTATTCGTCGCTTCTGGCGCATTCCAAGTAGCGAAACCTTCTGACCTGATCCCAGAATTGCAAGGTCGTCTACCAATTCGCGTTGAGCTTGAAGCACTGACCAGCAACGATTTCAAACGTATCCTAACTGAGCCAAAAGCATCTCTGACAGAACAGTACGTTGCGCTGATGAAAACAGAAAACGTGGATGTAGAATTCACAGAAGATGGCATCACGCAAATCGCAGAAGCAGCATGGACAGTAAACGAAACCACTGAAAACATCGGTGCACGTCGTCTGCATACTGTGATGGAGCGTTTGATGGATGAGATTTCTTACGACGCAGCAGAGCAATCAGGTGCGAAGTTCGTGATTAACGCGGCTTACGTGAAAGATCGTCTAGGCGATACGATTGAAGATGAAGATCTAAGCCGCTTTATTCTTTAATCGCAATCTATCATGCCAAAGCCCAGAACCTTCTTTCTGGGCTTTTTCGTTTAGAATGATGGTGACTTTAACAAGCTCTAGACCAAAAGAGTTCATCATCCTAGCGAACTCAGGCGTGGCTATGGATCTAATCATCGCGTGCATCGCCCTCTTCTCTTCATGAAAGAGCGCAGTTTTATTGCCTCAAATATGGAAACTGTGTTCCTTCTCTATAAGTCTTTGAGTCTTAATTGAGTTGTTTCAAGTCAATAGCGCATCGAGCGCTTTGTGCTTATACTGGGCACATTGGTTACTAGCACGAAATATCCATGAAACAATCATTGCAGATCTGGCTTGAAGCCGCTCGTCCAAAAACTTTACCTCTCGCACTGGTGTCTATTTTAACTGGTAGCGTACTTGCATACTCTGCTGGTCACTTCTCGCTGACCATCGCAGTGATGGCATTTGTCACAGCAACACTGCTGCAGATTCTATCTAACCTTGCGAACGATTATGGCGACGCAGTGAAAGGCACAGATAACGACAATCGCTTAGGTCCTCAGCGGGCGATGCAGTCTGGCGCAGTCACAGCGGATCAAATGAAAAAAGCGATCATCTTCAACATCATTCTGACTGCCATTGCCGGTCTGACATTGGTGTTTTACGCACTGAGCTCGTTTGAAAGTATCATTACCTTTATTGGCTTAGGCATTCTTGCCATCCTTGCGGCGATTGCGTACACCATGGGCAGTAAGCCTTACGGCTATGTTGGTCTAGGTGACTTGTCAGTATTCCTTTTCTTTGGCTTACTTGGTGTATCTGGCACTTACTTCCTGCACACGGGTCATGTTGATGCGACATTATTCTTACCAGCGCTAGGCTGTGGTTTGCTGGCGGTAGCAGTACTGAACATCAATAATATGCGTGATATCGAAAATGACAGCGAATGTGGCAAACGCACCATGGCAGTTCGACTAGGACAACGTAAAGCCAAGCAGTATCACTTTATTTTGCTTGGTGGTGCGCTACTGGCTTTTGCCGCTTACCTGCTCATTCAAGACAAGCCGGTATGGATCAGCTTACCCTTCTTGCTCAGCATCTACGTAGTAGCCCACCACGGAAAAGCCGTTTGGGATACTGAGAAACCAGCACAAATTGCACCTATGATGCCAGTTGTCGTGAAGTGCTCACTGGTGACTAACGTTTTATTTGCAACAATTGTGGTAGCTCAAACTCTGATGAGTTAAAAAAGGATTGTCATTGCATTGACTTAATGCCTAGATATACTCAAAGACAACAGTTTCTGTTTAGAAAGGTACGCTATGGAATACAATACCTCAGCACTCTGTGATATCTATCTTGATCAGGTAGATGTAGTTGAACCGATGTTCAGTAACTTTGGCGGTCGAGCGTCGTTTGCCGGGCAAGTGACGACGATTAAGTGTTTTGAAGACAACGCACTGATCCGTGAAACGTTAGAACAAGATGGTATCGGGCGAGTATTGCTGATTGATGGTGGCGGTTCCTTGCGCAGAGCCTTAATCGATGCAGAAATCGCAACACTAGCAGAAGAAAACGAATGGGAAGGGATTGTGGTTTACGGTTGTGTTCGCGAAGTGGACGAACTGGAAGACATGAACCTTGGCATTCAGGCTCTCGCTTCAATTCCTGTTGGGGCCGCAAATCAAGGCATTGGTGAAATCGACGTACCAGTGAACTTTGGTGGTGTTAGCTTCCTACCTGAAGATTACATCTATGCCGATAGCACAGGCATCATTCTTTCACCTGAGCCACTCAATGTAGACTTAGAGCTCGATGAAGAAGACGAAGATGAAGCAGAGTTAAATTAATCTTTTATTAGCAACTAGCCACATCGCTAAAAAAATATCGCCAAATACGCAAACACCCGCCGAAGCGGGTGTTTTTGATTCTGGATACTTAAGTGGATTATTCCACTTCGTCCATCTTGCCAAGTAGTGCACGAATGCGCTCTTGCCATTGTGCGTGCTCTTGTTGAGCTTGCTGAGATTTTTGCTCTAGCTCTTCACGTTGAGAACGAAGCTCGTTAGCTTCTGTTTCAAGTTTTACTTTATCTTCTTTCAGCTCTTCGACTTCCATCTGAAGAAGAGTGATTGTGTCAACTGCAGTTTGAATTTTCGCTTCTAGTTGTTCTAGTACTTCAAAAGACATCTTGGCCTACCTATTGTTATTCCGTTGGGACGATGCGCGAGCGTTCGCTTGCACCTTACCGATAAGGTTCATTCTACTCAGCGTAGCGACGAGAAACACTCACTATATTCGATATTTCGCATCATTCGGTTAAAAAATCAGCGCAATCTCACTAAACGCTGACTTTTCTTATCCTAGAGGCATTTTTGAACAATGCAATTTGCTCTCTCAACGCCAAAAACTCACCCAAGTATTGATCAAATTCAACTTAGTTAAAGTAAAAGCTCAGCAAAAAGGCAAACGTTTAACTTACGATGTGATAGAATCGCCGCGCAAATTCTTCTTCCCTCTTGTTACTTGGAGACATCATGAAACGCGATTTAGCAATGGCATTTTCCCGTGTTACTGAAGGTGCCGCTCTGGCTGGCTATAAATGGCTTGGTCGTGGCGACAAAAACGCAGCGGACGGTGCTGCTGTTGAAGTTATGCGCACCTTGCTGAACAAAACAGACATCAGTGGTGAAATCGTTATTGGTGAAGGCGAAATCGATGATGCGCCAATGCTATACATTGGTGAGCAAGTGGGCATCGGTGGCGATGAAGTAGATATCGCCGTTGACCCGATTGAAGGCACACGTATGACGGCAATGGGTCAATCTAACGCATTAGCAGTGCTAGCAGCTGGCGAGAAAGGCAGCTTCCTTAAAGCGCCGGACATGTACATGGAAAAATTGGTTGTTGGCCCTGGTGCAAAAGGCGTTATCGACTTAGGTAAACCTCTAAAAGAAAACCTAGAAAACGTTGCTAAAGCACTGAACAAGACTCTTGATACGCTTGTTGTGATTACGCTTGCTAAGCCACGTCACGATGAAGTGATCGCAGAGATGCAAGCAATGGGCGTTCGTGTGTTCGCAGTGCCAGACGGTGATGTAGCCGCTTCAATCCTAACTTGTATGCCAGATAGCGAAGTAGACGTGATGTATTGCATCGGCGGCGCTCCAGAAGGCGTAGTATCGGCAGCAGTGATTCGCGCACTAGACGGTGACATGCATGGTCGTCTTCTTCCTCGTCACGAAGTAAAAGGCGATACTGAAGAAAACCGCATCTACGGCGCTGCTGAACTTCAACGCTGTGAAGAGATGGGCGTTCAAGCGAACGTGGTTCTAAAGATGGAAGACATGGCACGCAGCGACAACGTAGTATTCTCTGCAACGGGTATTACCAAGGGTGACCTACTGGAAGGTATCTCTCGTCAAGGTAACATCGCAACAACAGAAACCCTATTGATTCGCGGTCGCTGTCGTACTATTCGCCGCATCAAGTCTACGCACTACCTAGAGCGTAAAGACCCTGAAGTGCGCGATATCATTCTTTAAGCAGTATTCGAGGCTCCCACTCACTCTGAGTTGGAGCCTTTCTTTTCGGGTAAGTCATTTAAACTTCGTTTTTAATCGCGAGACTGAGAATCTAATTCCAGCAAGCTCTTAAGCTTTATTCCTCCTCCAGACCACAGAATCAAAGGATAATAGATTCTGAATCACACTCGTTCCTCGTTGTTCAGAATGACGATTACTTTAACAAGCCATAAACCAAAGGAGTTCGTCATCCTAGCGAGCTCAGCGAGACTAAGGATCGAGTAACAGCGCCCCCAAACTCTTCTTCATTCACCTTAAATCACAGCACAAACGGACAATAGATTCTGAATCACACTCGTTCCTCGTTGTTCAGAATGACGATTACTTTAACAAGCTAAAAACCAAAAGAGTTCGTCATCCTAGCGAGCTCAAGCGAGACTAAGGATCTAGTAACAGCGCCCCCAAACTCCTCCTCATTCACCTCAAGTCACAGCACAAACGGATAATAGATTCTGAATCACACTCGTTCCTCGATGTTCAGAATGACGATTACTTAAACAAGCTATAAACCAAAAGAGTTCGTCATCCTAGCGAGCTCAAGCGAGACTAAGGATCTAGTAACAGCGCCCCCAAACTCTTCTTCATTCACCTTAAATCACAGCACAAACGGATAATAGATTCTGAATCACACTCGTTCCTCGTTGTTCAGAATGACAATTACTTTAACAAGCTATAAACCAAAAGAGTTCGTCATCCTAGCGAGCTCAAGCGAGACTAAGGATCTAGTAACAGCGCCCCCAAACTCTTCTTCATTCACCTTAAATCGCAGCACAAACGGATAATAGATTCTGAATCACACTCGTTCCTCGTTGTTCAGAATGACGATTACTTTAACAAGCTATAAACCAAAAGAGTTCGTCATCCTAGCGAGCTCAAGCGAGACTAAGGATCTAGTAGCAGCGCCCCCAAACTCTTCCTCATTCACCTTAAATCGCAGCACAAATGGATAATAGATTCTGCATCACACTTGTTCCTTGTTGTTTAGAATGACGACATATACCCAACAAATCCACACACAAATTAAGTCAACACTTTTCTTTACTAACCCTATCGAGCATAATATGTACTGATGTATAGATGGTGGGTATATGAAGACCGTAGATAGGATTTTGCAAATCGTTAAGCGTGATGGCTCTGTCACTGCGAAACAACTCTCTTCTGAACTGGGTATGACAACCATGGGTGCGCGTCAGCATCTACAAGGTTTAGAAGATGACGGCATCCTGTCGATTCATGATGTAAAGGTCAAAGTTGGGCGCCCAACCCGTCATTGGTCCCTTACGCAAAAAGGTCATGAGCAATTTGCTGATCGCCACGGCGAACTGACCATTCAGTTTATTGAAGCGGTAGAGCACATCTTCGGTAAAGACGGATTGGAGAAAGTCACGTCTGAGCGCGAGAAACTCACCCTACAAAACTACCAGCAACACCTTGAGCAGTGCGACTCTCTGGAAAGCAAGTTACAGACACTTGTTACTCTGCGTGAGCAAGAAGGCTACATGGCAGAACTAGAGAAAGATGAACATGGGTTTATTCTCATCGAAAACCACTGCCCTATTTGCAAAGCAGCCACTCGCTGCCCAAGTTTGTGCCAATCTGAACTCAATGTCTTCCAATCACTTTTAGGTAGCGAAACCAAAATCGAACGAGATGAGCACATCATCAGTGGTCAACGTCGCTGCGTGTACCGAATCCAGCAATAAATCTTCGATCAAACCAACCGCTATTATGAACATACTCTCTTATAAATGAGACTATGACGCAATTCATCCGCTCTCATCCTCTATGTGGATTAAGCTTTTAGTAACTAGGAGCAACATCCAATGGATTTGGAGCGGCTATGCCGAACAGCTACACACCTCAAGTTTTGCCCTCATTCGATGAAATGGTAAAAATGGCAGAACAAGACCCCGAAGCCTTTGAGCAATTTCGTCACGATATGGCGAAAGAAATGATTGAAGGTGCTTCAGAGCAGATGCAACCACGATTGTGGGCGCAGCAAAGTCACATAGATAGAGTCATTCATAACTGCAAAAATCCCAACCACACTAATGTCGTATTGATGAACGAGCTGCAGAAACAGGTCGTGAAATTCAGAGAGGCATTACAAGGGGAAACCGCCCCAACTAAAAAAGCCGATGTGGTTGAGTTGAAAACGTTTAAAGATAGGGATGATTTTTACTAAAACTCGTTGGATAAATCGAGAAAGTCAGGATTCGTTTTTCTCACTAAATCTAACTTCCACTCTCGCTTCCATTGTTTCAACTGCTTTTCTCGGTTTATGGCAGTTGCCATATCTTCAAACAGCTCAAAGTAAACGAGCTTGTGAACGTGATATTTCTTGGTAAAACCCTCAACGACTCCGTTTTTATGCTGCCATATTCTTTGGGCTAGTTGGCTGGTAACACCAATGTAGAGAACTGAGTTATTTTTTGAAGTTAGGATGTAAACGCAAGGTATCTTGTCGATGGTTCATTCTCCTTAATGATCTGTGGCTACTTTTCCATTGTAATTCACTAGCTCGGTCGTTTACTGCAAACTCGGAGCACTCGGTGAGTAGATTCTGAATCACGCTCGTCCCTCGCTGTTCAGAATGACAGTTAATTTAACTTGCTATTAAATAAAAGGAATCCGTCATTCTAGCGAGCCTCAGCGAGACTAAGAATCTACTTTCAGCAAGTACAAGGACTTAGAAAGAACACCCTCTCGTAGTTACTTTAAGTCACTCTTAAATAAAGGAACCCATCATTCTAGCGAGCCTCAGCGAAACTAAGAATCTACTTTCAGCAAATACAAGGACTTAGAAAGAACACCCTCTCATAGTTACTTTAAGTCACTCTTAAATAAAGGAATCCGTCATTCTAGCGAGCTTCAGCGAAACTAAGAATCTACTTTCAGCAAGTACAACACCTTAGAAAGAACACCCTCTCACAGCTACTTTAAGTCACTCTTAAATAAAAGGAATCCGTCATTCTAGCGAGCACTAGCGAGACTAAGAATCTACTTTCAGCAAGTACAACACCTTAGAAAGAACGCCTCTCATAGTTACTTTAAGCCACTCTTAAATAATAGAAGCCCGTCATTCTAGCGAGCCTCAACGAAATTAAGAATCTACTTTCAGCAAATACAATACCTTAGAAAGAACACCCTCTCATAGTTACTTTAAGTCACTCTTACACAAAAGGAATCCGTCATTCTATTGAGCCTCAGCGAAACTAAGAATCTACTTTCAGCAAGTACAACACCTTAGAAAGAACACCCTCTCGTAGTTACTTTAAGTCACTCTTAAATAAAGGAATCCGTCATTCTAGCGAGCCTCAGCGAGACTAAGAATCTACTTTCAGCAAGTACGAGCCCTTAGAAAGAACGCCCTCTCATAGTTACTTTAAGTCACTCTTAAATAAAAGGAATCCGTCATTCTAGCGAGCACTAGCGAGACTAAGAATCTACTGCCAGCAAATTCGATACCTAAAGACCTTACTCCGGCTCAGGACCGTATTTGTTCTGACCGGCAGAACCTTTCAAGAAACCACACTCGATAAGAATCCATAGACCACATAGCAGAGAGACCGAAGCAATCAGCATTTGCGGTGCAGATGGGTCCTGTGCGGCTGGGTTAGTCATTGGAGTGGCAACTCGACCAATGATCAATGGGATGTTCAACGCTAGCCAGTAAATCGACTTATTACGGTCATGCCAACGCTTAGTGGTTATCGCCAAATCTGGGATCAGAAGAATCAATAAGAAGATAGGCAGAAGAATATAAGAAAATGCTGGGAACAACTTACTGATGCCCGCACCAAAACCTAAGATTAGGATGTAGTAGATGATGTTCCACATCCAGTAAGTTTTACGACCTATACGCCCTTGGAAAGAAAACAATAACTCTTTAATCGACATCGACTTTTACCCTAATTTTGAAAGGCTATAGATTAGCCGAGTCAGCATGGTTTGAAAAGTTCATCCCCCCAGAGGAAAACATCACCAGATTTCAAACTGTAGGTCTGCACATTTAGAGCCTTCAGCTTGTCGACTCTAAATGTCTAAATGAGGCAGTTTGGACTTTAACCCGAGCAATAGAGCTAGTTCACCACCTTCTGGAAGCAATCAATATCCATATCGCGCACATTCACCGTTAAGCTACGAACATGACTCGCTTGTTCCTGTAAAACAACCATCAGTGCTCTTGATAACTCGCGTTTTTGTTCTGCACTTCTACCTGCTAGCAAATCAAAGTTGATGTGAACGAAATCAACACTATCGCCCTCTTCTCCCACCAACCAATTGTGGCAACGAAGCGCACGTGATTTGACGGACGCAAGCTCGAACAAACCACTCTCCAAGGTGACTCTGTGTAGATCTTCTAGTAATCCCTGGACATTTACACGCTCATCGACTGAGTTGGAATATTCTAAAACTAAGTTTGGCATTTTGATTCCTTTCTTATTACGGCGAACTTTTAACCCACAGTAATACCAATCTAAGGCGCATTTTCCGAGGAATGGACTATCATTCTGTCTACGCGATCACCAATCGATTGCTTTTGACAAAAATAACAGAACTAATGCAGCACCGACCAGATGAAGAAAGCCGAATAAGACATGACGCCAATCATGATCTGTTCACATTATTCTGTTATATTCCTACGTAGATTTTTTACATTAATAGACTATTTACATTAAAGATAAGGGAGATATTCCTATGCGTCGTCCTGTAGTGATGGGTAACTGGAAACTAAACGGTAGCAAAGCAATGGTAACTGAGCTGCTAACTGGTATTAACGCTGAACTTGAAGGCGTTGAAGGTGTTGACGTAGCAGTAGCTCCACCAGCTCTTTACATCGATCTAGCTGAGCGCGTAATCGCTGAAGGCGGTAACAAAGTTATCCTAGGTGCACAAAACACTGACCTAAACAACAGCGGTGCTTTCACTGGCGATATGTCTCCAGAAATGCTGAAAGACTTCGGTGCTTCTCACATCATCATCGGTCACTCAGAGCGTCGTGAATACCACAACGAATCTGACGAGTTCATCGCTAAGAAATTCAACTTCCTAAAAGAAAACGGTCTAACGCCTGTTTTCTGTATCGGTGAATCTGAAGCTCAAAACGAAGCTGGCGAAACTGAAGCAGTATGTGCACGTCAAATCAACGCAGTTATCGACACTTACGGTGTTGAAGCTCTAAACGGCGCAATCATCGCTTACGAGCCAATCTGGGCTATCGGTACTGGTAAAGCAGCAACAGCTGAAGATGCACAACGCATCCACGCTTCTATCCGCGCACTAATCGCAGCGAAAGACGAAGCAGTTGCAGCACAAGTAATCATCCAATACGGCGGTTCTGTTAAGCCAGAAAACGCTGAAGCTTACTTCTCACAACCAGACATCGACGGTGCTCTAGTTGGCGGCGCTTCTCTAGACGCTAAGAGTTTCGTAGCTATCGCTAAAGCAGCGGCAGCAGCTAAAGCTTAATTTCGCTTTTTATTAAGCAGAAATAACAAAGGGATGCATCACGCATCCCTTTTTGTTTGCCTACGATCTAATGAGTTTTGTCATTCCGAGGAGTCTAAGCGACATCAGGAATCTACCCTCCGCACACCCCCAAATCAAACCAGCAAAACAACAGACACAACCTATAAGACTCCCGTCATTCCGAGGAGCTTAAGCGACATCAGGAATCTACTAACCGCATGTGTCAAACCCAAAGTTAAGTAACGAAAAACGCCTTACATCAAAACAAAGAACCTAATCGCACTTCCGATTATTCCCACTCAATTCCATCCAACCAACGAACTCTATTCACTTACCCTGCCCTCAAGATTTAGTATTGACCTATGCTTGTTCAAGGAGGAGCAATCGACATGACAACACCAATATCAGACATCGCCAGTGTGATTCACCATGGTGGGAAACATACCGTCACAGGCTCTTGTCATGAATTGAAACTGCCACACGGTAGCATCTTGATCGATTGCGGACTCTTTCAAGGCAAAGACATCCATTTTGGTAATCGCAAGGCATCACTGGATATTGAATTTCCGGTTAAACACATCAAAGCATTAGTCCTGACTCATGCTCATATCGACCATATTGGACGCCTACCTTGGTTACTGGCTGCTGGATTTAAAGGTCCCATCTACTGCACCAAAGCAACAGCCGAACTGGTACCGCTCATGCTAGAAGATGGATTAAAGCTGCAACTGGGTTTGAACTTCCACCAGCGTCAACAAGTCCTCAATGTTATTAAAAAACAGCTAAGACCCCATGACTACCAACAATGGCTGCCACTTGGCAAACAATGTTACCTACGCTTTCAGCCTGCGGGGCACATTCTTGGTTCCGCTTACGTGGAATTCAAACTCCCCAATCATGAAATCATCGTATTTTCCGGCGATCTAGGTCCGTCCAATACCCCGCTCTTACCCGATCCAAAGCCGCCAAAGCGTGCCGACTATTTGTTCATCGAGTCCACATACGGCAACAAAGAGCATGAAGACATTGCAACTCGAACTAAGCGCTTGAACGCCATTATCGATCACGCACTGCAAGACGGTGGTGTAATTCTGATCCCAGCTTTCAGCGTAGGACGTACGCAGGAACTGTTATTCGATATTGAGCAACTGATTCACCAACGCGACTTGTCGTCTTCTTTGCCAATTATCCTAGACTCACCGCTTGCGAAAAGAGTCACGAAGACCTACCGGCGTTTCAAAAAACTGTGGGGAAAAGAAGCAAAGCAAAAGCTCAACAATCATCGTCATCCCCTCGCCTTTGAACAATGCATTACTGTAGAAAACCATCGAGAACATCAAGCATTAGTAAATCGACTAGCCTCCACCGACGAGCCTGCAATTGTCGTCGCGGCATCCGGTATGTGCGAAGGAGGAAGAATCGTCAATTACTTAAAAGCACTCTTACCAGACGAAAAAAATGATGTGCTGTTTGCGGGCTATCAAGCACAAGGAACCTTAGGGCGAGAAATCCAATCAGGCAGCCACACGGTGGATATCGATAACCAACCAATCGAAGCCAACGCACAGATCCATACCATCTCTGGATATTCTGCACATGCAGACCAAAGCGATTTATTGAAGTTTGTTACTGGGACTCCAACACAACCAAAAGCCGTGCATTTGATACATGGAGAGAAAGAAGCAAAAAAAGAGTTAGGAGAGAAGTTGGAAGCTGAGGGAATTGAGGTGGTTTATTGATTAGAGCGAAGTGAATACTTTAGTAAAAGCAAAGAAGGTCCTAGCAAACTAGGACCTTACCAGAAATTGATCAGTCGCTACCAAACAAGTCACGCGTGTAAACTTTATCCGCTACGTCAGCTAACTCTTCCACCATGCGGTTAGAAACAATCACATCCGCACTTTGTTTGAACTCATTCAGGTCTTTAAGCACTCGAGAGTTAAAGAAATCTTCTTCTTTGAGCACGGGTTCGTAAACTACGACCTCAACACCTTTCGCCTTGATACGCTTCATGATGCCCTGAATAGAAGAAGCACGGAAATTGTCCGATCCCGCCTTCATGATTAAACGGTAAATACCGACAACTTTTGGTTCGCGCTTAAGAATAGCTTCAGCCACAAAATCTTTACGAGTACGGTTAGCATCAACAATCGCACCAATGATGTTGTTTGGTACATCTTGGTAATTGGCTAAAAGCTGTTTCGTGTCTTTTGGTAAACAGTAACCACCGTAACCAAATGATGGATTGTTGTAATGATTACCGATACGAGGATCTAAGCCAACTCCTTCAATGATCTGACGAGCATCCAAGCCATGAGCTTCTGCATAAGAGTCCAGCTCATTAAAGTATGCTACACGCATAGCAAGGTAGGTGTTGGAGAAAAGTTTCACTGCCTCAGCTTCTGTCGAATCAGTAAAAAGAACTTGAATATCGTCTTTTACTGCCCCTTCCACTAGCAAGCTAGCAAATACTTCCGCACGTTCACTGCGTTCACCAACGATGATACGTGATGGGTGAAGGTTATCATAAAGCGCTTTGCCTTCACGCAAGAACTCAGGGGAGAAGATGACATTCTCACATCCCAACTCTTCTTTGATTCGAGCAGTATAGCCAACAGGAACAGTAGACTTAATCACCATTACTGCATCAGTGTTGATAGACATAACATCTTTAATCACCGCTTCAACAGAAGAAGTATTAAAGTAATGCGTGACTGAGTCATAATCCGTTGGCGTTGCGATCACAACATATTCTGCATCTTGATAAGCTTTCTGCTTATCGGTTGTTGCGATGAAGTTTAGTTCCCTGTTTTCAAGGAAGTGTTCAATCTCAGCATCAACAATTGGAGATTGTTTTTTGTTTAGCAATTCAACTTTTTCAGGAACAATATCTAGTGCAACCACTTCATGGTTTTGAGCTAACAGCATAGCGTTAGAAAGCCCAACATAACCGGTACCAGCAACAGCAATTTTCATAAGGAAACCCCTTAATTTATTCCCTAGAAGGATAACAAAAGTGAAGACGAGGTACTATGTGAAGTGCAATACAAAAACGTATTATCGCTATTTCTAACAAGAATTTAAGTAGAGTGACACCTGTGTTTTGCTTACTATTGAGCGCCCCAAAAGTCAACTTTGACTATTTGGGATATAAATTCACCTATAAATAAACTATACTTCCGTGGTTATCAGTAATTGGCTAGTCTAACATTTAAAACTTTACCTATGACAGACACTATCGACACAACGCTTCAAAAGAGAGAAGCGAAAGAGCTACCTGACAATAACTCTCTTAGCACTCAGGTATCATCAGAAGACTTAAAAGCAGAAGCTAGGGATACTTGCGTTTATATCTATTGCCCAGATTCAGATGAAGAAACCATTTCTTCCGTCTTAGAAAGACATCCTGAAATCAATGCTCAAGTGAATAACTATTCTATCAGAGACTTCAAAAACAAAACTCTTTGTCATTTTAGAAGCTCTCACCTAGATAGCAGTCAACAGGCATATCTCGTCGCTGCTACAGAGCTTGGGGCTTGGGTGGAACCTTTAGTAAGTTATTTTGATAGACGTTTGGGGTACACAGAAACTGAACTACTCCATAGTGGCTATTTCCTTCACCAAAAAGCTTTTTCAATCTTATCTAACCGGAAGAACAGTTGGCAAAAAAGAGCGATTGATTTGCTTTTTGTTTTTATGCTGGCTTGGATAGCAATTCCTGTGGGCCTAATTACAGCTCTTTTAATCAAGCTTGAGTCTCCAGGTCCCGTATTCTTTAAACAAAGGCGTACAGGGCAATATAATGAGGAGTTCGATGTCATTAAGTTCCGTTCAATGCGAAATGACGCAGAGAAAGATGGGGCGAAATGGGCAACGAAAAACGATGCACGGGTAACACGAGTCGGAAAGTTTATTCGTAAGACACGTATTGACGAACTACCACAACTAATTAATGTATTAAAAAACGAAATGTCGATGGTGGGTCCACGCCCAGAGCGAGAAGTGTTTATTTCGGAATTAGAAAAAGAGATTCCTTATTATCGATTTCGTCACGCTGTAAAGCCAGGCGTTACAGGACTAGCTCAGGTAAAATACCCTTATGGTGCATCTATTGATGATGCAGTTTGGAAGCACAAATACGATATCTATTACATTAAACATCAAAACTGGAAAATGGAAGTGAAGATTTTACTCCTTACGGTGAAAACTGTTTTGTTTGGAATGGGGAGGTGATTTTTATGGACTTAATTGATTTTTCATAGCCTTGCACGACTAATATTATATATCTAGAACAAGCTAAATTATTGTAAAGTCTATAGAAAATAACACCTTGTAATTTTATTGTCTGATTTATATATTAGTCAAAATGTCTCAAAGTGATTGCACTTTGAGACAGTCCGATTAAATTAAACATTTAAAATAATAAAGTATTATTTCTCACACCACACATTTAGTCATCCGTTACTATCTAAATAACTAAGGAAAAACATCAAATCATTTTTAATCGTAAAATCAGAGTTAATATAGCTCCAATTTATAAGGATATGAGTTGTTAGCTACGAGTCTTTACTTCTAATTATTCGGTAAATTTTACCGAGTGCTTTCGTTGGCAGAATACGTAAAGGGAAACGAAGTAAAGAGTTTTTAATCGCATGCCTTTTTTGCATAATTCCTTCTTGCGAACTGCGTTTTAAAAAAGCAATTTCAAAAAGTGCGTAGTTAAACCCTCCCCTTCTTGAAAGTTGCCCTATACCTGCTCGCATTGCAATTAAAGGTTCCTGGATATTGTAAAACCTATAGCCTCGGTCAATCAGCTTCAACCAAAGATGATAATCTTCAAAAAATAAAACATCATCATATCCACCAACATCTAATATAGCATCCTTTCGATACATAACTGACGGATGGTTTAGCGGGTTTCTCAATTTTGAAATGGTTACGATTTCAGAGTGGTGTTCTGGTGGCTTTCTATAAGCAGTTATTATTTCGCAACTTGATTCAAACTCTGAAACCCAACTACCACATATATCTATTCTTGAGTCATTCAGGATGGACAATTGTTTTTCAAATCGTGAAGGTGCACAAACATCATCTGTATCCATACGAGCGATGATATCGTAGTTACAGAACTTTAGACCTTGATTCAACGCTTTGCCAAGTCCTACGTTATTTTCAAGCTTAACCCTGATTATAGGCAACTTATTTTCCCAAAAATTTAATGTTTCATATAAAGCATCAGTTAAAGGTCCATCTTCGACGATTACTAACTCGTCAGGTGTAAAAGTTTGAGCTTGGATACTTTCTAAACATTCATGTAGAAATAAAGATTCTTCTTTATAGTACAACGACATTAATACTGAAAACTTCATTTATGACTCTTTTTTAAAAATAAAACACATCAAAAAGATAAAGATGGCTATATTAGCCTAGAGAATTTTTATTAGCATGAGAAGTCAAGAGTTTATCAAAAGGAGTTCATTCTAAGAAAACAGGCTCTTTAAAAACATAGAATCATAAAGATACCAACACCTTTTATTAATCTATCTTCACTCATTCACTGTACAATCATCTATTATCTTATAAAACCTAAGGGGCGGATAAATCTATATTACAACAGAAATATTATTAGACTTAAACATTGTCAACGTTAAGAAAAAAGTCATTATTAATATTTAAGAACTTCCTGTCTAAAATATCGCTTACATTAAAACTTGGTATCACATTATAGAGTTCAAACCAAAATCCATATTTTTCATGCATTTTTTCGTCGACAATAAAGTTAACTCTACCTCCCAAAGAGTTAATCTCAAGCCCCATATAAGAAAAGTTAGAGAAGAAGGTCGAGTCTGATGCTACTGACAAGCAGTCTTCGAAAGATTCAAGTAGAATAGAATTATTTGGACTTAAAAATGGGTAATTTTCCAGACTGTCTCTTGGATGTATTTTAACATAAATCTTTTCACCAGCACTAAGGCTCTCTATACACTTATTCAATAACTTGACTTGAAAATCTTGGCTTTCTAGATCACCGTGATAAATATGAGCCCCTGTTAAAAAAACAATATTTTCAGGTTGCTTCAAATTTACAATAGAACAATAACGATTAAAATGAGGTGCTTTTACTTTGATTATATTAGACTGCTCGCCAAATCTTTTTTCTATTTGAGCCAATGAAGAATGGTTAGACACTATATACCTTTGCGCATAGTATTGGCTTAAAAGGCGGAGTCGTGGTGAGATTGAACCAATATTATGAAGTACATTATACACTGGTCGATTAATAAAAGTAACAGGACATCGATAATAAGATGTTATGTTAAGCCCTAAAAGCATTGCAACAAATCTAATTTCAAAAAAAGTAAAGCCACATAATATCTCGTGTTTTTTATATTTTCTAAGACAAGAAAACAGCTTATAAATGACCAAAGCTTTAGATTCTCTTACCGAAAATCTTGTTACTTTATCCGTATAAATGTCAACCCCATCTAGAGATACATTACAATCTAATAATATGTGTGCATTCTCATTAATTAAGCCAATTTCAAGTATATCTTTCAGCTCTTGTAAGTTAGTACAAATAACCACGTTATACTGCTTCATTTTTAAAGTAACCTCGATATCTAATTAATAAAAACACCCTGAGCAAACTCATTAAGGAGAAGGTGATTAACGTTGCATACGCACACCCATATATCCCATATCGAAAATACAACACTCCTCCCAAGGCTACATTTAAGAAAAACCCAGAAAACTCGATCCAACTGTTATATTTTTGTTTTCCAGATAAGAAAAATAGATGACCAACAATGCAACATGAAACTACAAATGATTGACCTAAAACAAGAATTTTAAGCAAATCATCATAATTAGTATAATTTTCTCCCCATAACATCAAGATATCATGTGAAAAATAAATGATGAATGAAGTTTGAGCAACTACTAATAATGAAATAACAACGGTAGTTTTCAATGTATAGTTTATTGCCTCTAGAGAAGTAGAACGAGTCAAAGTAGTATTTAATTTATACGGTATTACTAGAGTAGCGACTGAAGCTACAATACCGATAATCATAGAAACTCGCTGTGATATAGCATATCCAGCTATATCCGCGCTATCTGCATCAAAGAAGCCTAGAAGCAATATATCTAGTTGGGAATGAAAGTATAATAAAACATTGACTGTTGCTATTGGAACTAGATTTTTAATATATTTCATTGTACTGCGATGAAAAAATATTTTTTTTAAAGGTAGAAATATTGAGGAATATCTACAATTTAGTCCGCAGAATAAAATCGGAATACTGAGCGCACATGTTTGAATTACCAAAATATGAGACAAATCAATGCTTCCAAAAGCAAAAAATAAAATAGTCAACATCACTATTCTTATTATATTGGGCAGTATTTCATATTGAATTAATGCGCTTTTTTGCCGATTTACAGCGCGATTAAAACAAAAAATACTTAATTGAATAGTTGTAAGTAGAGCTATAACAAATATTGATAAAACGGGTAGATCAAGAAATACGATAACCGGAATCAAAAAAGGTATAGTGGTGGTTAATATCTTAGCCTTAATAATAATTAGACGAGCTATGACTCTTGTCTTAGCAGAGCTAAAACCGAGAATGTTAAATTTAGATATAGATTTAAAGAAGTAGGTATTACAGCCCCAGTCCCATAATAGACTTATAACACCAGCCCAGGACAGAATTAAGCTGTAAACACCAAAATCATCAGGTTTAGATACTCTCGCTAAAATCACAGAGCTAATAAAGACAAGACCGATTGAACAAACTCTCAGCGCAAATGTTGTAAAAAATCTAGAATACATTTCAAAGCGACCTAATGTAAGTCCTAATCGGATCGTCAATCTTTCTATCTACTCTCTTGACTGCATACAGTTCAGAGCCGTCAACTTGAATAACGTTGATATCTTCCAATGTGACTGACAAATTATTTTTCCAATTTAAAAAGCAGTAGTTACTATACGGCATTTTACTTAATGGATAGTCTTTAAAGATTAAAGATGGGAATATTACTTCTTCACTTGCAATTCTAAACATTGGAAAACAAGATGGTATAATTCCATTTAAAAACGATAACCTTCTGGTAACAATTCGTTTTGCAATATTATTATACAAAGTCCTTAGTTCTGATTTTCTCTTACATAAATAAAAAGACAAAAATTTATTATAGTAGTCAACAACTGGTTTAGTGAATAAAATACCCATCAGCTCTCGAGGATACAAAACACCTTCAGGAGGAATTTTATGGATTGTTTTAATATTAAGCTTATGGAACAATCTCTTTATTGGTTTACAGTATTGAAGATTAAATAACTGATTGTCGTTTTTTATGGTTTTAACCTCATATTCTGCTTTCTTCATTAACCCAGTAACTTTTTGATAGTTTAATTCTTTTACAAAAAGTTGATTACTACCTACAATAGAAAAGTATTTATATTTAATACCTTCTCTCTCTATCAGTAATAAGTTACTGTAATGAACAAAAAATAAAGTTTGATCTGATAGACCTGTACGAAGACTTATTTCATTTACAATCACATTCCTATATTGAGATTTAATAAGTTGAATAAAGTCTTGTTTTCTTTGGAAAGAATGGCTTAAATGAACAATTATAAAACAATTTGGAACAAAATGATTAGTGTTTTCGATTAAATCTAGTGCACTTTCAAAATCATCATGTATAGCAATACTAAATAAAAAATCAACGTCTTGCATAAAAAACAATCCAAATTAAAATATAGAAAAAACTGAGTATACACAGAGCCCAAAATAAAGATGGAAAAAGGCTAGATAAGCTTGAACGAGGAAGCATTATTATCTTTGTAAAAATCGCATAGAAAATAGCTCTAACATATATATTCCTCTTGCCAAAAGCTTCAAAACCAACAATAAACCCACAAAGAAAATATGACAAAATCGCAAATAGAACATAATTTCCTATTGATAGATAATAGAGATCTCCTAATACACTCCATCCTAACCCCATACCTTGAGAGTAGAGATCCGAATTTACTTTGTTAGAGAAATGATGAGCAAGAGACAAATCTTGTAGAGGGACGTAATCAAATATATTTGCTACATGCCCGTATGCTGGAATAAAGAGAGAGAGCAAAGCATCGACAGGAACAGACTCGAGTGACGTCACTGCTATATTAAACAGTAAAAATGTACTTCCTTGAGAAGCTAAGAAGAGACCTAATATGTCTTTAATACTAGTCAGATCGAACTTAATACCAGCTCTAGTCGCTGCTACATATTGAGCTAAGAATATTAAAAAACCAACTAAAACTGTTAGAATAATAATTGACTTGGGCTTTAATCCTTTTCCATCACGCGAATACCTTACATAAACTAACAGGATTACGATCATAAAGAAAAGACCTCTAACCCCAAGAATAAGATAAAATACAGATATGGAAATAAGCGAAATATAGCTTAATTTAACTAAGAATTTCCTTTTTGAAACAGAAAGTAGTCCAAACGCCATAAACAGCATTAATTGAAAGTAAACTTTTATATTGGAACTATATTCAGCCACATTCTGGTCAGAGTATAGCTCAAGAAAGTTTCCTCCTATTAACCCACGCAATTTATACATATCATAGGCATAATATACCAAACATGATAATAGTATTATAAGACCAATTACATCTGTTCTTGATGTGCTTTTTAGACAAGCATCCTGAGAATTAAAATTATATCGAGAAATTTGATGCCATGTAAAACTAAGCACACTAATGAATATAATAAGATACAAGGATGTTGCACGTAACTGTTCAAAAGTGACGGTCTCGTACACCATATAAGTTGTACGAAACACAGAATCGTTCAGGAGCAGTATGTAAGCAAAGAACCTACCACAAAGAAAGACAGAAATGGTCAACATCAATATGACATAGATGTTAATTTTTCTATATGAACTTCTGACTGCATCTAGAGAAAATATTAACGTATGACAAATTACAAATAACGATATGGCTAGGTAAGAAGAAATTTCAAAACCAAAGAATAGCAAAAAGTATAATAAAATAGCCATTATGCTATATAGTAATAATTTCATTTTCTAATCATCTTTGACATAGTATGTTTAATATATTTGAATGAGTTTTTTATATTTAACTTAGTAAGTTCAAGGTAAAAAGGAAACTTAGCTCGTTCCAAATAGTACTTTAAAAGCTCATTTGATGACCAGAGATGGATTGTTTTAAATTTGCTGTCGAATACTCCATACCCAGAAAAAAACTTTTCCTTAAGAGAAAATGCAATCCTTGCATTTGATATAGTATCGACATTGTAGACAAAACCAGTTTCATGGTTGTAGATTTTCTTGTGCATTCCGAGTATATCTGAAAGCTCATAGATCACTCTATTCTCTGCGAAATATCTAGAAGCATCATACGAAAGGCAGGGTAATATTGTTTCATTATAAATATTTTTTGCTATCGACTTTGCAAATCTATTACTTACTATATAAATATTCCCATAGATGTAGTCGGATTCTCCTTTATATGAAACTCTAGTTCCGATTAAATCATGGTTTGCCAAGAAGCCATTATTTATTAGCGGCTTGACAAACAAAGTATCAGAATCAACTTTGGCGCAAAACTCTGACGAGCTATCGTCCATAGCGTATAACATAGCTTTTGCCTGAGCTGCAATTGTATCAATTCCATTACCGTTTTTAGGAGATTGACCTAGAGGATGCTTTTCAACTTTACAGCCTAATGAAGTCAACGCCATTCTTTCTTCTTTACAAAAAGTACTTTCAGGATCTTCAAAAATATAGATATTTTTATGGTCCAATTCAGTGTCAATAATAGACTTGACACTAGCAACGAGAAGATTGTAGTCTTTTGAATAGGAAAAATATACGTAACACCAATTTTTTACTCTAGACGTCATAATTTTTTTTGAGATCCATGAATCTTTTTTGTTTGTTTGTTTGCCAAATCTTACTGTCATTGATAGCGCGAATGAAATTTTCGTCGCTAGATCCATCGCCAAATTCTTTCACAGGCTCACATTTAATATTAGGTAACTCTTGAATAGCCTTTAGGATATCTTCTTTTTTCTCTATTACATTTTTTATTGACTGAGCATTAGATCTATTATTTTGACGAGAACCAAGGTTAATTGATGGTTTTCCATAAAAAGGAACTTCCCTTACGCCAGCACTTGAGTTTCCTATCATAAACTCTGACATTTTTAATAATGTTAAAAAATACTCAAACCTAATGCTAGGAAAAATGCAGAACCTGTTATTATCTTCTAGTCTAGATAATTCATCTATTATTATCTGAGAACCATGATCATTATTTGGGTATATTACAACATAATTCTTTTGACTTTCAATTAACGCATCAACTGTGTTAGATATATTAACATTTAAATCGTTAATTTCCGTAGTCACTGGATGATACATAAATACAGAGTACGTTTCGAAAGGGATATTATACCTTTCCTTCACTTCTTTTAGACTCGGTAAGTTTGAAGAAATCATTATATCTAGATCTGGCGATCCGATCGTATATATTGTCGACTCACACTCACCAAGTTGTATAAGTCGGTTTTTTGCTTCTTCATTAGCAACAAAGTGGAGGTGGGACATCTTTGATACCGAGTGACGAATTAATTCATCGATAGTACCCGACACCTCTCCTCCTTCAACGTGAGCTACTAAGATGTTATTTAGAGCACCGACAATAGCCCCAGCCATAGCCTCAACACGATCTCCGTGTATAACGATCATATCAGGACCAAGTTCTTTTACATAATCAGATAGACCTTGGATAGTTTTCGACAGTACCACATCCATTGAATCAAAACCATTTTGGTTGATATACCGATACGTCGATTTAAAGCCAGCTTTGTCTACCTCATTAGCAGTCATGCCATATTTAGCCATCATATGCATGCCAGTAATAAATATGTGAGCTTCAAGCGCAGGGTTCTCTTCTACTTTTGAAATTAAACTCTTTAATTTACCAAAATCAGCGCGAGTTCCCGTAAGGAATAACATTTTTTTCATTTAAGTAACATGCTCTTTTTTAACTGAACGTCTGCCGGAATTGTGGTCTTCGCAGTTCTACCGAGAAGAGATTCATAGTCTTCGGCCAAGAAATCCCCAGTACCAGGGCGCTTAACCCAAAGGTTTTCACGAGTCAAAAGCTCCCCTTCTTTAATTTCTTCTACCGTGACCACACTTGCATAGGCGAAGTCAATTGTCACTTGCTCTTCCTTTGCAGCCTCTTTTTTCCCACCACGCATCTGTGCCATTCGTTTTGATTGCTTAATTAACTCGGCACATTCTCTTGCATCCATAGAACAAACTATATCCGGACCAGGTCGACTTTTACAATCAGTAAAATGACGCTCCAATACAGAAGCTCCAGCAGCAACGGCTCCTAAACAGGCTAGATTATCAATACTATGATCTGATAGTCCGACAACCGCGTCTGAAAAGGCTTCTTGTAATTGCTCCATCGCACCAATACGAATTAGATGGTCAGGAGTAGGATACAAATTGGTAGTATGCAATAAGCAGAAAGGCGTATTGTGTTTTCGGAAAATATTGACTGCTTTCTCTATAGATGGAATATCATTCATTCCAGTACTAAGAATGATTGGCTTACCAAAACTAGCAATAAGATCTAACAATGGGTAGTTATTACATTCCCCCGAGCCAATTTTATATGCTGGAACATTCATTCTTTCTAGGCGAAGTGCTGCCGCTCGAGAGAATGGTGTACTAATAAATATAGCCCCTTTGGACTCTACATAGTCTTTCAGCTTAGTCTCATCCTCTTCATTTAATGCGCAACGTTCCATAATTTCATAAATTGAGACATCCGCATTACCAGGGATAACTTTCTTAGCCTCTCCACTCATTTCATCTTCTACTACATGGGTTTGATGTTTAATTACTTCAGCCCCCCCCTCAATTGCAGCGTCGACCATTTCAAAAGCAACTTTCAGAGAACCTTCATGGTTAATACCAATTTCTGCAATTACTAAAGGGTCATAATCTAAACCAATTTTACGGCCGGATATTTCAAACACTGGATTATTCATTTTCTTTTTCCTTCATAATATTTTCTGCGTATTTTAGTTCAGCGATAGTATCGATGTCGATAGAATCCTCTTTCGACATAATGTAGGGATAGACCTTGCTTGTTGGAAACGTATTATTTTCTTTAAATGCTATCGTGGAAAATGCGTATATAGCACCATTGGGCTGATAAGCAACTGGGAGATCCTGCCGCCTCATATAAGGAGCTTCATCGTGATATAAACCTCTGATAGAGCCGTCTTTATTCTCAACATAAGACTTAAAAGGCGTATGTTCTGGCTCAAAGACACTAATTATCAAGTTTGCATTGTTTTCTTCAAAATTTTTTAGTGCTTCGTCTAAGTGACCCGAGTTCCGCAATGGTGAAGTTGGTTGCAATAAGACCATATTATCGCAAAATACATTATTTTTACTAAACCAACTAATCGCATGATTTATAACTTCGATACTACTCGAGTTATCTAAAGCTAGTTCTTTAGGTCTATTTATAATTTCAGCTCCATAAGCCCTACTAATTCTTGATATTTCCTCATCATCTGTTGATACAAAAACCCTTTCTATTTTAGAGCATTCAACCGCAGCTTTGATAGTCCAAGCAATCAACGGTTTACCATTCAAATCAAGAATATTCTTTCTTGGCAAACCTTTAGAGCCACCACGTGCGGTAATTAAAGCAACAAAACCTTTCATTTATTTAATTTTCACTATAGCTTGTTAAAAATAAAATCAAAAACAACATATTATAATGTTAAGTTTCATTTAACAACTCAAAAACCAATAATCATTAATTTTGAGATTATATAATGAACCAAGATTCCTATATTAATAGAATTTAATATAAATAACATTAGCAATTTAATTGAAAATACTAAAATAAATCGACTACCAAGTGGTAACACTGATCAGTAAGAAATAAAAATAATTTATTCACTTATCCACAGAATGTCATATAAGAGTTATCTGACGTTTTGTGTGGCAGCCTTAAGTTAATTATAATATGTAGATAGAGTATATTATCGTTTCGAACAACATCAAAATGAAATATTATCAGTCTGTTTTAGTCATCAAACAAATGACTAAGTGTTTCACTATCACGCTCTAAATTAATTGCAACGGCTGACGGATAAGGGTTAGTAGCTGAGTAATCGTTAATTAAATAACGTCGAGTGTGTGGCAGGCCAAACAAACAACGATCGACTCGAACACCAAATTTAGCAAGCTCGTTAACTGTGTATTCTATCGCACTTTCTGGACGAGAGGAGGTTAAGATTAAGAATAAGCCTCCGTCTTTTTGGAGCTCAGCGATTTTTAATAAATTTGCTTCAAGACCAGAAGTTTTCCAGCCGCTTTTCGCAAACTTACTACCATTTTTAAGTAGCACTCCATCTACATCACAAAAGACGGTAAGGTGTTTTTTACAATAGTGGCGATATTCGCGCAACGTCCCCCAATCTAAATAGTCAGTTGCCGTTTTACGAATAAACTCCTCATTCGACATTAGCATTTTGTAAATGACATGTGAGATGTAGACCTCACTCTCAGAGGTAATACTCTCAAACGTTTTACAAAAATCATTCGCTGAGCGGAAACTATAACCGCCACAACAAAAATAGTTACTAATAACTTCTTTTTCCACAATGTTAGAAATAACATCAAGAGAATCTACTTCGACATAGCTCTTGTTCTTTGCATCGACCAACTCAATATCATTGAGATCGATAGTGGCAACGGAGTTGATTGGCTCAGGTGAACAAGTGAAAAGGTTGTCGCAATCTTTGATAAAGATAGCGCCTTCAATATTGCCTCGCTTAATCGCTTGATAAATTGTGTCAGATTGAGATGACGTGGGCTCATCTAGAATAACAAGCTCGGGTTTAATACCACTACTTTTAAAGAAGCTTTCTAATACCATCTCCTCAGATGTATATTTTTCAAGGTGCTCTTTTAGACATACGATGACAACGCGATCAAATACATCTAAATCGATATTCTCAATTGATTTCTCAATCATGAGTTTGCCATCAGGCATAGTTAATAGCCACTTAGGACGCATATTAGGGAATCGTGAAGAGCGTCCGGCGACGGGAAGAATTAACGTAAACATAGTTATCCTTTTATCTTGCGCATGGTTTTGATCATTACGTTGTTGAACCAATCAATGGTAACATTGTCTTGTTCCTGAATATAAGGAGCAATTCGCAATATAGTTAAAGTCTCTATAATTCTCATTTCATAATAGAAAAGTCGATTTAACGTCTTTAAAAAAGAAGGCATTGCATGCTCACAAAATATCTCACCCTTAATGCGAACACTGGTTTTTTCTTTTCTAAAGCTCCATCCATATTCAAAGTCCTGTATAAGCTTAGCTGCATCTTGGAGGGGACTATTAATTTCACAAGTAAGAAAATCAAATAATACAAGTTCATTTTCTTCTGTGACTTTGAGGTTAGATAGCGTCAAATCTCCATGGCACTCTCCCATAGGCATTACGAGGTCATTACGACAGTATTGTTTAAAATCCATGATATGGGATTTAAGATCAGGAAAAATGTGCCACTTACCAGTCAAATTTGTTGAAATTTGCTCTATTTTATCAATCACATTTTTAACGGGATAGCATTGATCTTCACTTGCCGTAACACTTTTAATTAGATAAAAATCCAATGCCGTTTTCAAGTTCCTCGCAACAACTTTTGACCCTTTGTAAGCAACTTGTTCCCCACCTAACCCTTCAATATAAGGCATTGTAATAGATAGCTCATTCGGGCTATGTATAATATCAGTAACAGGAATAGCTATAATGTTATAACTCGGGGTTTTAATTGGTTTGAAATAACTTTGTTTTTGTATCGCACTATGATTTTTTTCTATCGCAGCATTTATTTTTTTTCTAACAAAATAATTACCATCACTTTGGAAAACCTGTAACGTAGCCCCAGAATGTGATGCAGCTTGTATTTTTTGCGTTATATCTATCATTAGCCTAGCCCACTTAAAATATACTTACGTCTCTACTATTGAATTATACCTAAAATATAATTGATACTTTCGGGACGACCAAAGATAGTCGCCTATTTTGACCAACTTTGTCTAATAAATTTCTTAGTATCCACCGAGAATCTAACGCTTAGTATTCCCCTTTCTAAATGCAAACAGAACGAACACTATTGATAGTCCTAGCATACCGCCAAGAGTGGTACCCAACACACAAATCATTGCTCGTTTGGGGCCATCTTTAAGCTCCGGCACCACTGCAGGGTCTACTACCTTAAAGATGAACTCTTCTTGCACTTCAGCTAACATCAAGCTTTTAGTTTGCTCTTCAATCAGCTTGTAGAAGGTACTTTGCATATCTGCAACAGCCGTTTTTTGCAACTGAGTATTCAGGTAAGTCAAGTTTTGTGATGTTTCTTTAATTGTACGCTCACGCATAACTTTATTGATATCATCAATAAGCCAATTTACCCATTGTTGAGCAACATAAGGCGAATAGTGTTTCACTGACACTGTGTATAAACCGCTGTCTTTATCTTGACTGATGTTTAGTACTTCTTTTCTAAACACTTCAAATGCTTCTTGCGCAGTTGGCTTTGCTCCCCTTAACCCATCTGGTTTTCGCAACCAAACACTTGTACCAGAGTTATAAACCTCATCATCAAGAATAAGTTTATTATTTGCCAGATCCCAACCTTTTGCGGCCATCAACGGAACGAGTAAATTATGCTTTTTGATGAACACTTCAATAAATTGGCGCGATTTCATTACTTGTACAGCTAACTCAGTTTGAGAAGACTCACTTCCCCCAAGATTAACACCCGCCAAAGCAGCTAACCCGCCAAGCTGACCTGCCATTTTTGATAATCCACCACCGTTTGAGCTTTCTGCTGGAGCAAGAAGCGCATCCGCTTTGTAGATATTCGGAAGGCTCATAGCATAAAGCACAGAGCCAATAGCAAAAATAAATGTTGTTGCGATAACTATCCATTTGCCTTTCCATAGAGCTTTGAACAGTTCACGCAAATCGATTTCATCATCGGAGGATTGGGGTTGAGGTGGGTATGGTAGATAATTTGGATTGGGTTCTTTTTGTGGTTCCATTGGTCTTTAATCCTAAGCTCTGAGGTTCGTTATACTGGACTCAGAGATTGGTGAAATTTGATAGATTGTACTCCGACTTTCAAAACACAACCGCGTTGTGACAAGATTCCTAGTCTCGCTTCGGCTCGCTGGAATGACGGGCTACGGCTGGATAATGCCACTATTGGTGTTCAGAGTAGTATTTGCCGTTTTGATTAATAATGTTCATAAAACTGAGCTTATGTAACTTCAATCGTTACATAAGCTCTTGCTATTATTGCATTTCTAATCTTGTTTTAAGCTGATTGGAATGACCTTGTCGTTCCTTATTTCAACGCGTTGATCGCTACACCTGTTTGGTAAAGGATTTGCGTAGCCGCAGTCCAAGTGCTCAATGCATCGCGGTAGTCAGTATCGATTGGGACAACGATCGTATCGCCAGCTTTTAGCTCTTCATGATTATTACCAAACCAGTAACCTGATGTTGGTTTATAAACCGAGCCGTCTGCACGTACTACGAAGATACGGTCTTCGTCTGCTTGTTTTTTCGCGCCACCAGCTTTGTTCAAGTAATCATCCACATCTAGCTTGTTATCCAGTAGGTATGTAATAGGAACTTGAACTTCACCCATAATGGAAACCGTATTACGGAAGGTCGGAACAAATAGGAAGTCACCATCTTCTAACATAAAGTCCGCAGAACGCTCGTCTTTTAGAATGCGATTAAGCTGTACGACCATACGACCAAGAGCTTTGCTGCGACTTGCTTCTTCAACAAACTTCAGTGTCTTATCTGGGTCAGAGATCACCGACCCCATATTACTATCAGCGCGGAAGGTTTTCTTCGCAGTTTCTGCTCGCATATCTGCAGCATATTGGTTTAGTAGCTTTTGCTCTTGAAGGCGTAAAGCCTCACGAGTGAAGATAGCCCCTTGCGGATGTGCGAATTCGGTTAAACCACCAGCACGTTCTAATAGTTCACCCAAGGTTTCGCCCTGACGGACAGTATAAGTACCAGGGAAGCGAACTTCACCTTGCAACGTTACCGTGCTTTGCAATTTGACGTTTGGCTTCTCAAGAATATTTAAACGGTCTCTGCCAACAATAATGGCATCGTCAGCGGTACTGCCCTTGATGGCTTGGCGCAAATCAATACGCTCAACATCAATAGAAGCGCGCTCATCTTTACTGTTGATCACTGTGCGAGCTAACTCGGCATTGATAGTAAATGCGTTATAAGTTAAGCCACCCGCAGCTTCAATTAACGTAGAAATCGTCATACGTGGAGTTATTGGGTAACGCCCAGGATGTTTTACCTCACCGAAGACTTCCGCAATTTGCGGAGCCAAACCCAAACGCGATTGCTGTTGAAGTTGCAGCAATACAGGAGCAAGCAACGTACGACGCGTATTTTGTTTTAATGCTTCAAAATCGTCTTTAGTGATTTCTTTGCCACGGAACACGATCTTTGGTTGTTTTAAATCTTTTTCTAGTGGCGCTGCAGAAGAAACAGCCACTGACGAGCTCATCACTTCTTGCTCTTTTAACTGCTCTTGTTGTGCTTGAAGTTGAGCTTGCTCTAAGGTTTTCGCTTTGGTAACGGTTTCTTGATCCGCTAATGTATCCAAATCTTCGTTATTGAAGCGGTTAAATACCAAGACTCGATCGCGAGAGTTGAGCTTCAAGTTATCCTTACTCGTTGGAGAAAGAATCGCATTTGCAAGGTTAACTTGGTAAACCTCGATATCGCGTTGAGGGTTAATCTCACGTACAACAATGGCGTAGCTTACATCTGCCGTAGAATTAAATGAGGTATCAACGGATTGGAATAAATCTGCAATACGTAGACCGCTCCTCCACTCTATAAAGCCCGGATGACGAACATCACCTTCAATTTGTACGTAACGGGTCAGCTCTTCATTTTTCTTAAGCACATTAACCGCATCACCATCTTTGACTTTGGTTTGTTGGTCATGTGACTGGCTAAAGTTCAGTGTTAAGGCATCACGAGCACCTTTAGCGGCGTAACGCTTCACCTCGATTTGATCGCTATAAGCATTAGCCGTAAAACCGCCAGCCATTTGAATCGCTTGCTTATAGGTTTCACCTGGTTTGATTTCATAGATTGCAGGGCGGTTTACTTCACCATCGATTGAAATCGTGTTACCCAATGCACCGATGAAGACCACGTCTCCTGGTAGCAAGCGGATGTCATTACGCGCATCGCCTTTGAGTAGCAGGTCGTACATATCCAGTTTACGAATTACCTGACCATTGCGCTTAAGTTGCACGTTACGAAGGGCGCCACTCTCACTAAAGCCACCACTGTAATAAATAGCTTGAGAGATCGTAGTTAGGGCACTCACCGTGTAAGCGCCAGGCTTGTAGGCATCACCCATCACAAAAACTTGCATGGTGCGCATTTCACCCAACGAAATATCACTACGAACCCCGATCATTTGCTCTTTTACACGCTGGTTTAAAGAATCGCGCACGTCAGAGAATGTCATCCCCGCCACTTGAACAGGACCAAGAGAAGGGAAATTAATGATACCAGCGCGATTAACACGAAGACGATGCGTCGTGTTCTCTTTACCAAACAGTTGGATAACGATTTCATCACCAGCTCCTACCGTGTAGTCAGCCGGAACAGGCACATCACTGATTGGTGCAAACGTCGTAGGTGAACCTGCAAACAAATCTAAACCAAAACGCTTTAGACCTTGCTCGTCTTTTTCGGCGTCGTTTACTTTTGCTTCAGTCGCGCTGCTAGCAACCGGACGTTGTTCAATCACTTGAGGATTTTGGTAACTGCTTGGCTGAGACGAAGCGCCGGATGGAATAGAGATACCATACTTACTCGCCAGTGCTTGTTGCTGGTCAGCAGGTAAGTTCTGAAACATCTGAATTTGTTCTGGGGTTGGAGTCTGCGCATTAGTAAGCGGCGCAAATAGGCTTGCCAGAATACAAGCACCTATCAAGAAATATCCTTTGAGCATGATAATTCGCTATTTAAAGTCAGGAGTTAAAAATCCTAGCCACAAAACTAGGCGCTAGGTCTTTAATTAAAATCGGTGTTGGAAACCAAGAGTAAGTGCGTTCAAGCGAACCTGATCTTCAGATGTACTGTCAACAAACTCAAAGACAACCGCATTCTGCTTGTCTAAAGCGTAATGCATCCCTAAACCAAAGCTAAAACCTTGATCTTTATTTGAGCCTGCATTTTGTTGGTCGATCTGAACGCTCGAATAACCGGCAAGTCCGTAAAGTGCGATACGTTCAGAGACGGGCATGTTCAACTTGATAAAACCACTCGCGAGGCTGTCTACTGCCAGTCCGCTGTCTCGTTGTACAGAGGTTCCATAGCGCGCTTCAAAAGCAAGGTAATCATTGAAAAAGTAACCAGCTTGCGCTTGAAGAAGGAAAGGGTTTCCCTCGGTTACCGAAGAAGAGGAATAATGAAATTCGGCGTTAGAGTAACTGACTAACGCACCAGCATAAAAGTCTGCTGAGGCAGAAAATGAGCACAAGCCTAAGCTGATTGCACTCAACGCTCCTACCCATGGTCGTTTATTAATCACGTAAGTGTTCCTTGAGTGTCGACTGTTCGCTGCACATTATGAATGACGCGCGCAGTGAGTGTCTGTTAACTTTTGTCAATTTCGTTTGTGCGTTTCCACGCTACCGCCCGGCGGCATTAAGCGTTAGCCACTGTTCGCTGATTCCCGATTCGTTCGGTTATTGATATAACTATTCTTTTTAAGCCTCACTTTTGCGACTAATCGTTCAAAAAAATAGTCTTGATAAACGCTACACAAAAGCTGGCAAATTATGCATGGATTAGCGCAAAACGGCAAGAGGGTGGAACCTACTCAAAACTCTGTTTATGGTTAGCTAATTCTTACGGATGAGAAAATCATTGGCTGTCAGCGACTTAAAACAAGATATAACGGGAGTTGCGTTAAATAAAAATCGTGAACGTTTGCGTGAACTCTGAGGTGGCTTAAACTTAAGTAGTAGAATACGCATTTTTATTAAATACGATAATCACAACTGAGCAACCTTCAATTCTTCCACGTTCTTTCTTTAGCGTTAGGTAAATTCGCATAGGAAACTATTTACATGCTGATTGTTTTTTAACTAAAATGAGAAATGGTGTGTGATAAACAGACCAAACATCGATGTTTTAAAATCTGAAATACAAGGATTAATAATGAAGAACACAGCTCTAGCTATTCTTATGGCTCTAAGCGCATCAACTGCATTTGCAGCGACTGAAGCTGGTACTACTGGTACAGCAGCAGCATCAGCAACTGGTACAACTGCAGTAGCAGTAGGTGCAGCAGCAGCAGTAACTGTAGTAGCAGTTGCAGCGTCAGATAGTGACTCAACGACAACTACGACTACTAGTGTTAAAAAATAAGCAAGCCTAGCTTGACTTATATATCGCCCTGATTTCTCAGGGCGATTTTATTTGTAATGAGGGAATGATGAACACCTTTCTATCGCTAAAATGGATGCGCTTACTTATTGCCCTACCTTTACTGAGCTCAATCTTTGGCTGTACACAAAAATTTAATGACGTATCCGCGACAGTCCAAGAAGCTTATGGCAACTACATCGATGTCGAGCTAACTCCAGAAGAAATTGAAGCAGTTCCTTATGCTAGTGCTTACTTAAAAATTGGTGACCAAAAACAGGTATTCGTAGTGTTGGCCTTTGCTGAGCTAAACCCATTAACTGGCAATACCCAATTAAAGTGGGTAAGTGCGGACAAGGCAATGGTGGTAACAGAGAACGGTCATATTGTTAAAACTATTGGTTTGCAAACCACCAATCTAGCAGGCATTTATGGCAACGTTCCTGCCTACTCAGCGCCCTCTGCACAATATTCTCTTTCTTACGATTGGTCTGACAAATACCGTTATGGATTCCCGGCTAAAGTCCAGCGTTCTCGTCAAGGTAAAGAAACCGTCATCACCCCTATTTCATCTACCTCTACTGATGTTTATAGCGAGGTTGTAACGTTTACCAGCTTAGAAAAAAGTGTAGAGAACCAATACTGGGTAAACGGTAAAGGAGAAGTAGTGAAAACACGTCAACACTTAGGTCCAAACATGGTGCCCGTTGAATTGACGATTCTGAAAGGGTACAGCAAATCATGAATAAGCGACTGCTATCTTTATTAAGCCTAAGTTTAACGGCAACGATTCTGGCGACACCTACTACTGTTCAAGCTCAAAACCACCCCTCTTCACCGCTTAATGTTGAACTTGTCGGAACGGGCAAAGCATTGCAGTTCCAACAAGCGGCGCGTTTAGAGAGCGTACTTAAGCATGCACAAGAACAACAAATCGCCCTACAATACCCTTTAGCTGTGACTCTATTTGATAATTCCGAAACTGCAGTGCAAAGAAGTACTGCCTTAAAAAATTCGGTGTTGAACCAAATGATTCAACATAATTTAGTTGCGCACCCATTTTACAAGTTTATCCAACGAAGCCAGTTTGCACCTCGCGTGCTGTCGGCCATTGATGTTGATCGCATCCGTCTGGATAAATTTGATAACCCTCTTTTACAAGGTCAACTTGCGTTAAGTGCACCAAAACGCAAAGAGAAAGTGCTGTATGTGGGTAACTTGAAAAAAGTCTACGCAGTAGAAAACCAAGGAGGTATCGCTCTGCATGAACAGGTCGATAATCTACGTTCAGGTGATATTGGTGAGCTCGCCTATCCGCCAGTCCTGATTTACCCGGATGGCAAGGTCGTTCATCCTCACCATGGCAGTTGGTTAACCACTCAATATTACTTGCCACCACTTACCATGGTGTACATCCCATTTGATGAGTTCGAAACATCACAAATGGATAAAGACATTGTCGCTCTGCTTGCACAACGTAAACCAACCTCATCGAAGAACTAAACATGAATCTGATCAGAACCAGTTTATCCCTTTCTTTAATGGGTCCAGCGTTGG
This sequence comes from Vibrio sp. NFR, assembly GCF_027587095.1. Lineage (NCBI taxonomy): Bacteria > Pseudomonadati > Pseudomonadota > Gammaproteobacteria > Vibrionales > Vibrionaceae > Vibrio > Vibrio sp. NFR. Next base: position 322,546 of record NZ_JAPPTN010000003.1, read on the forward strand.
TGTGGGCTCAAGACATGCCTTTCGAAGCACCACCATTGCAACCATCACAAATGGACTTTGGTGGTGTCGGCTTAATGCAGATGCCAACAGGTCGTATGGCACCTGAAGGCGAGTTTAACTTTGCTGTTACCGGCAGCGATGAGTACCTTTTCTATAATGTCACACTACAAGTGATGCCATGGTTAGAAACGACCATCCGCTACACCATGGTGAATGATCTCTTTTATAGTGATGATCCAAGCTTCTCGGGTGATACCAAATACACTGACAAAGGCATCGATTTTAAAGTTCGACTTTTGCAAGAGTCAGAGTACTTGCCAGAGCTTTCTGTGGGTGTGCGTGACTTTGCAGGCACCGGTCTTTTTGATGGTGAGTTTGTTGCTGCAACAAAACGTTACTCTAACCCAAACCTTGGTACCTTTGATTTCACTTTAGGTATGGGCTGGGGCTACTTAGGTACGCGCGACAACATCAGCAACCCAGCTTGTAAGCTGTCCGATAGTTTCTGTGAACGTCCTTCAGATTTCAAAAATAACGGCGGAAGTGTGGATTTTGAACGTTGGTTCAAAGGTCCTGCAGCACTCTTTGGTGGTGTAGAGTATCAAACTTTGCACGCACCACTGCGCTTTAAGCTTGAATACGATAGCAACGATTACAGCGAAGATTTCCCTGTAGTACGCGGTGGTGTAGACATGACACCTCATACACCTTGGAACTTTGGTGTTTTGTATCGTTTAGGACATATGGCAGATTTTCGTTTGAGCTACGAGCGCGGTGATACGTTAGTTGCAGGCGTAAGCCTTTACACAAACTTCAATGATATGCCGTCTTTCTGGCGTGATGCTCCAACTCCAGAAGTTGAAGACAAACAACCAGAGCAACTGTCTGATGTAGATTGGGAACGCGTTACCGAGGAGCTGGATAAGATTGCTGGCTACCAAAATACCCAACTCTATGTTGAAGACAATACCGTCTCGATTGTTGGCGAACAGAAAAAGTATCGTGATCGCAACGAAGCTCATGAAAAAGCGGCGGCAATCCTTTACAACGAAATGCCAAACAACATTGATACCTTTACTATTAATGAACGTAGTGGTGGATTAATCGGTGATCAAACGGCTATCTCGAAAGAGAAATTCCGAGACTTCACTGAAGTAAACTACCTCACTCCTAGCATTGAAGATGCAACTTCAAAAGGAAATGAAAAACCACAAGGTAATCCTATCTACGACGGTTTTGAGCGTTTCGATTATGGTTTTTCCCCGCAACTGGTTCAAACACTGGGTGCTGCTGAAACATTTTACTTCTTTAGTGTGGGACTTAAAGGTGAAGCCTCTTATTGGCTGACAGATGACTTAGAAATAGGCGGTGCTCTTTATTGGGATTGGTACAACAACTACGACAAGTTTAACTACGTCACTCCGCCGGATGGCACTTCGATACCTCGTGTACGCACGATGTTTAGGGCCTATAGAGATGAATATCCTGTAACTATGCAGAATCTTCAATTAACTTGGTTCAAAGAGTACTCAGATACCATGGACCAACAGTTCTACGCTGGTTATCTAGAAAGTATGTTCGCGGGTGTGGGTACCGAATTCTTGTACCGACCGAAAGGCGCAAACTGGGCGATCGGTGCGGATGTTAACTTGATCTCTCAACGCGACCCGCAAAGTTACTTCGGTGTGTACGATGAAAAGTGGCAGTATGTTCCAGAATACGGAGATCCTTTCCAAGTTATTGATAAAGGCTTCACAGGTTTCGTTTCTGCGTATTACTACCCCCAATGGGATTTTCTATCCAATTTGATGGTACAAGTAGATGTGGGGCAGTTCCTCGGTGGTGACGTCGGTACTCAAATAAACATAGCTAAGCAGTTTGACAGTGGCGTAATCGCCGGTGCTTACGCTTCGTTTACGAATTTAACTGCAGAAGAGTTTGGTGAAGGCAGTTTTACTAAAGGTCTCTACATTTCGATTCCATACGATATCATGACAGTGAAACCAAGTAACAATAGAGCAAACTTCTCTTGGCAACCAATCACTCGTGATGGTGGTCAGAAGCTAAATAGAAAATACGAACTTATTCAATTAACAGACGAGCGCAACCCTTGGTACCAAAGACCAAACGCGTCAAACGCTGAATAACAACACTATTTAAGGGAGCTTCGGCTCCCTTTTGTTTATACCCAAGCGCTCTATACCTTTCTTTTCCTTCCAATAGCGCTAATTTCTGTTTCTTGCTAGAATTCCTGAGAAAATTTTAATCTATGGTGGAAGTCTTATGATCATCGTAACTGGTGGTGCTGGCATGATCGGCAGCAACATTGTTAAAGCACTGAACGAAGCAGGTATTAACGATATTCTGGTTGTCGACAACCTAAAAAATGGCAAGAAGTTTAAAAACTTAGTTGATCTTGATATCACAGATTACATGGATCGTGATGACTTCCTTACTCAAATCATGGCAGGTGACGACTTCGGCCCTATCGAAGCTATCTTCCATGAAGGCGCTTGTTCTGCGACAACCGAGTGGGACGGCAAATACATGATGCTAAACAACTATGAGTACTCAAAAGAGTTGCTTCATTACTGTCTAGATCGTGAAATTCCATTCCTGTACGCGTCATCAGCAGCAACATACGGCGAGACAGAAACGTTTGTTGAAGAACGTGAATACGAAGGCGCACTCAATGTATACGGCTACTCAAAGCAGCAATTTGATAACTATGTGCGTCGCCTATGGCAAGATGCTCAAGAGCATGGTGAACAGCTTTCTCAAATCACTGGTTTCCGCTACTTCAATGTGTACGGTCCGCGTGAAGATCACAAAGGTAGCATGGCATCGGTAGCCTTCCACCTAAATAACCAAATCAATGCAGGTGAAAACCCTAAACTATTTGCTGGTAGCGAATCATTCAAACGCGACTTCGTTTACGTTGGTGATGTGTGCAAAGTTAACCTTTGGTTCCTAGAAAATGGTGTTTCTGGCATCTTCAACTGCGGTACTGGTCGTGCAGAATCTTTTGAAGAAGTGGCAAAAGCAGTGGTCAAACACCACAACAAAGGTGAAATCCAAACCATTCCGTTCCCTGATCACCTAAAAGGCGCTTACCAAGAATTCACTCAAGCGGACCTAACTAAGCTTCGTGCAGCTGGTTGTGATGTAGAATTCAAAACGGTAGCAGAAGGTGTTGCTGAATACCTAGCGATTCAAAACCGTTAATTCCCTTCAAAGGTGGTAGTTAACTCTCTACCACCTTTACTCTGATACGATTACTAGTATCATTTCTACAGACCCCCAATCGCCTTTCTTCAAAAATATAGGTACTTAAAACTTCATGACTAATCAACGTGATGATTTCGATCCTAAAGCTTATAACCCTGAATTTGAGCGCCACTTTTTAGCGCCGAAGTATTGGGGTACGTGGATAGGCGTTGTCCTTTCTTTGCCGCTTGCTTTATTACCTTTAGGGGTTCAAAAATGGCTAGCAAAAACCATCGCGAAGAAACTGGCTAAATCGCACAAAGGTCCGGCTCACCGAGCTCGAGTCAACTTTGAGCTGTGCTTCCCAGAGAAATCATTTGAAGAGCGCGAAGTACTGATTGAAAAAACACTTTATACCGCAGCATTGTTCTTTTTCCGTTTCAGCTTACTTAGCTTACGTTCATCTAAATGGTTACAGCAGCGTTGCCAGATCCGAGGTTTAGACATCCTTCAAAAACACATCGACAATGATGAGAAAGTCATTTTGATGGTTCCACACTCATGGGCGATTGATATTCCTGCGGTGTTACTTGCTTCGATGGGAATGCCCGTCTCTGCGATGGCAAAAAAGCAGAAAAATGAAGTTGCAGATTGGCTAATGCACGAACAACGCGTGCAATATGGCGGTCGCGTTTATGAACGCTCTGGTGGTGTTAAGCCGTTTTTGAAATCAGTTCGTGACGGTTACATTGGCTATTACTTACCCGATCAGGATCATGGTCCTGAACACAGCGTTTTTGTCGATTTCTTTGCAACCAGAAAAGCAACGCTCCCAGGCTTAGGTAAAATTGCCAAACTATCACGCGCTAAAGTGTTACCTATGTTTGCTTCTATGAATACAGAAGATGGTACGTTTGATATCGAAATCTTACCGGCGTTTGAATTAGACAAGGGCGAAGAACAAGATGCTCGCACTTGTAACCAAGCGATTGAGTACTTTGTAGCAAATAAGCCTGAACAATACATGTGGGTGTTGCAGCTTTTACACTCTCAAGAAGATGGCAATAATTATTACAATTTGTTTAAACCAAGATATAACAGCGACTGGAAAGTGCAGTGAAAGTATTTGTCGTAAGCTTGGCGAGATCACTGGATCGCCGAGAACGTATTGAAGAAAAGTTAAAACAACAGGGCATTGAGTTTGAATTTTTTGATGCCGTAGATGGATCTATTGACGGTTTTCTTCATTCAGAAAAAAGCCGTCCAGCCATAACTCAGCGCCGCAAAGGGTATCAATTAAAAACCAGTGAAGTTGCTTGCTTCTCAAGCCATTACGAGTTGTGGGTTCGCTGTACTGAGCTCGATGAACCGATCATTATCTTAGAAGATAACGTCGACCCTGTAGAAGGATTAAAGCAAGTACTCACGCATACCCTTCCGCTGACTTCTACTTATGACTACATCAAGCTGTCTGCCACTCAGAAGCGTGCATTCACTCCAATCATACCGATTGATGATAGTCATATGCTAGGAGGCTACTCTGCTGGGACTTGTGGTACCACCGCTTATATTGTCACACCGAAAGCAGCCTCTAAGTTTGTTAAGCATGCTCAAGAGTTTATCGAACCGGTAGATGACTACATGGAAAAACCATGGCGTCATAATGTTCAGACTTACAGTGTTGCCCCAGATCTTTTCACTAGAGCTCAAATCGCTTCAACGATTGGCGCTAAAAGAAAAGACAAGTCGAAGATGACCGTACCTAATAAGATCTACGCAGAACTCTTCAGAACCTACGAATCCATTCTTAAGTTTATGTACTGGAAGAACAAAGCATGAAAATACTCATCATCGGACCGTCTTGGGTTGGTGATATGGTGATGTCACAGTCACTGTACATCGTTTTAAAGCAACTTCATCCAGAAAGCCAAATTGATGTAATTGCACCTGGTTGGTGTAAACCAATTCTTGAGCGCATGCCAGAGATCCACCAAGCCATTGAAATGCCTATTGGTCATGGTGAGTTCAACTTATTGGGTCGTCGAGAAATTGGTAAATCACTACGAGAAAAACAGTACGACCACGCCTACATCCTGCCGAAGTCTGCAAAGTCAGCACTGATTCCTTGGTTTGCTAATATCCCACTCCGCACTGGTTGGAAAGGTGAAATGCGCTACGGTCTACTCAATGACTTGCGTCCAAATATGAAATCTTTCCAGTTTATGGTTGAGCGCTATGTTGCATTAGCCTATTCACAAGCGGAGATGATCGACTCTTCTTCTCTGGGCGGTTTAGAAACATTGCCTCGCCCTAGCCTGTTTATTGATAAACAAGAACAAAGCGCTACGATTTCTAAGTTTAATCTCAACCAAGAATCTCCTGTTGTTGGTCTATGCCCTGGAGCGGAATTCGGTCCCGCGAAAAAATGGCCCGAAGCGCACTATGCAGAAGTGGCAATTCAAATGGCGAAATCAGGGCATCAGGTATGGTTGTTTGGCTCTCAAAAAGATCTCGAAACCTGCAACAACATCAAGCAATTAGTACCTCAAGAACATCAGCATCAGATTCACGTTCTAGCAGGGCAAACAAGCCTGATTGAAGCGGTTGATCTTCTGGCGGCTTGCCAGACCGTTGTTGCGAACGACTCAGGTCTGATGCACGTGGCAGCGGCCGTTGGCTGTAATGTCGTGGCGGTCTATGGCTCCACCTCACCGAAATACACGCCACCACTTGCAGAGAAGGTAGAGATTGTTCATACGGACATTGACTGCCGTCCATGCTTTAAGCGCGAGTGTCAGTTTAAGCATTTGAAGTGCTTAACTGAGTTATCGCCAAAGCAAGTTTTGGATAGTATTCAAAAACTAGAAGCGATCGCTGTTGGCTCATGTTAATTCGTATTCTCTATACTCTCTTGCTCACAATCGCATCGCCTTTCCTATTGTTTGGCTTATACAAAAGTAAGCCAAACAAACCCAAATTTGGTCAACGTTGGAAAGAGCACTTTGGTATTACTCCGAAATTAACAAGCGACGAAAAGCCGATTTGGATACATGCAGTCTCTGTCGGCGAAAGCATTGCTGCTACGCCTTTTATTAAGGCGCTTAAAGAGCAAAACCCTGAGCAGCCTATTCTGGTTACGACCACGACGAGTACCGGAGCGGAACAGATTGCTAAGCTGGGTGATTTAGTTGAGCACCGCTATATGCCAATTGACTTCGCCTTTGCGGTAAAACGCTTCCTGAAGACAACACAACCGAAGCAAATGCTGATCATCGAGACGGAGCTATGGCCAAATACGTTAAACGAGGTCCATAAAGCCGGTATCCCTATCAGCGTGATCAATGCCCGCTTATCGGAAAAATCATGTAGCAACTACGCCAAAGTTCAGCCTTTGTTTAACCTGATGTTGCCATGCCTAACTCAAGTTCTTTGTCAGACAGAGTCAGACGCAAACCGTTTTGAACGACTGGGGGTTGATAAAGACAAACTGAAAGTCACTGGCTCTATTAAGTTTGATATTCAAATCTCGGATGATGTGAAAGAAAAGAGCAAAATACTAAGGCAAGAGCTAGGTCAAAATCGCCCTGTGTGGATTGCAGCAAGTACTCATAAGGGCGAAGACGAACAAGTCTTGGCAGCACATAAAAGAGTGTTAGAGTCACACCCAGGTGCACTTTTGATCCTTGTACCTCGTCACCCAGAACGTTTTGATGATATGTACGACCTCTGCCAACAACAAGGCTTTGAAACCGTACGTAGAACCACACAAGAGAACGTGGCTAATTCAACTCAAGTCTATCTCGGCGATACAATGGGAGAAATGCTTCTATTGTTAGGGGCTGCAGATATCTGCTTTATGGGTGGCAGCTTGGTTGGAGATAAGGTTGGTGGACACAATGTATTGGAGCCTGCAATACTAAAAAAAGTCGTCATCACCGGCCCTAGCTATTTCAACTTTAAAGACATAGTAAATGATCTGATACAGGCAAATGGGATGTTAGTATCCAAAGATTCTGCTGGCATTGGGAATCACCTAACACATCTTATTTCTGAACCACATTCACAACATGTTTATGGTCAAAATGCCTACGAATATGCCGTTAAAAATCAGGGGGCATTAGCCCGGACGATTAAGCACGTGACAATCTAGCTCTAAAAAAGCCAGCATAATTGCTGGCTTTTACATAACAACGAAGCTGATTAGGTCAGAATTACTCTTCTGTCTGATCGCTTCGTAGAGAAACTAAAGTTTCGTTGATTAAAGTGCTCGATGTACCTTCCGTGTACGGAAAGTAAATAACCTTACACCCAACAGCTTCTAAATCTTTCTCATGCTCTTGCCATTTTGGCGTTTCATACCAGTCATCACCTACGAATAAGTAGCTTGCGTGGTTCTTTTTCGCAGCCGCAGCTTTGTCCATGTTCTTTTGAGGAATAGCAACATCAACATATTTGCAAGAGCGTACAACTTCAATACGCTCATGGTAAGGGATTACTGATTGTTTTCCTTTATAAGAAACCAGTTCATCCACTGTAACACCTACGACTAGTTTATCGCACATAGCTTTAGCATTACGCAGAAGGTTAACGTGACCAACATGGAAGAGGTCGAAAACACCGCTCGTGTAACCAATAATCATTTCAATAGAACCTTTAAATTTTCTTCAAACCACAATTCATATGATGATAACGATCGCGGGTTATCAAATACTTTTGTTAGATCAACTGGAAAACCAACTTTTTTCTCATAGGCAAACTCATCACCTTTTAATGGTGCGATCAAACCACGTAACGGTAACTTACCTAAGGAACCATTCATCAATTGACTAGCACTAAATTTAATTGCTGCCTCAAATACGTGATGGTTGGCTATCGGATCTCGACCTTCAATTCCCGCAGCCATTAATGCGAAATCTAAGCGCCTGAAAAGCACTGGCATGTGATACTTGATAAAGAAGTAGCGAACCTTCTCAAATGGAGAAAGATGCTCTAGCTCATCAAATAACATCGAAAAGTGCTTGTAAGTTTTTGTGCCTTTATCTGGCACTTTGTAGCAATAGAAATTCAAGAAGGTATCAAGATCAAACGAATCACAAGTTGCTGCCCAATTGAATACTCTGTCATAACCACCAAAGAACTCATCAGCACCTTCACCAGAGAGAAGTACTTTCACGCCATCTGAAGCGGCAACTTTTGAGATCCTGTATAAAAGGACTTCGTTTGGCACTGACATTGGCTCACCACGTAAAGCGATTAGCTCGTCAAAACACTGTTTGTACTCAGCAGGGTCACATTCATAGATAGTAAGGTTGGGAATATTTTGAGACTTAAGAAAAGTAATATCCTCATCGCCTTTAAAACCAATTGTGTATAGCTTTTCGATATCAGAGAGTTGATGTATTAGATTACTGTCGATCCCTCTGCTCATCAAAAGACCGACTTTGGCATCAGCAACCAGTCGGCTGTTGATACCATCTTTGACATGCCTTTCCAGTTCATCTTGCGATACTTCTGTGTACTTTTGAAAATAATCTAAGCTTTCAAAATAGCATCCGTTAACAAAACATGAGCCCGGTTCAACAACAGAAACACCGTCAAAATATGAGCCACTGAAAATGGGAGCTCGAGCAGCATGATATTCTTCAACTGCTTGAGGGTTAACAGGTAAGTCAAAGAGCTCTTTGAGAACATTAGGTTCCGAAGAAAAAGATATGCCGTCATCTGATTCAAAGTAAAAAAGTGGTTTTACACCAAACTTGTCTCTACATGCATGTTGGAGAGTACCTTCAGGGTTGACATATACAAATGCAAAAAAACCATCTAGTTCATTCTCTAGAAGCTTACCTGAAACGATAAGATCACTTAAAAGCGTAGTATCACTCGTATACTCTCGTTCAAAGTACTTAAAACCTAACTCTTTGTAGTTAAGAATCTCACCATTAAAAACTAACATTCCACCCTTTCCATCAATGACTGGCTGGTTACTGCCTGAGCCAAGTTCAATGATAGAGAGTCGAGAGTGATAAGCTTTCCAGCCAGAGTGCTCTACTAAACCAGAAGAACAATCAGGCCCTCTAAAACGCAAGCAATCTTCAATGATCTTACTATGCTCTTGCGTTACTTGAGGTTCATTAGAGATAAAAATACCGCACATGTTATGCCTTACTTCAAATTGAGGTAGATTTGGCTGTACCGAGATGCCATCATCCTCTATGATCCCACCATCTCGGCTAGAGCCTAAATATTGCTCCATAGTTTACACTAGAACGACTCAAGGTTATAGAATGGGGCTGCTTTCTGCGGTAAAAGACTTCAAGGTTCACAACATGTCATTAAAAACACTTTTCAAGACGCTAAAAAAACAGATTAAGTATCAAAAAAAGATTATCCAAGACAACCAACGGGTCAAAAGAATAAAGAGAAAAGACAAGATCAAAGTTGGATTTTTTGTTTTACATCATAGTGTATGGAAAAGTGACCCAGTTTTCAAAGCAATGTTAGAAGATGATTATTTCGAACCATTTATTTTCATCTGCCCTGTAAATAATATTGAAGATAATCAAGCGATCGAAGATATAAAAACGAATGTTAGCTTTTTTGAAAAGAAAGGATATCCTGTCGTAAGTTCTTATGATGAAAATAGTTCGAACTGGGTAGATATAGATTCATTAGGTATTGATCTTATATTTTTCTCTAACCCTCATAAACTAACTAAAAAAGAATACTACGCAAAAGCATATAGTAAATACCTATCAGTTTATATTCCTTACGCCCACCAAGTATCTAAATACAATAATTATAAATCACAGTACAATCAAGATTTTCACAATATGATGTGGGCTATCTATGCACCTCACTTCGATGACATGGATATATTCAAAGAATACGCTATTCAAAAAGGAAAAAACGTCATTGTGACAGGTTACCCTTCCATGGAGCCTTTGCTTGAAGATAACCAGCCTAACGAGAGCCCTTGGAAGCAACAAGAGAATACAAAACGAAAAGTTATCTTTGCTCCACATCACACTATCGACACACCTGAACTTCCATATAGTACTTTCATCAAGTTTTCTGATGTTATTAAAGAGCTTTCTGAAAAGCACAAAGATGATATTCAATGGGCTTTTAAACCACACCCATTATTAAAAGAAAAACTGTACCATCATACTGATTGGGGCAAAGAAAAAACCGACGAATATTATGATTACTGGAAAAACTCCCAGCACTGTCAACTGGAAGAAGGGGATTATTACGATCTATTTAAATCTTCAGATGCAATGATTCATGATAGTGGCTCTTTCTTGGCAGAGTATCTCTATGTTAAAAAACCTGTATTATACTTATCTCTTAGTGAAGACATTCGAAATTATCAAAATGCGTTTGGTAACAAAGCCTACGATTGTTGTACAAAAGGTCATTCTGAAAAGGATATCAATCAATTTATAAGTGAAGTTATTGATGGAACAGCAAAAGTTGATAATACATTTTTAGAAAATGATATTTTGGTTCACTTTGCTGACAAGACACCAACTCAAAAAATAATATCTCACATAAAAGAAAAACTAATGGATAGCCCCAATTAGGGGCTACTTCATTCTTCGCAAGACTTTAAATGCATTATGAAAATCACCAGTTTTCAAAAGGTAAGTCAGAGTATATATATATAGCTTTGACTTATTGTATGGAATTCCCATCATAAACTTAGCTATCTTCACTCTTTTTTCTATTGCGCTTACTACTTGTGCATTTGGCTTACTGTTAACATCGACTAAATTCATTTCGAGGTCTTTCAGTTCTCTTTCAGCATTGACAACTATATTTCTATACTTATCTTCGTATGTTGTCTTACTAAAATCAGAAACCCCACCGACTCGGTACTTCAACCATAGCTTGTGTTCATAATGGGTTCCATTTAAAAGAAAAGCTCGAATGACATTAATTCTGTCTTCGTTTATCAAACCAAAATCATACGGCTCAAACAAGTCCAAAATTTCTGCGCTATACGCGGCACAACAACCATTAACTATGCACTTTCTATTGATTATGTTGTCTAGGGAGTACGGTTTAATAGAAACGCCTTCTGATTTAAAGCTTTCGATAACTTCGCCACACTCAGAGATTTTCTCAAAGCCACCAATAATCAAAGACGGTTTATTATTGTTGACCCAAGCAGAGTATGTTTGCTCTACTCTCTCCGGATAAGCAATGTCGTCACCAGCTTGAACAATTATCAGCTTTTCGGAAAACTTTCCTCTCAGGGAATTAATTTGGCTAACAAGACCAATATTTTTCTCATTGTGTCGATATTCGACATTCAAGCCTTCTGGCGCAGCATCGATCTCTTGAAGTATAAGATCGTGACTCTTATCGGGAGAGCAATCATCTAATACTAAAACCAAGCCTGGCCAAGCTGTTTGGTTGAATATCGATCTTAGACTCTCTCTTATATACTCTTCTTGCTTATAGCAAAATAATACATAAACAACATCATCTAGAATCTTCACATTACCTTTCCTCATCAATCGATTTGAAAGCTATTGATTGCATCGACAACAAGTGCTTTTTCTTCGTCAGTCAAACACGGAGACATCGGCAATGATAATACTTCGGTCTGCAATTTCTCAGTAATAGGCAAAACAAGATGGTTGTATTGTTTGTACGCCTGCTGCTTATGAGGTGCTATAGGGTAATGTACTTGCGTTTGAATTCCGTTATCCGCAAGGTGAGCTACTAACTCATCGCGGTATTTCGTTCGTATAACGAACAAGTGCCAAACATGAGATTCTGGTTCATCGATTAATGGTAATTCGATGAGAGGATTCGTCATATTTGACAAATAAAACTCAGCTAGATTACGTCTTGCTTGCGTTTGTTTTTCCAAATATTTCAACTTAACCCGGAGCATCGCTGCTTGGATTTCATCAAGGCGGCTATTTTGCCCAGGATAGATGTTTTGATACTTAACATGAGAGCCATAGTTTCTTAGAGCTTTCAAGGTATCTGCAAGCGTATCGTCATTGGTTGTGATAGCACCACCATCACCTAATGCACCTAGGTTTTTTCCTGGATAAAAGCTAAAACCGGATGCATCACCAAATGCTCCAGATCGAGTATCTTCTAAGCTTGCACCATGAGATTGAGCACTATCTTCTAAAACGAGTAAGTCGTACTTTTTAGCGATATCAAGAATTACTGGCATATCCGCTAATTGACCATATAAGTGGACTGGCAAAATAACTTTGGTCTTATCCGTAATCGCTGCTTCAATTGCAAGTGGACAGATATTGTGAGTCTTCTCATCCGGTTCAACAAATACAGGAGTTAGTCGAGCTTCAGTAATTGCTAGAACAGAGGCAATATATGTATTTGCTGGAACGATAACTTCATCACCATCCTTGATTTTTCCTAGCTCTCGCCATGCTTTCAAGGTTAAAGTTAATGCATCAAGCCCATTTGCTACTCCAATACAGTGCTTAACACCGCAGAACTTCGCAAATTCACTTTCAAAACTTTCCGTCTCAGAACCAAGAATATACCAACCAGAATCGATAACCCTGTTGCAAGCCTCTTTAAGCTCTTGCTTATATTCATCGTTTAGTGTTTTAAGGTCGAGAAAATTAACCATTTATATTAATCTCATAAAAGTCATGAACAACAGCTCTTGCACCAAAAGCTTCTTTTTGAAAAATAAGACCTGTATTTAAATACTTACCATTGTCTTCGTTGGAGTTACCAAAATCAAAATAGCTTTTTTCTGGATACACTTCAGTAATCAAGTGATGAATAACCAAATCCAACGCACCTAGTTTTCGTCCTAGATCATTTGACGCAAGATATTGACAGTGAACGATATTTTCATTCTCAAATACGACTGAACCAGCCAGAACTTCATCTTCATGATAAGCTAAGTAACATTTAATATTATCTTTAAAAATAGAACCAAGATGGGTAATTTCATCCAAAGTATGAACTGGATTTACACCATGTTGTTTCGACAATACATCATTTAGCAACTTCCAGTATGCATCAAAGCTATCAACTTCTTTAATGGTTACACCATTTTTGATTGCTTTTTTGAAGCTACGACTTCTATGGTATGGCAACCTGTTGCTCATAAAGATAGTTGAACTTACATCTCTTCGGTATAACTCAGCATTGATTCTAAAAAGTGCGTACAAATCTTCTTCACAAGCATTATCTGAATATATGTATGGCATCTTTTTGTAGATTAACTTATCCATTCCTTGAGACTTGTAGTACTCGAGAACGACAGAAAAAACTTGCAACATTTTCTCCGTTGTCATTAACCCACAACTCAAAAAACCACCAAAAGTTAAGCCTTGATGAGTGAAAATGGTAGTGCCAGATTCATTTGCAGGAAGCAAAGATATAATTCTATTTTTATCATCAAATATCATCAATGAATGATCATTGAATCTATCCTTGTGATACTCCATGTAATCTCTATTAAACATGAAGTGTTTATTTCTACATTTAGATAAGTATAAATCCCAATCGCTCTTAAACTCATCTGAATATCTTGTAACTCTCATCGAAAATGACCTGGTTTAAACACTGTTAAAATCAATCTGAAACTCTAATATTGTTAACGTTTTCAACTGCTAACAAAAAATCACTATAATTTCGAATATAATCGGCTTCATCATAGAAGTCGCTTGCAACAACCATCAACACACAATCTTCTGAAAAGTCGTGCATCTCTCGCCATTTAAGCCCTTTGATATGCAGACCGACATCCGGAGAAGATAACGTCACCCGCTCCTTCGTTGTCCCGTCATCAATCAAGAACGTAACACTACCTTTCATACAAATTGCAACTTGCTCTAAATCGTAGTGAGCGTGAAAACCTCTTGATAACCCACTTTGAGTATCAAAAATGTAGTAAATACGCTTGATATCAAACGGAATGTTTTTATTTTGCTCTAATGAGATCAAAGAGCCTCGCTCATCACCCATTTTTTGGAAAGAAATCAGCTGTATATTAGACATTTATTCTTCCAATAACTCTAGAAGGTAGCGCCCATAATCATTTTTGGACAACGCTTTACCCGCCTTCTGGATTTGCTCTTTCGTTAACCACCCATGGCGATAGGCAATTTCTTCAAGACATGCCACTTTATAGCCTTGACGTTTTTCGATCGTTTCAACAAAGTGCGAAGCTTCAAGCAAACTGCCATGTGTCCCGGTATCTAACCACGCAAAGCCTCGCCCTAAAATATCAACGGTTAACTTTCCTTTCTCTAGATAAGCTTGGTTGATACTTGTGATCTCAAGCTCTCCTCGGTGAGAAGGCTCAATGGTCTTTGCGATTTTAACGACATCATTGTCGTAAAAATATAAGCCTGTCACCGCATAGTTTGATTTCGGTTCAACTGGCTTTTCTTCAATTGAAAGAGCTCGCATTTGATCATCAAATTCAACGACACCAAAACGCTCAGCGTCTTTTACTTTATAACCAAAAACAGTTGCTCCTTCACTTAAAGCCGCTGCTTGCTGAAGTTTTGGCGAAAAACCCTGTCCATAAAAGATATTGTCGCCTAGAACCAAACACACAGAGTCATCACCGATAAACTCTTCACCAATAATGAATGCTTGAGCTAGACCATCTGGCGTGGGTTGGATTGCGTATTGCAGTTCGATACCAAAGTCAGAGCCACCACCAAGCAAGCGCTGAAAACCTTCTTGGTCTTCAGGAGTGGTAATCACCAAAATCTCACGAATACCAGCAAGCATAAGTACTGACAGTGGGTAGTAGATCATTGGCTTATCGTATACAGGCAGTAACTGCTTAGAAACGCCTCGTGTGATTGGGTATAAACGCGTACCAGAACCACCAGCAAGAATAATACCTTTCATTATTCACCCGCTCCTAATCGTTCAAGACTGTATGAGCCATCAAGCACACGTTGCCACCATTGCTGGTTATTTAGATACCATTCAACGGTTTTTCGAATGCCACTTTCGAATGTTTCTTCAGGCGTCCAGTTCAGCTCTCGAGCAATTTTTGTTGCATCAATTGCATAGCGTACATCATGACCTGGTCGATCTTTCACATACGTGATCAACGATTCATAAGATTCAACACCTGCAGGTTTGTTTGGTCGAAACTCTTCAAGTAACGAGCAAATGGTTTTCACTACTTCAATGTTCGCTTTTTCATTGTGACCACCGATGTTGTATGTCTCGCCAATTTCACCTTCTGTCACGACTTTGTAGAGTGCGCGAGCATGATCTTCGACGAACAGCCAATCACGGATTTGCATACCATCACCGTACACAGGTAACGGCTTGCCATCCAAGGCATTCAAAATCATCAGTGGGATCAGTTTCTCTGGGAAATGGTAAGGTCCATAGTTGTTCGAGCAGTTGGTCACCAACGTAGGAAAACCGTAAGTGCGTTGCCACGCTCGAACAAGATGATCGCTGGACGCTTTAGAAGCAGAGTACGGGCTACTCGGCGCATAGGATGTAGTTTCAGTAAACAAATCATCCGTACCTTCTAGGTCACCATACACTTCATCAGTAGAAATATGATGGAAACGGAAAGCGGCTTTGCGTGTCTCATCCAGTGTCGACCAATATTGACGAGCCGATTCAAGAAGGTGATACGTCCCCATGACATTGGTTTCAATAAATGCCGCAGGTCCATCAATGGAACGATCTACGTGCGATTCAGCCGCAAGGTGCATCACGAGATCAGGTTGATGCTTTGCAAATACGCGATCAAGCTCGTCACGTTGACAGATATCAACATGCTCAAAATGGTAACGTTCACTATCCGATACTTCCGCTAAGGACTCTAAATTGCCAGCGTAAGTCAATTTATCTAGGTTAATGACGGTATCTTGGGTATCACGAATGATGTGTCTTATGACTGCAGAGCCAATAAAACCAGCACCACCAGTTACTAGTATTTTCATTATGAACGTTACCTGCTTAATATTGTGCTCACGTAAAGCACGAGAAATCTTGTTTAATTGTAGTTAAATGTGCGCTTAAACTACGCCACTTGGCTTACCTTAATAAGATAGCCAAGTCTAAATTTTTGATTGTTCGTCGTTGGCACCTAACGACTTAAAGAGTACGCCTTTTCAAGCACAGCGAAGTCGCTTTCTTGCCAATGTATTTGACGTTTGTTCAGCTCTTTCAGAAACGAGCGCTTCAAACGCTCTAAGTTGCCTTGCTTCCAATCACCATCCGGTTGCTGAGAGCATTTATCAAAATCGATGATCCATACCTTTTCTTGCTCATCAATTAAGATGTTATGAATGTTCAGATCGGTATGGTTCACGTTGACGTTGTGCATCTTGGCAATTTCTTGCCCTACCTTCTGGTACATCGCTTCCGGTAATGGGTTTTCTTGCAAAATACTGACCAAGTCTTTGGCGTTGGGAATTCTTTCGCTCAAAAGATCCGCTTGGTAAGTTAAGCCCGTTTTAACTGCGCGCGCAGCAATCGGTCGAGGGACATTCACACCAGACTCAATCAGCACTCTGAGCAGATTAAACTCTTGTAGGCTACGAGTCTGCTCCCATCCAGTAAACCAATAGTGATCTTCAACCAACTTGCCAAATAAACCACCACGGCGGTAATGACGCAAAGCAGCTTGCATAGTATCAAGTTGAACAAACCATGTGGTTCCACGTCCGGATGCGCTGCCCACCACTTTATCTTGCTCTTGCCAATATTGGGCATCAAACAACGCTTGGCTTGGGTCAGTGATGATTTCATCATCAAACCACACCATGCTATTGCCTTGTTGATAACTCTGAGTCATGTCGAAAGTTGCCGTTAGATTTTATTAAAAGTAGTGGCTGATAAGAATATACAGCCATGTAAAGCCAGCAAAAAATAGCGCAACCATCACTGCGGCTGAGCCAATGTCTTTTGCTCGCCCACTCAGTTCATGATGCTCGACACCAATTCTATCAACAACGGCTTCAATGGCAGAGTTAATCAGTTCAACGATAAACACTAACACTACAACGCCTAACATGAGAATGCGTTCTACAACACTTAAATCAAATACACACACCAATGCAATCGCAAGTACCAGCATGGCTAATTCTTGCCTGATGGCTGCTTCATGTTTAAACGCTGCTTTCAGCCCTTTTGCAGAATATCCAGCCGCTTTGATGACGCGCGTCAAACCCGTGTTTCCAGGTTTACCTGAGTTCAATGATTGGTGTTGTTTTGTCTTTGACATTAAGAGGGGCTCGTCAGTACTCATTATAGAAGCGGTGTATTTTACATTTATTGGGGATGTCTGCATAATTTACCTGCATCTATTTATCTTATCAGACAATAACTATGTTCACTTCTGCCCCTTCTTCACTCTGTATATTGCGTTTATCCGCCATCGGCGACGTTTGTAATACCATTGCGACGGTTCAAGCGATTCAAAAACAATGGCCTGATACCCATATCACTTGGATTACTGGCAAGCTTGAAGCTCAGTTGCTGCAAGCGATAGATGGTGTTGAAGTGATTGTGTTTGATAAAAAAGCAGGTCTTGATGGTTATAAGTCATTGTGGAAGCAGCTCAAAGGACGCAAGTTCGATGCTTTGCTTCATATGCAATATGCCATTCGAGCGAGCGTGGCGACGTTAGGTATTAAAGCGAAGTACAAACTTGGGTTCTCTTCTGACCGTAGCCAAGACTTTCAAACTTTGTTCACCAATGTCAAAGTTCCTTCACCAAGCTCTTTGCATGTTGCGGATGGTTTAATGGCGTTTGCCCATCAAATTGGTGTGCCTCAGTCAGAACTTACTTGGTCATTGTCGTACTCAGAGCAAGATGCTCTCTGGGCAGAAACTAAGATTTCAGAAACTAAGGTCTCGAAAACTCAGCGCCAAGCTGGTAAGCCGAATCTATTGTTGGTCCCGGGGGCAAGCAAAGCTTATAAGAACTGGAATGCAGAAGGTTATGTTGATGTTATCAACCACGCTCGAGAGAAAGGCTGGAATGTCATCTTAGCGGGTAGCCCAGCGAAAGTGGAAGTCGACTTAGCTGAGCGCATTCAATCTTTACTTACAGAGCCTTGCTTAAACTTGGTTGGAGAAAGCTCCATCATGCAAATGCTGGCACTGATTGATAAGGTTGAGATGGTGATTGCACCAGATACTGGTCCTGCCCACATGGCAAGTGCAATGCAAACTCCAATTATTGGCTTGTATGCTCACCATAACCCTGTCCGTGTTGGTCCTTATAACTATTTGAAATACGCCGTTTCAGTGTATGAAGAGACCATTTTTGCAGAGACTGGAAAAACCAGCCAAGAGCTTAGCTGGCGAACGCGAGCAAAAGATGAAAAAGCGATGAATCGTATCACGAGTGATCGTGTAATGGTTATGTTTGATCAAGTCGTAGAAGATTTGTATCCCCAATATCAGTAAACTCCCCCTATATAAGATTGTTTAAGAAGGAAACCAACTTGTCTAAACCCACTTTAGCCGTTGCCTTAATCGTGAAAAATGAAGAGAAGCATCTACAAGCTTGTCTAGACACAGTGAAAGATTGGGCTGATGAGATTGTCCTTCTTGATTCAGGCAGTACTGATCGCACTGAAGAAATCGCCAGACAATATACCGACAAGTTTTACACCAACTTGGAGTGGCCAGGATTTGGCAAACAGCGCCAACTTGCTCAGCAATACGTAACCGCAGATTATGTGCTTTGGTTGGATGCCGACGAACAAGTCACGCCAGAGCTGAAAGAAAGCATTTTAAAAGCCGTTGAGAATGACGAGCCAAACACACTGTACAAAGTGAATCGTCTGAGTGCCGCGTTTGGTAAATTTATCTACCACTCAGGATGGTCACCAGATTGGATCGTTCGTCTCTACCGCACCAGTTATACCCACTACAATGATGCTTTAGTGCATGAAAAAGTCGAAGATAAAGGCTTTGCAATCAAGAAACTGGATGGCAGATTACACCACTATACGTACGAACACCTCCATCATTACATCAACAAAACCACAGGTTACCTCAAAGCTTGGACAGACGAGCGAGAAGGCAGGAAAAAATCCGGTCTCAGCACGGCAATCATCCATGCATTAGCCAGCTTTTTGAAGATGTACATTCTTAAGCGTGGTTTTCTTGATGGTAAGCATGGCTTCATCCTTGCGTGGTTAAGCATGCATTCTACCTTCGTTAAATACATCGACTTATACTTACGCGAACAGGCGAAAAAACAATGAAAACGACTTTAATTATTACCACTTATAACTGGAAAGAAGCCTTAAAATCCGTGTTAGAAAGTGTAAAGCGCCAAACCGTTTTGCCTGATGAAGTTATTGTGGCAGATGATGGTTCTCGTGAAGATACCAAAGCAATGATTGACCAAATGCGTGAAGGTTTTCCGGTTCCACTGGTACACAGTTGGCATGAAGACAATGGCTTCCAGCTTTCTATGAGTCGAAACCGTGCAATCGCTAAAGCATCAGGCGATTACCTAATCATGATCGATGGCGACATGGTATTGTCACAAACCTTTATTGAGTCCCACAAACGCGTGGCAAAACCAAATTGGTTTGTTCAAGGTGGTCGAGTTCTGACTGACGAAGCGTGCAGCCGTGAAATTATGGAAAACGGATTGGTTCCTTCTGTATTTAGCAAAGGGATCCGTAACCGTAAGAACTGCATCACAAACTCATTGCTATCGAACTGGTTCTCATACGAACGCAACAACGATAAGGCGACTCGCGGCTGTAATATGGCGTTTTGGCGACAAGATGTTATCGAGGTGAATGGCTTCAACCAAGATTTTGTCGGTTGGGGACGTGAAGACAGCGAATTTGTTCATCGCATGCTTAACTCAAACAAGTCACGTCTTTACCTAAAATTCGCCGGTGTGGGTTACCACTTATATCACGTAGAAAACTCTCGTGCGTCATTGGGTCAAAACGATGAGATCTTAGATAACACCATTAAAAACAAACTTAAGCGTTGCGAAAACGGTGTTGACCAATTTCTAGAAGCGTAAAAACTTTAGAAGCTTATAAAAATATGAAAGGGGCGTTTCGCCCCTTTTTTATTGTTGTTGAGATAAGGTGAAGTACTTATCGGCAACCATCAATGAGATCAAACGCTCTTTACGTTTATCTTTAAACTGCTCAACCCATTGGTGCGCATTCTCAATGATCGCTAATGCTTCTTGCTCATTCGCTAAGTAATAGTCCATCTTTTCAGGCAAATCCGAATAATCATCTTTCACTTCAACATAGTGGATGCCAGCTTCTAGCTTACCTTCCATAAACCATGTTTCGTACTTAGGCTTTGACATAATAACCAATGAGTTCGAGGACATTGCCCACTTCAGGTTGGTTGCGACATCATTGCCTTCAATACACAACAAGAACTTGTATTGAAGCTGCTCCTCAATACTCATAAAGCCTTTTTCCCAAGGCTGTCCTTCTTGTGGTCGAGTCTGACCAATATTGCACTGCGGATGATCGTAGAAAGCATGAATTACCGTTTGACGGTGAGGCTGAAAACCGACGCCTCGCCACGCCACCATGTCTTTCTTATCTCGGTAGCTCATTTCGTCATCCACAAATTTAAAGTGACGAATTTGATTCAGCTTTAAAACGATAGAATTCTGATTGTCACCATGGATAGGACGACTTTTAATAAAGCTCGGCACATTAGGAATATGCGTCACATCACCATTGATGTAGTTAAACGTAAACTCAGATGGGAAATAGCGTATAACTTGGCGCGTATCGAAAAAATAAGTCCAACCTTTTGTTTTTTTGAACTCACCAATCTTAGCGTAACTCTGCTCTCGGCTATCGACCGAAAACAACTGTTCACACTTGTTGTAATAATTCACTCGCTCAAGACAGTACTGCTTCTCCGCTTCAGTCAGAGTCGAAAGTAAACGTTTTGCTTGCTCTCGATAGACAAAACGAGGGATCAGCATCGAGAGAGCGTTTGAGAAATAATAAGGAAACTTACTGTCTTTCATTTACTTTCTTCTCGATAGCCTTAGCCACTGCCGCAGGAACAAATTGTTCAATACTGCCACCATGGATGGCAACCTCACGTACGATGGTCGACGATAAAAAAGCAAACTCTTCTTCAGGGGTCAAAAATACACTCTCAATCCCAGGCAATAACTTGCGATACATGTTGGTCAAACCAAACTCATACTCAAAATCGACCGTTGTTCTTAACCCACGAATCAATACTTTAGCCTGCTCTTGACGAGCAAAGTCCACCAGTAACCCAGAAAAGCCTTTCACTGTTACACCAGGTAAATGCGCCACTACCTCTTCCATCAAAGCAACGCGTTCTTCCAATGTGAACATCGTATTCTTTGAAGGGCTTGCTGCGACTCCGATAACGACTTCATCGAACATTTCATGGGTGCGCTCGATAAGATTTAAGTGACCATTGGTAACTGGGTCAAATGTTCCTGGGTAAATGACTTTCATAGGATGTACTGATTTATTCAAAACTGTATGAATTATTGAAGGAAAGGTCGGCGATTACAACTGCTTGATAGAAATACACCGGAGACGATCTTATTTCTACTGCTGACACACATTGCAAAAGAAGGTATTACGTTGCCCTATTTTCTGCTCTTGGAGAGCTTCACCGCACTCTGGACATGGCTCTCCGGCTTTTCCGTAAACTAATAACTCTTGTGCAAAGTAACCAGGTTTGCCGTCCGCTTGGGCGAAGTCTTTAAGTGTAGTTCCACCTTGCTGAATCGCGATTTCTAACGTAGCTTTGATGTTCTCCACCAGTAATCGCCACTCTTTCTTAGTTAGTTTTCCTGCTGGGCGAGTTGGGTGAATGCGGGTTTTAAATAAAGACTCATTGGCGTAAATATTCCCAACGCCAACCACCACTTTATTGTCCATAATGAACTGTTTAACCGCAACACGCTTACCTTTGGCTTTGTCTGCCATATATTCAGCGTTGAACTCCTCGGTTAAAGGCTCAGGTCCCATATGATCTAACACGGTGTGAGACTCATTAGGAGCGCTCCAAAGCCAAGCACCAAAACGACGCGGGTCGTTGTAGCGTAGCACTTTGCCATTGGTGAGTTTAAGGTCAACATGATCGTGCTTTGCCGCAGGGAAGTCAGCGTCGAGTACACGCAATGATCCAGACATGCCAAGGTGAACAATCGCTGTACCTTGGTCAGTATCAATCAATAAGTACTTGGCACGACGACGAATATTACGAATAACCTGCCCTTCCAAAAGCTTAAGCTCTTGAGGAATATCCCAACGTAGCTTCGGAGTACGAAAAACAAATGCCTTGATCGTCTGCCCAATCATATGAGGGCTGATCCCCATTCGGCTTACTTCAACTTCTGGTAATTCAGGCATTTGACTCTCCTTAACAGCGTCAGAAACAACATTAGTGAGCGCTTAGCATAATAGAAAAGCAGCATGACAAACACAGTTTCAGCGAAAGGTTATTACGCAACTTTTACTTAGGCATGATGTAGTTACCATCAACAGAAATGGCGATCCACTTGTCTTGCCAATTTTTAAATAGCCAAAAATCGTCAAGGCGGTAAAAGGTGATACGTTGTGGCTCTTCCAAACCTTGATACCAGACTTCGATGCTTTCCGGCGATGAAAGACGAGGCTTTAACTGTTCATACTGCTGAGAGTTGAGTTCTGTGCCTTCAAGTGATTGCCAGCGAGTCACTATTTCTTGTACGGGGATATTGGCTTTAATGTTGGATTGCCACTGTCCATTTTGCTTGTCTAATTCCCAACCAGCATAGTAAATGGCACTGACATCATGATCGGAGCGCAACAAGTTTGGATACGGATCCACTTGTTCATCGATAAGGTAGGTTTTGATCCAAGTTGGCGCATTAAGGATCACCATGAACACGATGATGCCTAAGATTAGAATATTGTTCCAACGACGGCGGCGGTGCACCTTTTTAGACATAATTCACCTCATCGCGTAAATCAGCAGCAGCTTAACCAAGCTGCTGCTATTTAGAGAATCTACATTAAACTATGATTGAATCGGATCATCTTTTAACGTACTTAGCGGAACTAATTTACCTTCTCCATTATTCACTTCCGGCACATCCGCATGTGAAGAGAAGAAAGAAGGTAACGCATCCAACCTCTGACTGGAGACACCCATCAATTCAGAGATTGCTTTGATCATTGTGAAGCCATTACGTGGATAATCAACTACTTTTCGTTCATTGAAGTCCGAACCAATGACAAACAAAGGCACTTCGTAAGATTGTTTTACCGATGGATCATGACGCAAGTTTTCACCACTATTGCGATGCCCAAGTCCGTGATCGGAAACATAAATCAAGTTGTATGGCAGCGACTGCTTCCCAGCAAGTTGGTTAATTTTCTCTAGCATTGTGTCTGTTTGCTTTATCGACTCAATGTAACAAGAGATCTTGCTGCCATTGAAGTCAAACTCAACATCACCTTCCACACGATCACAGAAACCTGGGTGTGAGCCAATTAAGTGGATCACAATCAATTTTGATTTATCGTCACTCGACAGCGCTTTTTGAATGCTTGGCAGCAGTGTGCTGTCATAAACGTTCGAGTCTCTAAAGCTACCACTGCGTGTAAAGGAAACATGCTCAGCATAGTTAGCAATTGAACTGATCCCGGTATCGAATTCTCCCATTCGACCCTGGTTAGAAATCCAA
Source organism: Vibrio sp. NFR (assembly GCF_027587095.1). Lineage (NCBI taxonomy): Bacteria > Pseudomonadati > Pseudomonadota > Gammaproteobacteria > Vibrionales > Vibrionaceae > Vibrio > Vibrio sp. NFR. Next base: position 346,439 of record NZ_JAPPTN010000003.1, read on the forward strand.
TAGGTTTCCACACCAGCCATTTGCGCTAAGGTGTTGATGTTGTTATTCAGCTCAATATCAAGACCATCATTCATTGTGACGTAGCGCATTACCGAAGTGAACGTGTTCGGACCTGGGGACAAAAAGTTTGTCCAAAGCTGCCCTTTGGCCGTCGACATAAACGGCGTGTTTTCCATCGGCAGACCATACGCATTCATGTAGTCTTTTCGTACGCTTTCACCAATCACAAAAATGGTGTTCTTAGCCTCGCTCGGTGTTTTAGTAATTTGCCAAGAGGCTGGGATTTCACGTTGAGCCATGATCTCTGCATTGTATTGATGGTACATGTTGTACGAATCAAACCAATCAAAGATAAATCGAACTGGTGGGTAACGCATGTAAGAGAGCAATGCATGCGTGTAGTCGCTATTAACATTACGGTCTTTAATGGTGCGAATAGGCTTATCTAAGAGTAAGAACGAAAACAAGATCAGGCAGAACACTGATGTTTTACGACCTTTAAGTTGTGGTACCCATTTGAACAGGTAAAAGGACGCTGCAGCGAAAAGTGCCGCGACTGCCAACGTTTTGAGCTCCAAGTCATTAAAGAACTCAAGCGCTTCTGAAGGGTTGGTCTCAATCAGTGAAGAAATGATGGTCAAATTAGGATGACCATAATTCCAAGAAACAGGAATATAGAAAGTCGCAGTCACAGCTAACAAGGCATATACCCAGTGACCAATACGATGAGCTTTAAGAAAAGCAATCGTAATCGACATTAAGATAAGACAGTCCGCTTTTATTTCATAACCCAGTGCGGCACTAAACATCACAGCTAAGATAATTAATGCAACAAACTTCAAGGCTTGTAACCCTAAATGCATACTTACTTTACTCCTATAACTACAGCAAATAATAAAAAACCCAGCTCGAGAGCTGGGTTTTTTAAATCGTCAAAGAGACAAAATCAATTATTTGATTTTCGCTTCTTTGTACATAACGTGCTGGCGTACAACTGGATCAAATTTCTTGATCTCAAATTTGCCTGGCATGTTACGCTTGTTCTTATCAGTTGTGTAGAAGTGGCCTGTACCTGCTGAAGATACTAGACGGATTTTCTCACGAACGCCTTTCTTTGCCATTGCCTATTTCCTCTTAAACGTTTTCGCCACGTGCACGCATATCAGCAAGAACAGTATCAATACCCTTCTTGTCGATGATACGCATACCTTTTGCAGATAGGCGTAGTTTAACAAAACGTTTTTCGCTCTCTACCCAGAAACGATGAGTTTGTAGGTTCGGCAGAAAACGACGCTTAGTAGCATTTCGTGCGTGTGAACGGTTGTTACCCGTTACTGGACGCTTACCAGTTACTTGGCATACTCGTGACATGAATGTCTTCTCCAAAATCGTTTCAGCTCGATATCAACCTTGGTGGCCGAACCTCTCTATTTCTTGGAAAGAAGTTAGAGGTTAAGAACCGCTATGGAAAATCCATACAAGGCTATCAAAGGTCGCGCATTATACTAACTTGATATGCATTGCTCAAGACCCGAACAGATCCTTTTTACAGGTTTTCGTGATCTTTTTTTAGACAGCAGGTTTTTTCTAGCAGTCCAAGCTGAATTCAGTTAAAAATTTAGTGGCGAGGATGATAGCAGATTTTTAGCAACTAACAACCTAAAAAACGCACAGTTATATCCAACCTCTTTCGGCAAAAGAGACGCTTTCCCCATCTCCGATAACGAAATGGTCCAAAATCCGAATATCCACCAGTGCTAATGCATCAACTAAACGCCGCGTAATCCTTCTGTCTGCTTGGCTCGGCTCCGCTACACCAGATGGATGGTTGTGTGCCAGAATTAACGCAGCGGCATTATGGTGCAAGGCGCGTTTGACCACTTCTCTTGGATAAACTGACGCCGCATCGAGTGTGCCTTCAAATAAAATCTCATCTTTTATCACTCGATGCTGGTTATCTAAGAAAAGAATGTAAAAAGCCTCTCTTTGACGGTCTCTTAATATAGAGGAAAGGTAAAGTTTGGTTTGTTCTGGACTGGTTAACGCATCACCACGCTTTAATGTCTCAGCTAAATAGCGTTGTGTCATTTCCAAAACAGCTTGCAACTGCACATACTTGGCTTGCCCTAACCCTTTATGCTGGCAAAACTCTTTCTCTGAAGCCGAAAACAACTGGCGCAGTGATCCAAAGTCTTGAATAAGAAAGTCAGAAAGCTCTATTACGTTCATGCCTTGCGTGCCTGTACGTAGGAAAATTGCAAGTAACTCCGCATCCGATAGCGCTTGCGGACCGCGTTGCAGCAATTTTTCTCTTGGCATGGACTCGTTAGGCAAGGTTTTCAGTGTCATTAGTCGGCTCGATTGATGAGTGAGCACCTATTGCACAAAATAAAAAGCGAAAGTCGAACCTGACTTTCGCTTTTTTCGTTAGCCACTGCTTTTCTATGTAATCAAGCGATCCATCAAAGCTTGAAATTTCCAACCAGATCGTGAATTTCAGATCCTGACTGTGACAACTGAGTACTGATGCCTTCCGCATGCTGAAGTGTGTCATTAATACGATTCACGATTTGCTGAATCGCCACTAGATTCTGGTTGATGTCTTCAGCAACAGCACTTTGCTCTTCAGCCGCAGAAGCGGTTTGAATGCCCATATCTCGAATTGTTCCGATAGAATGGTGCACGCCGGACAGCGATTGCTGAATCATTGACGACTCTTCAACGGTCTTCGCGCCGCGCTCTTGGCTAGCCGACATAGTGGTCACCGCTCTCGAAACACCAGTTTGTAGTTGCTTGAGCATATCGCCAATTTCATGGGTGCTGTTTTGCGTTCGACTGGCTAACGAGCGAACCTCATCAGCCACCACAGCAAAACCTCGACCTTGCTCGCCAGCACGTGCAGCTTCAATCGCAGCATTCAATGCGAGTAAGTTGGTCTGCTCGGCAATTTCACCAATAACATCGAGCACCTTAGTAATCTGCTCAGTTTGTTGGCTCAGTTCTGCAATCGCATCAGAAGTACTGTTCACTTCATCGACCAGCTTGCTAATGCCATCAATCGCTTGATCGACTTCGCGCTGCGCCTCGGTCACTTGTTCGTTCGCATCGTCAATCGCCTGAGCAGTAGCATTGGTATTACTTGCGACCTCTTTTGCCGTCATGCTCATTTGTGTTACTGCTGTTACCACCTTATCAGTTTCGAGGCAGTGGTTTTGCATTTGAGCACTGGCTTGAGACGTTTGCTGATCCAATTGTCCAGAGACGCTTTGTACTGTATTGGCAGAGCGCTGAATGTCCTGCATTAGCGGATGAAGCTTATCCATAAACTCATTAAATGCCGATGCCACCTCACCGACTTCATCTTTACTTTCAATTTTTAGACGAGCCGTCAAGTCGCCGCCACCGGCAGCCACGTCTTGTAAAGAAGCGGCAATGTGTTGCAACGGAAGAATACCTTTGGAGACGATGATGCTGGTAAGTACACTAGTAATAATAAGCCCGATAACCGAGATTGTTACCGCTGAGATCGTATGTTCATTCAACTCTTGTGTACGCAGTTCACGCTGCATTGCCACTTGCTGATCAATATCATCAATATAGATGCCCGTACCAAGCACCCAGTCCCACTTAGACAAGTATTCGGCATAACCTAATTTTGGAGCTTGCGCATCAATAGTTGGTTTATGCCAAGAGAAATAAAGGAAACCATCTCCGTTCTTAGATGCATCAATCAGTCCGCCAATCACTGCTACGCCATTTTCATCTTTCAAGCCGATAAGGTTTTTACCTTCTAGGGATGGCTTAATCGCATGCAGCGTGTTGACCCCTTTCGAATCATAAGCAAAGAAATAACCGTCGCTTTCAAAACGCATCGCTTTGAGAATTTCTTTTGCCGCTTCTTTGTTATTGCCGTTTACGTCCGTATCGTAAAGCGGCTTTATCGCTGTAACACCCATCATCATGTAGGCTTGCAGCTCTTTTTTACGTGTATCAATCAGCTCTTGTCTATCTCGAGCTAATTCCGCTTCTAAGCTATTACTACCATTGATGTAATACACCACCGAGATCAATGTGGTGATCAACAACAAAGGGATCAGAGTCACCAGCAGCAATTTACTTCGACTTTTCAACACCATCTTATTCCACTACCTCATTATTGTTATTTTTCCCTTTCTATCTTGCAGAGCAGACAGAGATTGTCTGTGAAGTAAGCAAAAGTTTTATATAAGGCTCAGCAATTAATATTCGGTAGTTTGATATGGATTAGCTTCTGATCAGATTTGCGTGGGCGGTGAGAGATTCAGTTGTGCTAAACTCGTCGCCAGAAAAATTGGAGATCTCACATGCAAACACTAGCAGGAAAGAAAATTCTACTCGGCATCAGTGGCGGTATTGCCGCGTATAAATGTGCGGAGCTAACCCGTCGCCTAATAGAAAGAGGCGCACAAGTTCAAGTAGTGATGACCAAAGCGGCGAAGGAGTTCATTACTCCCTTAACCATGCAGGCAGTCTCTGGGCGTCCGGTGTCGGACAGCTTGTTAGACCCTGCGGCAGAAGCATCAATGGGTCACATTGAACTGGCAAAATGGGCAGATTTGGTTCTTCTTGCACCTGCAACTGCAGATTTGATTGCACGTATGTCGGCAGGCATGGGCAATGATTTGCTCACCACGTTAGTACTTGCGACAGATTCTCCTATCGCTGTTTCACCAGCAATGAATCAGCAGATGTACCGTAACGTCGCAACCCAAGAAAATATCGCAACACTGGCACGCCGTGGTATGCATATCTGGGGACCTGCGGCAGGTGAACAAGCATGTGGTGACATTGGTCCTGGTCGTATGCTAGAGCCAATGCAACTTGTCGGTTTGTGTGAACAGTTCTTCCAACCAAAACTGTTAGCAGGAAAATCAGTATTGATCACCGCGGGTCCGACTCGCGAAGCGATTGACCCAGTGCGATACATCTCTAACCACAGCTCAGGAAAAATGGGCTTTGCATTAGCGAATGCCGCAGCACAGTTGGGAGCCAAAGTAACGCTTATCAGCGGACCTGTCAGCTTGAATACGCCAGCAGGTGTTGAGCGTATCAACGTTGCGAGTGCTCAAGAGATGCATGCTGCTGTGACAACTCACGCGCCTAACCACGATGCTTTCATTAGCTGTGCGGCAGTGGCGGATTACCGCCCAGAAAATGTAGCGTCTCAAAAGTTAAAAAAGACTGAAAACAACGACCAGATGACCATCAATATGGTGAAAAACCCTGATATCGTAGCGACCGTTGCCAATATGACTGAGCAACGTCCATTCACGGTTGGCTTCGCAGCCGAAACCAACGATGTCGCTACTTACGCTCGTGGCAAACTGGTGAAGAAGAACCTCGACATGATTTGTGCGAACGATGTATCAGTTGAAGGTCAAGGCTTTAACAGTAACGACAACGCCATCACCCTGTTCTGGTCGCAAGGCGAACTGGCGTTAGCATTGGAATCAAAAGAAGCATTGAGCTTCAAAATCTTAGAAAAGATGCATGATTTAATGCAATAACCCTTTCGTTTTCATCGAAAACTGGCACAAATTTGGTACAAACATGACAACTGAGGGTGTTAAAGCTCCCATTACACCCTCGCTAGTCTAGTTTGATGCCAAATAGCGTCTTATAATCCCCTCCGCTCAACTTTGTATTTTGAAAGGAAGTAACTAATGGCCGGCAGTAAAAAATCCAATCGTCGTGAAGAAATCTTGCAAGCTCTCGCACAGATGCTTGAATCTACAGAAGGCGCTTCACGCATTACTACGGCAAAATTGGCTAAGCAAGTCGGTGTTTCAGAAGCGGCACTTTACCGTCACTTCCCAAGTAAAGCTCGCATGTTTGAAGGCTTGATTGAGTTCATTGAAGAAGCACTCATGACACGTATCAACCGTATTTTGGATGATGAGAAAGACACGCTAGAACGCATTCGCTTGGTTATGCATCTTATCTTGGCATTCTCAGAACGTAACCCAGGTTTGACACGCATTCTTTCTGGTCATGCTCTAATGTTTGAAAATGAGCGCCTACGCGATCGCATCAACCAGTTGTTTGAGCGCATCGAAACGCAACTTCGTCAAATCCTGCGTGAACGTAAGATCCGTGAAGGTAAATCTTTCCCCGTTGAAGAGCGCATTTTAGCCGCTCAGATCCTAGGGCAAGTTGAAGGTAGCTTGAACCGCTTTGTTCGCAGTGACTTCAAATACCAACCAACGGCAAACTTTGACGAGTACTGGGCACTTCTTAGCGCACAAATTAAGTAGAGATTATGAGTAAAGACAAATTCACTAAGCCGGAGTTTTCTCTTTCCCTTCTCCACCCTCGCAACTGGGGCGTTTGGCTCGGCTTTGGCTTTTTGGCTATCGTAGTTAATATTCTTCCATACCGCATGCTACTATCGTTAGGTCGTACGCTTGGCCACATCGGCATGCGCTATGGTAAAAAGCGTGTGCATGTTGCAACGCGTAACCTAGAGTTGGCATTTCCAGATAAGCCAGCAGAAGAGATTCAACATATTGTTGAAGAGAACTTCAAAAACACCGGTATGGCGTTAATTGAAACGGGCATCACTTGGTTTTGGCCAACGTGGCGTTTCAAAACGCTGATCATTGAGAAAGACCTAGTCGCACTTCGTGAGAAAGCCGCAGAAGGCAAAGGTGTCCTACTGTGCTGTGTTCATGCTCTTAACCTTGAGATCACAGCACGCGCTTTTGCGGTTCTTGGCGTGGCTGGGTACGGTGCGTTCCGTCCACATGACAACCCTGCGTACAACTTCATCCAGTATTGGGGGCGCACACATAACGGCAACAAACTGATTGACCGTAAAGACGTTAAACAAATGATTCGCGTTCTACGCAGCGGTGAGCGCTTGTTCTACCTGCCAGACCACGATTACGGTCGCAACAAATCTGTATTTGTGCCGTTCTTTGCGGTCGAAGATGCATGCACCACAACTGGCACTAGTATTTTGGCTTACACATCTAAGTGCTCGATTATTCCGGGTTCTGGTTTCCGCAATAAAGATGGCAAGTATGAAATCATTGCTGATAAGTGCATTGAAGCCGACTATCCGAAAAAGGATGAAGTCGCAGCAGCGGCTTATATGAACACCTTTGTAGAAGAAGTGATTCTGCGCGCACCAGAGCAATGGATGTGGCTACATAAACGCTATAAAACAATGCCTGACGAAAGCACGCCGAAGGGCATTCGCTACAAATAGGCGACGTCGACAGATTAAAAAGGGGCTGATGGATAACCACCAGCCCCTTTTTCTTTCTGGTAATACCAGACTCCCAATTCATCGTTCTTCCTCTTGAAAATGACGATGACCAATCTCATTAACGTCATTTCCTACAGTGAGGAGCAAACGCGATAGGAAATCTCGCTTTCCAAATTCAGAATTAAATGCCGTATTCTGCGCGGTACGCTTTGACTGCTTCTAGATGCTCTTTGTCTGTACCTTTCTCTTCAAGGAAAGTCACAAGGTCAGTCAGGCTAACGATTGAGATGATTGCACAACCAAAGTCACGCTCTACTTCTTGAATCGCAGACAACTCACCTTTGCCTTTTTCTTGGCGGTCAATCGCAACCAACACACCAGCAAGGTCAGCGCCATTTGCTTGAATGATTTCCATCGATTCACGAATCGCAGTACCTGCTGTGATTACGTCATCCACTAGCATAATACGACCTTCAAGCGCAGAGCCTACAAGGTTACCGCCTTCGCCGTGGTCTTTCGCTTCTTTACGGTTGAAGCAGTAAGGCGTGTCGATATCGTGGTGATCCGCTAGCGCTACTGCTGTTGTCGTCGCGATTGGAATACCTTTGTACGCTGGACCAAACAGCACATCAAACTCAATGCCTGAATCTGCAAGCGCTGCGGCATAAAAACGACCAAGACGCGCTAGGTCACGACCAGTATTGAAAAGACCAGCGTTAAAGAAGTACGGGCTTTTACGGCCAGATTTCAAAGTAAACTCACCAAACTTAAGAACTTCTTTCTCAAGTGCAAACTCAATAAATTCACGCTGGTATGCTTTCATTATTTTCTCTCTAAATACAGGCTTGGTATCCATATTCCCAAGCAGTTAATAAACACTAATGCGTTATCTCCTAAGTAGATGGATTTACAGCTAGGCAGCAAGTTTTTCTATCCCTATGAGCATAGTCTTCTATGTAATTAGGGTAGAAAAGCGCAGCGAACAACGCTGTAGATTCATATACGACGGAGATAAAAAAATAGCCCCCATAATGGGAGCTATTAAAATCAATTGGCTAACGCCGCCTTCTGCGCTGCGACAATTTCCGTAATGCCGACTTTCGCCGACTCTAACAGAGCCATCAGTTGCTCATGACTGAACGGTTCACCTTCTGCGGTGCCCTGAATTTCAATCATCTTGCCTTCTTCTGTCATCACAACGTTCATGTCTGTGTCTGCCGCTGAATCTTCAACGTACTCAAGGTCACACAGAACATCATCGCCTAGCAAACCAACTGAAACTGCCGCTACGTGACCTTTCATTGGGTTTGCTTTTAGCTTGCCGCTATCCACTAGGTGTTGAAATGCGTCTGCCATTGCAACGCTTGCGCCGCTGATAGATGCAGTGCGAGTACCGCCGTCTGCTTGGATAACATCACAGTCAACCGTGATCATAAACTCACCCATCGCTTGTAGATCAACCACAGCGCGCAGGCTACGTGCGATCAAGCGTTGGATTTCCATCGTACGACCACCTTGCTTACCGTTTGCCGCTTCACGACGAGTACGCGAGTGAGTTGCACGAGGTAGCATGCCGTATTCAGCCGTTACCCAGCCTTTACCTTGACCTTTTAGCCAACGAGGCACAGATTCTTCAACGGTCGCATTACACAACACTTTGGTGTTACCAAATTCAACTAACACTGAGCCTTCAGCGTAAGCTGTGTAGTTACGAGTAATTTTGATTGGGCGAACTTGGTCCGCCTTGCGATCGTTTGGACGCATGGGCATCTACCTTAAGTAATGAGGAGAAGACGATTTGGTTGGGCGCAGATTATAACGGAATCGATTAAATAAAGCTATCTGGACAATCTCGACTCAGAATAGCAAAGCCACTGCCATCTGGCTGTGCTACTATTGCGGGGTAATTTTCAGCAAATTAGAAGACAGGAAAATTCAATGATTTACAGTATGACAGCGTACGCGCGTAAAGAAGTGAAAGGCGATTGGGGTAGCGCAGTGTGGGAAATCCGCAGTGTAAACCAACGCTACCTAGAAACTTATTTCCGTATGCCTGAGCAGTTCCGTGCTCTTGAGCCAGTACTGCGTGAGCGTTTTCGTAAGCGCCTAGCACGCGGCAAAGTAGAATGTAGCCTGCGTTTTGAAGCTAACCCAGCAGCAAAAGCTGAACTAAGCATCAATGAAGCACTGGCAAACCAAGTGATCAAAGCCGCTGAGCAAGTGATGCACATGACTGGTGAGCTAAGCCGCATTAACCCATTCCAAGTAATGCAATGGCCAGGTGTGATGGAAACACCAGAGCAAAACATGGATGAGGTAAACAAAGAACTGCTTGCTGCTTTTGACGAAGCAATCAACGAGTTCATCGACGCGCGTGGTCGTGAAGGCGACAACATGAAAGCGCTTATCGAGCAACGCCTAGAAGCAATCACTACAGAAGTTGTAAAAGTTCGTGCACGCATGCCAGAAATTCTTGAGTGGCAACGTGAGCGTCTGTTCTCGAAGTTTGAAGATGCAAAAGTAGAGCTAGACCCATCTCGCGTTGAACAAGAACTTATCCTTCTGGCACAAAAATCAGACGTAGCTGAAGAGCTAGACCGTCTTGACTCTCACGTGAAAGAGACCACAAACATCTTGAAAAAAGGTGGCGCAGTCGGTCGTCGTCTAGACTTCATGATGCAAGAGTTCAACCGTGAATCGAACACACTAGCGTCAAAATCTATCAGCACAGACATCACCGCATCAGGTGTTGAACTGAAAGTTCTGATTGAGCAAATGCGCGAACAGATCCAGAACATCGAGTAATAAAAGACCTTGATGAGATATCAAAAAGCCTCGCACTGCGGGGCTTTTTATTTGCTGATGCTGAACTTGCTTCCTATTTATAAAACCAATAGGCTTGTGTGGTTACTTCTAAACCATTGAATCGCTATGACTCGCTCGCATTGCTTCATCCTGCAACATGACTCCCCTATTTCTTTCTATCCTGATAAAAATCAGTTGATGATTGATAGTGAGGAGATTCATTTAGAACCATTGCAAGCAAAACTGCTGAGCTACTTTATCGAGAACCGTGGGAAAGTACTGAGTACCCAGCAAATAGCCGCCGATGTCTGGCAAAGAACGCAGGTTTCCGACAACTTGGTGAGACAAGTGATCAGTCTACTGCGCAGTCAGCTTCAGGACAAAACGCGTCCATATCGCATCATTCAAACCATTCCTAAGCAAGGTTACTTATTTGATATCGAAGTGACTGAGCCAAGCATAACGCCCACTCCAATCACTGAAGAAGCCGTTTTACTTACTCGTACCACTAAGCCTAAAAACAAGCGCTTAGTTTTAGCTGTAGCGACAATCCTGACTGTTGGAATTATTGCGGCTTGGGCAGTGCAAAATGGTGATACCATTGATGACACCACGGTGATCACAGCACAACAAAGCGACGTAGTGCCCGTTTATATTCATGATATTACGCTTGATTCCGCCAGCAACTTTGAAATGGCAGAAAGCGTATATAACTATCTCTTCTATGGGTTAAATTCAGCCAAAAACCTATCTGGTTATCACTATTCTCAGTTATCCCAACAAAGTAAGCAGTCTCTTGCCAACCACGGTGTTGAGCTCAAAAGCTGGATTAAGAAAGTAGATAGCAATTATGTGCTTAGCGTCTTGGTGCAAAACAACCATCAACCCAACCAGAGCCAAAAGGTAGAGAAGACGTTTAACCAAGATAACTTCTTCGATGCTATCGGCGATGTAATTTTAGAAATCAAAGCCATCATTGCACCAATGAGCCCCGATTACGAAGTGGCTAGCCATCGCGTGACTTCCATCAGTAACTATGACGATTGGAAAGTGATCTCTGAAGGGATTTCTCTTTTCTATCAAGGTAAAGGTGGTCCTGCTTTTTCGGATATTGCTCAGCAGCTTAATGCGATTCAACAACAAGGGCGAGACAGCTATTTGGTCAGCGCTTTGTTGTCTTACTCTGAATCTTTAGCTTACTTACGCGAGCACAAACAAGAAGATCGCGAACAGGCGCTTCACTCAGCTAAGCAGGCGTTCGAACTGAACCCACGCTGTGATATTGCCAACCTCACTTTGGGGCTTGCTTTACTTATCAACCAGCACCCGAATCAAGCCTTCCCCTACTTGTTTTATGCAGCAGAAAGCACGCCAAGCCCAATCAGTTTTTACTTACTCAGCGTGGCTGACAAACTCGCAGATAACCCGAAAGGCTCGCAATACAATTACCAACGCTATACTGAGATGAAAAAAGAGCATAACGGCCAACTGTTTGATCTTATTGAATCTTCACAAAAAGCAAACCTATTCCAAACAGCAGAATAGCCTCAAATAAGCCAGAACGAAAAACCGCTGCTCTCGCCTATTGTAAAGTCAGCCTCCTCAATGCTGATGGGTATTCTGGATGTTTGATTTTTGTTTGGAGTTCAACTCGCTTGCCTTGCATCAAGCGTAAAAAACGCACCTTCCACATACTTGTAAACCAAATCATTCATTTCTTGGGATACACACATGTTGAAGAAGTTTGCTTTTCAGATCATTCCAATCCAGATCTTTCTGTTCGTCTTTTGGTTCAAAAATGGCTTTATCGATAAAGTGATGGGCGTGCTACTTGGTATCATCACGCCTGACACCGCCTATGCAGGTGATACTTGGGCTGGCTGGAAAGGTTATATCGTTGGAACGTGGGATAAGAGCCAAGTCGGTCATGCACTGCTGAGCCCAACGTTTGACTTTATGTTCCCGATTCTCATTGCTTTGCAGTGCTTACCGTTTTTATTGGTGATTCGCTCGGTGCTGGCAGGCGAGTTTATGGCTGGTAAAGAACGTCCGTGGCTACTCTATGCGGCTTTTGCATCTCTGTTCGTAACGGGTTGTATGGCTTTCACCCAAACCATTACAGGTGCAAGTGATGGGCAATATCTATGGCAATTTATTGGCTTTAGCATGGTTGCCATCATGTATCTGCGTAACGAACAAGGTAAATAGCATTACGCCAAAAGCCCCAACTAAATGGGGCTTTTTCATAATGTTTAGCCTATGTTAGGCATTGATATTCTTCATACAATGTTCACATAGCACAGGCTTTTTCTCAGCAGGTTTTAGGCGAAAACGCTGCCAGAAATCAGGCTCGGCTTTACTCACAAAAATACCTCCGAGCAATGGCAGCAGCAGAGCAACGGAAACTAATGACAAACTGTTACCTGCAATCCATGTTGAAAGGCTAAGCGCTATCAACGGGAAGAACAGGAAACAAATCGAGGCGGTAAACGGCGTCGACACTTGTCCAAGCTTAAAGTACGCCACGATGCCACCGACGCTAGCAAACATACCGAGATAAATCACAGCAGTAATCGAATCCATCGAGAACTGAGAAAGATCCGGCTGTTCGACAATCAGTGAGGTGATAAAGAGCAACGCTGAGGCAACAAAGCTTGGAAAGGCGTTGTAAGTCAGCACTGGAATACCTTTACAGAACTTTTCAACAAACACATACATCACCGCATGAATCGAGACCGCGCCGCCTAAAGCGAGAAAGCCCAGTATGTAATCCTCGCCACCTAAACTCATCTCTTTAGCCAGAATCAAAACTAAGCTCAGAACCGCCACCAAAAGACCAGCAATCTGAGATTTACGTAACCTAAGCCCAAGGAACAAGCTCGATGTCACCATGACTGCGATTGGCATATTGGCGAAAATGATCGAAGCAAGACCTGATGAAATATACTGTTCGCCAAAAATCATCAAGGTAAATGGAATCGCGAAATAGAAAATCGCGACCACAAACATCCAGAATACTTTTCCCTTAGGAAAGAACAGGGGTTGATTGAGGTGTTTCGCCAACATGATTAATAGCGGCGCAGCGATCAGGAAGCGCAGACCGGTGGCAAAGATGGGCGGAATAGTTTGCACTGCCACTTCCATCGCAAACCACGTGGTGCCCCAAATCAAGCACACAGACACAAACAAGATAATTGGTAGATGCTTATGCGTCATGGCGACCTCCCGCTTGTCGGTTGATAACAAGGCTTGGTCGGCACGCAGCAAGGTGCTCAGTACGAGCAATTAGATTGGTTTTCATTTTTCATTCCCATCACAGGATGGTGCAAATAGAAAGCTATTTACACGCGTAACAAATTCGCACGGCATTACGTGCAGTAAAATTGTTGGCAGCGAAATGCTGCGAGATAGGAATTAAGCTATCGGAGGACGATAGTGAGAGTGCATGTCTGCACTGGTATAGAGCGCGATTTTGCTTATCGCCAGTTCATCTCTGTAAGGTGTTTCATAAGATCTTGGCTGAGTTTCAACAACAGCCGTACCCGATGCGTGACCATGAGAACAACACTGCTTTTCAAAACATGTTCCGCCCGGTTCACAGCAACCTGACTCGTTCTTTTCTACCGAGCTAAAGGTCAAATCACAGTAGCTAATATGCAGAGAATCAGCCATCGCCATGTGATTCGCCGTTGATGGTATTTCTGCACGAGCGATACCGCTTGAAAGCACAAAAGCAATCAAGACACTCAGCAGAAAGTAAATTGTCGATGTGCTTTTCGCTAGCATCACAATATCTCATCAAACAGGCAGAAAAAAGAAAAGGTTAGTGTGAAGATACTCATCAATAGAGCAAGAAACAAGATGGCTTGAGATGACTTTACACTTTTTTACCCCCAAGCCATTTGGATGTGATTTCCCTTCACGCAAAAATAAAGCCTCGCACTGAGCGAGGCTTAACATCATTCGTCTTTTTCGGCGGTTTGATTATCTATATACGGCCAATAATGGTGACCAACTCGAATAACCAAGGTTGCCGCAGCCAGAATAAACGCAGCTAAAGAGAGCCATACTATCATCACGGAATCGAGCTCTTTCATACCAAGCGTGATGTAGCGAGCAATGGCCATCATGGCAATATAAATTGGGTAACGAACTGGTATCTTACCATTCATCACAAACTGCCCGACCATGGCGAGCACTTCCAAATAAATAAACATCAATAAGATGTCATCAAGCGATACACGCTTTTGTACATAAATGTGGATAAACTCTTCCACCATCGCCCACACAGTTGCCAAAGTAATGGCGACCAGAAGCACGGCTTCAAGCACATGAAAGATTTTCAGAAATGGACGACTGAATGATTTAGGTAAATGCGACGGCATAGCCAACTATCCAAACAAATCAAAGGAATAAGTTTGCAGTGTAGCACGCTCTTTTCAAGAAGCTGAAGAGCGCCCTCTCTCAGCGAGAAAAAACGCACATAATAAAAACGCTCCAACCAAGTGGAGCGTTTTTCGATGATGATTTTACTCAGCGGATGGCGTTACGCCACTTGCTGCTTTTTTTCTGCTAAACGCTTTTTCTTGCGATATTTCGGGTGTGTAATCGGAATCGCGGACAAGAGTTTCTTGGTGTAATCATTTTGAGGGTTTGCGTAGATTTCCTTCGCCTTACCTGCTTCCACTACTTTACCAAAATACATCACCGCCACTTTATCAGACACATGTTTCACCACAGACAAATCATGAGAGATAAAGATGATTGCAAGGTTCATTTCTTGCTGAAGTTGCAGTAACAAGTTCAAGATCTGCGCCTGAACAGACACATCTAATGCAGAGACCGACTCATCACAGATTAGCAATTTAGGTTTTAGCGCAATGGCACGAGCAATACCGATACGCTGACGTTGACCGCCAGAAAATTCGTGTGGATAACGGTTTACAGCGGTTTCAGGTAAACCGACTTTTACAAGCAACTCCTTCACCCACTGTTTTCGCTCTGCAGATGTACCAATCTTATGAATCACATACGGCTCTTCGAGAATCATACCAATCGTATGACGTTGATTGAGTGACTCCATTGGGTCCTGAAAGACAATCTGCATGTCCTTACGTAACGAACGCATTTCTTTGACGGAAAACTTGGTAATGTCTTTACCTTCAAAGAAAATCTTACCTTCTGTCGGTTCGTACAGCTTTAGGATCGTACGGCCTAGTGTGCTTTTTCCACAACCAGACTCACCGACGAGCCCAAGGGTCTCGCCCTGACCTACTGACAACGACACACCATCAACAGCTTTAATGGTATATCCCTTCTTAAACAGTCCTTTACCAGATACAAAGTGCTGCTTAAGATTTTCAATTCTTAATACTTCTTTTGCCATAACATCCTCTTTTATGACTTGTTCACTTTGCACCAGTTAGCTAGCAAACATACTGGCATCAATCGGTTTAATGTCGATCATCTGCTTAGGTTCATTATCTAAACTTGGCATCAAGCCCATCAAACGCTCTGTGTACGGGTGTTGCGGGTTGTCAAACAGTTCGAAAATTTCAGCTTTTTCGACAATACGACCGCCATACATGACTGCCACGTCATCGCACACTTCCGCAACAACACCAAGGTCATGAGTAATGAAGATCATCGCCATACCCGTTTCTTCTTGAAGTTCATTCATTAGTTCAAGAATAGACGCCTGTACCGTTACATCCAATGCCGTAGTTGGCTCATCACAGATAAGAATGTCTGGTTTACACGCCAACGCCATCGCAATCATCACACGCTGACGCATACCACCCGATAGATTATGCGGGTACTCATTCAAGCGTTTTTCCGGCATCGGAATTTTCACTTTCGCCAACATTTCTATCGCGTAAGCTTCACGCTCTTTCTTACCAAGTTCAGGTCGATGCAGCTCTAACACTTCACAAAGCTGACGACCGATTGAATGAACTGGATTCAACGCTGTCATTGGATCTTGAAAGATGATTGAGATGCGGTCACCACGCATGGCATACATCTCTTCTGCTGGTAAGGTAACTAAATTAGTACCACGGTAATCAATCTCACCATTGACGATATTGCCATAAGGTTTTGGCAACAGCCCCATGATAGACATGGAGGTAACACTCTTACCACTACCGGATTCACCTACTAGACCCAGCGTACGACCAGCGCGAACATCAAAATTCACACCATGCAGCACTTTTACCGGACCATCATCAGTAGTGAATTCAACCTCAAGGTCTTTAACACTCAGGATTACATCGTTTTCCATAACACATCCTTACAGCTTATACGTGTCATCAACGACAACAACAGGTTCAAAGGTTTTACCCGACTTCATCGCTTTCTGGGTTTCTTTCTTCACGTCTTTGTCGATCCAATACGTGCCATCACCGATAATTCCGCCACTAAACAACGCTTCTGTCATTCGATTCATTGGTTTCTCTGGCAATTTCAACCAACGCCAGTGTCCATAACGAACGTAAGGAACCATGTAGCCAGAAACAATCACGTGCGCATCAATAATGTCTCGCTGAATCTCATGACCTAGTTGGATCTTCTTATCCATGTCCATGTTAAAGCGATACGCAATGATCTTTTCATCTAACTCTGGCGTGCTGTAGTTAGTGAATGAGTTCGTTTGCGGTTTGTTGGCGTTCACGGAATGGAAGTATTCCCAGTAAGTTGGGATTTCCGAAGTACCCATATCAAAGAAAGCAAGTTCGTGTTTTTTCTCACGTACATACTTAAACATCGATGAACCATCAATCAGCTTCAGCTCAATGTCCAACCCTGCCAATTTTGCCTGTTCACGCAAGAAAGCAATACGCGGTGTATGAACTGGAGAGGAGTACGTCAATTCAAAGCTCAAACGCTGACCTTTATCATTCACGCGAATACCATCAGAACCAATCTTATCGAAGCCTGCAGCTTCAAACGCTACCGCCGCTTTTTCTGGTTCAAACTTGGGCGCTTTCACATCTGGTAAAGTGTACTTACCATGCCCAAAGCCTGTTGGGTTGGGTTTACGGCTGTAGTCTCCACGCATAACATTCTCAATCATGCCGTCGAAATCTGTCGCGTAAGTGATCCCTTTGCGAATGTTTAAATCATCAAGTAGAGGCATAGCAGTGTTTATCCACACGCCACCTGCACCAACGGGATATTGGTTGTAACCCCAGAACTTATCAATGTAACCCTTTTGGTAAGGGGCAGTATTGGATTTATCATGCCATAGACTTGGCAAAACCAACGCAAATGCGTCCAACTTACCTTTTTCAAAGTGCTTCATCGCAATATCACTATCGCGGATAACCGTGATACGAATTTTGTCGACGTTATAGCGATTCTCGTAGTACTTGTTGGTGTAACCCCACCAGTCCTCTCCTACATGCTTAAAGGTAACGCTTTTACCTTTTTTGATATCCGCTAAGTAATAAGCACTGGTCGTTGGTTCACTTTTAAAGTTGTAGTAGCGCACAAAATCATCATGAATGCCGTCACCGTTCGCGTCTTTCTTCGGATTCGCATAGAAATGAGCAGGACGAGGACGTAGCGCCCCCATTCTCAACAACAACTCTTCTGGGTTGAGCTCTTTCGCAGCCTTCACGGCGAAGGTGTGATCGTCAAATTTGATAACATCAGCTACCGTTTTGTTGTAATAGTCGTTGTACCAAGGCTCTAAAATGTCTTTCGAGCGGTAAAACTTAAGCATAAAAACAAAATCGTCTGCCGTGACTGGCTTGCCATCCGACCATTTAGCTTGTGGGTTCAGTTTGAAATAAACCGTTTTATTGTCACCCGCTAATGCCCACTCATTGGCTAGCTCTGGGATGAATTCAAGCGTATCTGGGTGGCGAACCACCAACCCTGGCGTTTCATCCAAGATGAAAGAGCGTAAGCCAGAGTTAGCATCAGGACCAACACTGCGTAGAGTCTGGGGAAAGCTCGACATATAAGTGCGGTAAGTCCCACCACGCTTTGCTTCAGGAGAGCCATATTGCGGCTCATCCCAGTTCGTTTGCCAGTTTAAGTCAGTCGGAAGCGTCGCTGACATCGCACCAAAACTTAGGGCGCTTAGCGTGGACGCTAAAATTATTTTTTTCATAAAACTTCCCTTTTTTATGTTTTGCTCACAATGCATGCTTAAACATAGCGTGTGAATTTTTTCGGGTCGAATGCTGCTCGAATCGCTTCACCGATAAAGGTCACCATAACCAGTACCAGAACAATCGAGCTCACTACTGATGCAACGATCCATGGCGAGTCTAGGTTCGACTTACCTTGTTGCAACAACTCACCCCAACTTGGCGTTGGAGGCATCAAACCAAGACCTAGGTAATCCAGTGCCGTCAGTGCAGTGATGTTTGCAGCGATAGTAAATGGTGCAAGAGTCACAATCATAACCATGGTATTTGGCAAGATGTGGTTGAATAGAATACGTCCAGTGGATGCACCAAGTGCGCGCGCAGCCATCACGTATTCACGAGCTGATTCTTTATAAGTCATGGTACGCATGTACCACGTCATCCCCATCCATCCAAAGAGTACGTTGATGGCAACGAATAAGGTGAATGTGGGCTGAACTATCGAAACTAAAATCATGATGACGTACAAAAACGGCACCATAGACCACACTTCGATCAAACGTTGAACAAACAGGTCAAACTTACCGCCCCAAAAGCCCATCGCACAGCCAACAGCAGTACCAATCGCGTACGAGATTGCCATTGTCAGCAAGGCAAACCCCATCGCCGTTCGAAAGCCGTAAACCAATCGAGCTAAGATGTCTCGGCCAATCACGTCCGTACCAAGGTAGTGTTTACTCTCAGCATCTGGAGCCGTTGGCGGGAAGTCACCACTAAAATCTTGCTCGTACGGGTTCCACGGCACAATCGGCAGAATAACGAAGTTATCACCACCTTCCGCTTCGAAGACTTTTTGCAGCTCGCGGTAATCCGCTTCACTGGAAGACGCTTGACCAAACTCGCTGCCTAAACGCACATCACTCACCACAGGAAAGTAAAAGCTACCGTCGTATTTGACGACAAGCGCTTTACTGTTGATCAACAACTCAGCAAATAGAGAAAGGATCAACATGGTCGATAAGATCACAAATGACCAGTAACCACGTTTGATTTCTTTAAAGTGGCGGATTTTCTTTTGAGTTAACGGGCTAACTTTAATCATATTACGCTCCAAACTTCACACGTGGGTCGACTAAAGCAACACAGATATCTGAAATGATATTACCGATCAGCAGTAATACCGCGTTGATAGCTACGATGCCCATTACTACAGGATAATCGCGCTCCATGATGGACTCATAGCCAAGCAGACCGATGCCATCAATGTTGAAAATTACTTCAATAAGGAATGCACCTGTCATAAAGAACAACAGAGAGTTACCGAAGTGAGAGGCGATAGGAATTAAGCTATTGCGTAGTGCGTGCTTACGTACCGCTTTCTTAAATGGCAAACCTTTCGCAATGGCAGTACGAATGTAATCAGATGATAGGTTTTCCATTAGGTTGTTCTTCATCGTCATCGTCAACGTCGCAAAATCACCGATGAGATAACAGATCAAAGGCAGCACCGCGTGCCACATAATGTCTTTCGCTCGCTCAAAGAAGGTCTCATAGTCATCAAAATCATCACCAACGAAGCCTCCCATCGGGAACCACTCTAGGTGATAACTGAACAAGGTAATAAGGAGGACACCTACCACATACCCAGGCAAGGCGTAACCAACGAAAATAAGAATAGAAGACGCGGAGTCAAACACAGAACCGTGCTTCAACGCTTTATAATAGCCAAGTGGGATAGAGATAAAGTAACTGATAAAGAAGGTCATCCCACCATAGAATAAGGAGACAGGTAGACGCTCCGCAATCATGTCTGATACTGGCTCGTAGTAACGTGTTGACTCACCTAGGTCCAACGTCACTAAGCGGCTCAGCCATTCAACATACGCTTCCATAACTGGCTTATCTAAACCATAGAAAGCATTAAGCTCCGCGATTTGGTCATCGGAAAGAGCGGTGTTACCACCCGCAGAAGTCATTGATGCGGCACCATCACCTTGCGCTTGCATTTGAGACAGCATGCGCTCAACCGGACCACCAGGTACGAATCGCGTGATAGCAAAGATAAGAATGGTAATTCCGAGAAACGTTGGAATCACCAACGCCAATCGACGTAAAAAGTACGACAGCATATACAACTTGCTCCTTGTCTACTGTCCATTATTAGGCGGGGTTGGAGAGGAAAGATCCGGCCCAAAATGGTGCATTTCTATCCCGTAGTAACTAAAGCTGTTGAAACACACTCCCTGAGTTTCAAAAGTCAGTTTTTTCCACTACTGCAATAATTTCAGCGTCATATTTATCTTGAATCCGAGCAAGCTTCAAGTGTTTGAATCCAAAACATGACAAACTTCTTCCGATGTCGAAAAACAGAAATGTTTTTGTAAATAATTATAAAAAACCACAAAAACAATTCATACAGAATATCAATCTAGGCACTTTAGAGCCAAAAGCCTATATAAACATGCAGATATCCAGAATAAATAGACAAAAACACCTAAGCGATATTTGACCCAAAAATACGAGTGAGCCCTTTGATAACGGTGGGTATCATATTCTGATACCACCCAGTGCGAGCGAGTTAACATACCTACCATTCCGTAAAAAGCATAGATCAGAATTATTCTCTAGATATACATCCATTTTCAGTGCTAATCGCCCACTTAAAATCCATAGGCGATATAAGTCATTAGTGTTTACAAGAAACACAAAATACGGTGTTTTATTAAGATTTGATCTCGATTTATAAACGTCATGCAGTAAATTATTCTGTGATTTAGGTCACTTTTGGTTTTTTACATCTTTTTTACATTTCTTTATCTCTGTTTACCACTGGTTTGACTTCCTTTTTTCATCTCAGGTATACATGTTCCGAACGTTAACGAAATATTAACGTCACAATTGGTCGTTATATGGCCAGACATAGGAAATAATAATAATCGGAGCAACAAGGATGTATAAAAACACAACCGCTTTATCTGTTGCGATCAGCCTTGCACTGGGAACCGCAGCAGTGGCACCTCTAGCAGCACAGGCAGAAGAGCAGCAAGTTGAACAACTTCAGAAGATGAAGGTAACAGGTTCACGTATCTCCACTACGGACATGGAAGGTCCAAACCCAGTAGACGTATATACAGCAGATGACATCGCTAAGATGGGTGCTGTAAGCGTAGATGATGTTCTACGTGGACTAACACAGAATGGTGCAGGCAGCTACGGCAGCTCATTTACTAACAGTTTTGCTGCAGGTACTTCTGGTGTTTCTCTTCGTGGTCTTGGTGCGAGCCGTACTCTAGTTCTACTTAACGGTCGCCGTGTAGCAAACTACGCGTTTGCACAAAACCTAAACGACACTTTCGTTGACCTAAACTCAATCCCACTTTCAGCTGTTGAGCGCATCGACGTTCTTAAAGATGGCGCATCAGCAATCTACGGTTCAGATGCTATCGGTGGTGTAGTAAACGTAATCCTTAAGCGTGACTACGAAGGCTTTGATGTTCGCCTAAACGGTGGTCAAACATCTTACAGCGATGGTGAAGACCTAGATGTTACGCTAACTGGCGGTAAAACATTCAATGACGCAACAAACATCATGGCGTCTCTAAACGTTGTCCAAAAAGGCAACATCATGATGAAAGATCGTCCAAACACGAAAACTGCTGACCACTCTTCTCAAGGTGGTTATGACTGGCGTAGCTCTGCAGGTACACCAGGTCGTGTTTACAAAGAAGATGGTACATGGGAATCACTATGTACTGGTGGTAGCGCAGAATGTAACTACAACTACAACGAAGAAATTGCAATGATCCCAGAAAGTGATCGTTACAACTTCCTAACTAGCCTTAACCACCAACTAAACGAAGATACCAACCTGTTTGCGGAGCTAAGTTTAAACCGAGTTGAGTCAACGACTATCTCGGCACCGACGCCAGACTTCCAAAACGTGACTATCTCGAAAGACAACCCGAACAACACGTACGGTGAAGACGTCACTATGCGTCACCGTATTCTTGAAGCTGGTAACCGTATCAACGAAATCACAACGGATTCTATCCGCGTTGTGGCAGGTGCAGAAGGTTACGCAAACTGGTTTGATACTGACGTAGACTGGACAGCTGATGCTGGTTACCACTACACAGAAACCGAAAACGTAGGTAAGAATTACCTAACAATCGCAGGCTACCAAGCGGCGATCGACAGCGGTGCTTACAACCCATTCGTTACGAACAACCCATCATCATCACTAGACGGTGCTCGCGTTGAAACAAAACGTAAGGGTGAATCTAAACTTGGCTTCATTAATGCTGGTGCTTCTTTCCCAGTATTCGAGCTATCAGGCGGTGACGCATACGTTGCTGTTGGTGGTGAGTTCCGTTACGAAGCAGGTTCTGATACGCCAGACGCAAGTGTTGAAGCAAACCAAATCGTTGGTAGTGGTGGCACAAGCTCTGATGGTGACCGTACTGTATTTGCAGGTTACGTAGAACTTGTTGCACCGGTTATCGAAGAAGTGGAAGTACAACTTGCTGGTCGTGCAGAGCACTACAGCGACTTTGGTTCAGCATTCAGCCCGAAAGTGGCAGTTCGCTACCAACCAATGGATGAAGTGCTATTCCGTGCATCATACAGCCACGGCTTCAAAGCACCGACTCTACCAGAAGTTAACGCGGGTGCATCTACAAGCTATCAAACACTTTACGACCCGCAAACTGACACTCGTGGTCAATACCGCGTTGTTAGCCAAGGTAACAAAGACCTAGATGCGGAAACAGCACAGTCATTCAACATCGGTACTGTAATCGAGCCGCTTGAAGACCTATCTGTAAAAGTTGATTACTTCTACATTGTGAACGATGACAAGATCGACACACTAGGTGCACAGAAGCTTATCGACGAAAACAGCCCTAATGTTGTTCGTAAAGCGAACGGTGATATCGACTACATCCTAGATGAGTACGTGAACGTTGCTAAGCAACAAGTAAGCGGTATCGATAGTGAAGTGAAGTACGACCTATCAACTGATAGCTACGGTGACTTCCTAGTGAAACTAGCTGGTACTTACAACATTGAGTACAAGCAAAGTGACTCAGACGGCAACCTAGAAGATTACATTGGTACTTACTTCGGTGGTCCTCGCTTCAAAGGTAAAGCAACGCTTGGTTACGGCTACGAAGACTTCGCATTCACAAACATCGTGAACTACACGCACTCTTACGACACTCGTTACGAGACTGCAGAGCACTCTGAAGTTGACGCTCTAACAACTTGGGATACACAGCTTGCGTACACAGGTATCGAAAATGCAACGATTGCTGTTGGTATCCGTAACGTAACTGACGAATTGGCGCCATTCTACAATGAAGCAGAAGGCTACCACTTCGCATTCCACGACAACACAGGCCGTTTCTACTACCTACAACTTGAATACGGCTTCTAAAAACCTTTTTGGCGCGGGGCTTTCCCGCGCCCTTATCGACTGACTTTATACACTGACAAGGATGCTACTATGACGTTAAAGAGATTTGGCGTGAGTGCTATTACCGCTGCACTGCTGTCTGTAAGTGCTGGTTCTATAGCGGCAGATTCAGGTTCGGTAATTTCTACTCAAGCAAAAACCAACACCTCTGCACAAGTTTCTCAACAAAAAATCGACGGATATGCTGAAAGCGCGGAAAGCATGCTAGCTGAATACAAAGGCTTGCTTCGCCAAATCGACAGCATGAAAGTCTACAACGAGCAAATCAATCGTATGGTTCAATCGCAACAAGGCGAGTTGGATTCATTAAACAACCAGATTGCTCAAATCGACCAAACAGCGACAGAAGTTGTACCTCTAACGCTTAAAATGATCGATGCCCTAGATGAGTTCGTTACTCTTGATCTTCCATTTCAAAAAGAAGAGCGCACCAAACGTGTTACTGAGCTGCGTGACCTAATGGATCGTGCAGACGTAACGACTTCAGAAAAATTCCGTAAAGTGATGGAAGCGTATCAAATCGAAGAAGGCTTCTCTCGCTCCATTGAATCTTACAAAGCTAGCCTAGAGCGCAACGGTGAAACCGTGACTTACGACTTCCTACGTATTGGTCGTACTGCGCTTCTATTCCAATCTCCGGATGGCGGTGAAACAGGCATGTGGAATCAACAAACCCGTCAATGGGAATCACTACCTGAAAACTACCGTATCGCTGTACAGCAAGGTCTTCGTATCGCTAAGAAACAAGCGCCACCAGCGCTGATCAAACTGCCTGTATTTGCTGGGGAGGAATAAGAAATGAAAGGATTCAAAACTCTAGCCGCTGGTTTGCTAGCGAGCTTATTCATGATTTCTGGTGCGCAAGCTGAAGCACCTAAAAACCTATCTGAGCTACTGAAAAACGTAAAATCAGAAAGTATTGTTGAATCAAAAGAGAACAAAGCTCGTGAAGCTGAGTTCAAAAACAACCGCGACAAGCAAGCTGCATTGCTACAACAAGCTCGTGACGAGCTAGCTGCCCAACAAGCACTTGGTGATGAGCTAAAAGCAACATTTGATGAAAACGACAAGCAGCTAACTGAGCTAACTGAAACACTTCGCGTTCGTTCAGGGACTTTAGGTGAGATGTTTGGTGTGGTTCGCCAATATGCGGGGGAATTTAAAGGTCTATTTGCAGCTTCGCAAAACGCCGTTCTTTTCCCTGAGCGTGACGTACTACTTTCTAAACTAGCGGAAAGTAAAGAACTGCCATCTACGCAAGAACTTGAAGCGTTTTGGCACACAATCCTACAACAAGTAGTCGCATCAGGTGATACAACAACAGCTCAAGCGACCGTTGTATACGGCGAAGGTAAAGAAGCGGTACGTGACGTAACCCTAGTGGGTGAGTTTAACGCAATCGCAGATGGCAAATACGTAACTTACGTACCTCAAACTGGTAAGTTCGAAGAGCTATCACGTCAACCGAGCAAGAACATCACTCGCCTAGTTGGCGGTTTTGAGGCAGCAGAAGGCACATACGAACCACTATTTATCGACCCATCTCGTGGTGTGATTCTGTCTCTACTAGTACAAAGCCCTACCGTTCAGGAGCGTATTGACCAAGGTGGTATCGTTGGTTACGTAATCCTAGCTATGGGTGCAATTGGTGCACTGATCGCACTCGTTTGTTACCTACGCCTACTCGTTATCGGTGGCAAAATGCGTAAGCAAGCGAAATCAGACACTGTTATTCCTGGCAACCCTCTGGGTGAAGTTATCCAAGCTTACCAAGAACACAAAGGTGACAACCTTGAAGATCTTGAAGCGAAACTGGACGAAATCATCCTACGTAACGCACCGAGCATTGAACGCTTTATCAGCTCAATCAAACTGTTCGCTTCTGTAGCACCACTTCTAGGTCTACTGGGTACGGTTATGGGTATGATCGGTACGTTCCAAGCAATCACACTATTTGGTACAGGTGATCCTAAGCTAATGGCTGGCGGTATCTCAGAAGCACTTGTTACTACGATGCTTGGTCTGGTTGTCGCAATTCCTCTACTGTTCCTGTACACCATCGTACACAGTAAAGGTCGTCGTTTGGTTCAAACTCTTGAAGAACAGAGTGCAGGCTTCATCGCTCGCTATCAGGAAAAACTGCATAAAGCCGAAAGCTAAGGAGGCGTTATGTGGTGGTTAGTTGGAGAACTTGAATCAATTAGGCGCTTCTTGGGAATGGGTGGCGACGTGCTTGTCGTCATCTTTATCCTCAGCTTCATGTTGTGGGCAGTATTGCTAGAACGTTGGTTTTACTTCGCTGCCGTCGCTCCAAAAGCAATGAAAAAAGCCGTTAGCTTTTGGGAAGAGCGCTCAGAACATAAAAGCTGGAACGCTAAGATGATCCGACAAGAAATCGTTTCTCGTCAGGATATTGAGAATAAAAAGGGACTACCAATCGTTAAAGTACTGATTGCACTTTGTCCCCTACTTGGTCTACTCGGCACCGTTGTCGGCATGATTCAGGTATTCGATATCTTAGCGGTTACAGGTACAGGAAGCCCTCGAGCAATGGCCTCGGGGATCTCAAAGGCAACAATCCCAACATTAGCGGGAATGGTGGCTTCACTATCAGGACTGTTCTTTAGTACTCGTCTTGATCATTTAGCCAAAGTCACCACGCAGAAGCTTGAAGACAAGCTAAAGCACATTGCCTGAGTAAACGGAATTAGAGGTATAGGTCATGAAGAGACGCTATAGCAATGACAGCAGTGATGAAGCTGCTATCGATATGACACCGATGCTCGACATCGTCTTCATCATGTTGATCTTCTTTATCGTAACAACATCGTTCGTTAAAGAAGCCGGTCTAGAAGTAAATCGCCCAACGGCTAGCTCAGCGCAAACCGTGAAGAAAGGTAACATCATGGTTGCCATTGGTGCCGCTGGTGACGTTTGGGTTGATAAACGTCGCATCGAAGTAGACGCCGTACGTGCAAACATCGAACGTCTACGTGCAGAAAGCCCAGATGGTGCAGTTGTTATCCAAGCGGATACTGAAGCTAACGCTGGTGTAGTCGTGAAGGTTATGGACCAGATTAAGATGGCAGGTGTAGAAAGCATCTCCATTGCCGCAACCAATAAGGATTAAGCCTATGCGGTATCTGGCCTCAATTGCACTGGCGCTCATTGTCTCCCTCGGATTGTTCTGGGGGATGGACAAGCTAGTAAACAAAGAGCGCCACGAGCTAGTGTCGAATGATGATCTACGTATGGTTGAATTCATTCGCATTAAACCGGACGAAAAAATACAGGAGAAAAAGCGCGAACTACCAAAACCACCACCACCGAAGCGTCCGCCACCGCCACCTGAAATGAAGGTGACGTCAACGGTCAAACCGGTGATGGATCAAATCCCGATGGACATGCCGAAACTTGATCTACCAGTTAATGTTACGGGTGGCTCAGTACTTGGTCACTACTCTCAGGGCGGTGGTTCAGTTGCGGGATCGGGTGGTCCAGTACCATTAGCGACTTTCCAACCTCAAATGCCTCGTAAAGCGGCGAAGTCAGGTCTAGAGAAAGGCGTGGTATTGATTGAATTCACCGTTAACGCTCGCGGCGCGGTTGAAGACATCAAGGTAGTAAAAGAGACACCTCGTCGACTTGGTTTAGGTAAAGCAGCAAGAAAGACCGTATCGAAATGGACTTTCAAACCTAAGATGGTTGATGGACAACCGGTGGCCTCGCGCATGGCTCAAGAAATTGAGTTCACCACCAACTAGGGAGTCACAATATGAAATTACTCAAGACATTGCTGGCTTCTGTTGCGTTAACAATGGGTGTGCTTAGCACACCTGTTGTTGCCAAAGATTCGCCACAGCTTTCTGATAAAACATTTAAAGTCGTTAACAAAGTTCAAGAACTGATTGCGACTGAGAAATACTCTGATGCAATCGAAAGGTTGAACAAGGCACTCGGTAAAACTTCAAAGAAGTATGACCGTGCAGTACTGCTGCAACAGATGGGCTTCTTGTACTCAATGAGAGACGACTATGTAAAGGCATCTAAGTACTTTGCAGAAGCGCTTTCTCTGGATGCTCTTCCAGTACCCGTTGCACAGCAAGTTCGTTACAGCCTTGCTCAGTTATATCTTGCTGAAGAACAGTTTAAGAAATCGGTTAAAACCATGGAAAAGTGGTTTGCCGTAGCTGAAACAACGAAAGAAAAACCACAAGCACACGCTTACATCACGCTAGCAAGTGCTTACGTTCAAATGGAAGACTACCGTAAAGCAATCGCACCAACTAAAAAAGCGATTGCAATGACGAAGAATCCAAGTGAATCGTGGTACATGCTTCTGATGGCTTCTCATTACGAGCTAGGTCAAATGAAGAGCGTTGCTAGTGTTCTTAAGATCCTAACCACTAAGTACCCACAGAAAAAGCGCTACTGGATGCAACTTTCTGGTACTTACATGGAGCTGAACCAAGACAAGAATGCACTTTCTGCTTTAGAAATGGCGTACAAACTGGGCTTGTTTGAAGAAGAGAAAGAGTACTTACGTCTAGTCAACTTCCTTGCTTATCAAGAGATACCTTACCGCGCTGCGAAGATTCTAAAAGATGAAATGGCAAACGGTAATATCGAAACAAACCAAGAAAACTTAGAGCGTTTAGCGTCATTTTGGCAGCAGTCGAAAGAGCTTGATAATGCGATTGATACCTATCAAACCGCTTATCAATTGGCTCCTAAGACAAAAAGCCAGCTAAAAATTGCCCGTTTGATGATTCAAGCGAAGCAATACCAAGCTGCTTCTAAGTTTGCTGCGACGCCTGCCTCTGACGCATCGCGCTCGCAAGCCGCAGAATTGCAATACATCCGCGGCATGGCTTTCTTTGAATTGAATCAGCCAACTCAGGCGCTTAAATCAATGAAGAAAGCAGCACAATCGGATTCGATGAGACAAGTAGTGAGTCCATGGATCAACTACCTAGAGTCGCAAGGCTAATAGGCGCTCATCATCTGCAAAGTAGTAACCAAAGTGGTTGTGGTTGCTCCGAAAATTAAGTGTGAGTCAGTCGCACGCCTGGGGAAGTGAAAGCTTCCCCTTTTTTCGCTTCTATATATAGAGGGTGAATTCATACCACACCTCAAAGATCCAAAAGATCGGCTAGCAACATCTGGGAGATCATGATACTCTTCGCCTCCATTTTTCTGGCGGGTTTATCACCAATCTCAAGCAGTTTGATGAAGAAATCATCAACGCCAGTGCTATCGTTATACCAATCTCGTGAATAAACGTCGTTGGCATGACAACAAGGTCGAGACTTCTTTCGGCATTCACTCAATCCAACCAAAAGTGGAACAGTACAATGGGCAAAGGTACTCTCTATATCGTATCTGCACCTAGCGGCGCAGGTAAATCTAGCTTGATCTCAGCAATGTTGGAACGTAACCCAACATATGCAATGAAAGTGTCTGTGTCTCATACTACTCGTGGCATGCGCCCTGGCGAAGAAAACGGTATCCACTACCATTTCGTTGCAAAAGAAGAGTTTGAAGCTCTGATTGCACAAGGCGACTTCCTAGAATACGCAGAAGTGTTTGGTAACTATTACGGCACATCACGCGTATGGATTGAAGAAACGCTAAACAAAGGCATCGACGTTTTCCTAGACATCGACTGGCAAGGTGCACGTCAAATCCGTGAGCAAATGTCAGAAGCGAAAAGCATCTTTATCCTGCCACCATCAAATGGTGAGCTAGAACGCCGTCTAAACACTCGTGGTCAAGACAGCGAAGAAGTGATCGCAAAACGCATGGCAGAAGCAAAATCTGAAATCTCACACTACAACGAGTACGATTACGTAATCGTAAACGATGATTTCGATACTGCATTAATGGACTTTAAAGCCATCCTACGTGCGGAAAGATTGAAGGAAGAAAAGCAAGCTGCTAAATATAAAGGTATGCTTGATGCGCTTCTAGCAGAGTAATTCTGCACTGAAACACAAATTTTCGCTTCTTTATTACGGTAAGGAAGCTTATATTGCTTATATAGAAAGTCATTGTTGTTGCACGTCTTATCGCTAGTAAATATTACGCTGAGACTGTATACTTTCTCGTCATTCAAAATTTAGTTAACTATTTGGAGTCCTCATGGCACGCGTAACTGTTCAAGACGCTGTTGAAAAAGTTGGCAACCGTTTCGACCTAGTACTGATTGCGGCTCGCCGCGCTCGTCAAATGCAAACTGGCGGTAAAGATGCACTAGTGCCAGAAGAGAACGATAAGCCAACGGTTATCGCTCTACGCGAAATCGAAGAAGGTTTAATTACTAAAGAAGTTCTAGACGCTCGTGAACGTCAAGAACAGCAAGAGCAAGAAGCGGCAGAGCTAGCGGCAGTAAGCAGCATCGCTCACAACCGTTAATTCTGACTTTAGAATTCAACAACCTCCCGGGCCTATAATTTGTATCTATTCGATAGCCTCAAAGACGTTGCCCAAGAATACCTAACAGAGCCTCAAATTGAGGCTCTGCGTCAATCTTATGTGGTAGCAAGAGATGCCCATGAAGGGCAAACCCGCTCAAGCGGTGAACCATACATCATCCACCCAGTCGCTGTGGCTCGAATCTTGGCCGAAATGCGCCTCGATATCGAAACCCTCCAAGCTGCTTTGCTGCATGACGTCATCGAAGACTGTGACGTTACAAAAGAAGATCTCGAAGAGAAATTCGGCAATACCGTCGCTGAGCTGGTTGATGGTGTATCTAAACTGGACAAACTCAAATTCCGCGATAGGAAAGAGGCTCAAGCCGAGAACTTCCGTAAGATGGTTCTGGCGATGGTGCAAGACATCCGCGTTATCCTGATCAAACTGGCTGACCGTACGCACAACATGCGCACGTTAGGTGCCCTGCGCCCCGACAAAAAACGCCGTATTGCTCGTGAAACACTGGAAATCTACGCGCCGCTGGCTCACCGTCTTGGTATTCACAATATCAAAACGGAACTTGAGGAGCTTGGCTTCGAAGCGCTTTACCCGAACCGCTACCGCGTTCTAAAAGAAGTGGTAAGAGCGGCACGTGGTAATCGTAAAGAGATGATCCAACGTATTCACAGCGAAATTGAAGGTCGACTCGAAGATGTTGGCTTGAATGCGCGCGTGTTAGGTCGTGAAAAGAACCTGTTCTCCATCTATAACAAGATGAAAACCAAAGAACAGCGTTTCCACACCATCATGGATATCTATGCTTTCCGAGTGGTTGTTGATACTGCCGATACTTGTTATCGCGTTCTAGGCCAAGTACACAGCTTGTATAAGCCACGTCCTGGTCGTATGAAAGATTACATTGCGGTACCAAAAGCGAACGGCTACCAATCGCTACATACTTCTATGGTTGGCCCACATGGCGTACCAGTTGAAGTTCAGATCCGTACCGAAGATATGGATCAAATGGCGGACAAAGGTGTCGCTGCGCACTGGTCATACAAAGACAAGGGCGACAAGTCTGGCACAACAGCGCAAGTGAAAGCTCAGCGTTGGATGCAAAGCCTGCTTGAGCTACAACAAAGCGCTGGTAACTCATTCGAATTCATTGAAAACGTAAAATCGGATCTTTTCCCAGATGAGATTTACGTATTCACACCAAAAGGTCGTATCGTTGAATTGCCATTAGGCGCAACGGCTGTCGACTTTGCCTATGCCGTACATACTGATGTCGGTAACTCTTGTGTTGGTGCTCGTGTTGACCGTAACCCTTACCCACTAAGTAAGGCACTGAAGAACGGTCAGACAGTAGAAATCATCAGTGCACCAGGTGCGCGTCCAAACGCGGCTTGGTTAAACTATGTCGTGACTTCTCGCGCTCGCACTAAGATTCGTCAAGTATTGAAGACCATGCGTCGTGAAGAATCGATTACCTTAGGTCGTCGTCTACTGAATCACGCTTTAGGTCGTCATTCGATTGATTCAATCTACCCAGAAAACATCCAAGAAGTGCTGACTGATCTGCGCCTAGAAAGCGTCGATGATCTGCTAGCAGCAATTGGTTTGGGTGAGTTGATGAGTATCGTCATCGCACGTCGCTTATTGGGTGACACTGATGAATTGACCACCACAAGCTCAATTCCAAACGAATCTAACAAGAAACTGCCAATCCGTGGGGCAGAAGGTCTGCTACTGACTTTCGCAAATTGTTGTCACCCTATCCCGGATGACCACATTATCGCTCACGTATCGCCAGGTCGTGGTCTTGTGGTTCACCGTGAAACGTGTCCAAACGTACGCGGATACCAGAAAGAGCCGGACAAATACATGGCAGTCGCTTGGTCTGAAGAGTACGACAAAGAGTTCATTGCTGAACTGAAAGTCGATATGCTCAATAACCAAGGTGCGTTAGCGGAATTGACCAATGTGATTTCGAAAACCGGTTCGAACATTCACGGTCTTTCAACCGAAGAACGCGACGGTCGCTTGTACACCGTTACCGTTCTGCTAACCACCAAAGATCGTGTTCACCTTGCTGGCATCATGCGTAAGATTAAGACCATGCCACAGGCGACTCGAGTCAGACGAAGAAAGAACTAAACTCTATCGCCACCCACACTCTGGGTGGCGATTTTTTTATATCTCTATTTATTATGAATTTAGAACGTTACAACCGCATCCATCAGGTGTTAAAAGCACGCCAAACCGACCTCACCCTGTGCCTTGAAGAAGTTCATAAGCCGAACAACGTTTCTGCAGTGATCCGTACCGCTGACGCAACAGGCTTACACAAAGTTCATGCGATTTGGCCCGACAAAATGCGCACACTGACCCACACCTCAGCAGGGGCACGCAACTGGGTTGAAGTGGATACTCACAATTCGATTGAAACTGCGATTACCGAGCTCAAAGCACAAGGCATGCAAGTTCTGGTCACCAACCTTTCGGACACCGCGGTCGATTTTCGTGAGATCGACTACACCAAGCCAACGGCAATCATTCTGGGTAGCGAAAAAATTGGCGCTTCAGAGCAAGCGAAGAAACTCGCAGACCAAGACATCATTATTCCAATGATCGGTATGGTGCAGTCTTTAAATGTCTCAGTCGCCAGTGCTGTGATTCTTTATGAAGCGCAGCGTCAGCGTGAAGCCGCTGGTATGTACGAACGTGATAAAAGCGCACTGCCAAAAGAGACCATCAACCGAATTCTGTTTGAGCGAGGACATCCGGTCTTAGCAAAAGTAGCGAAACGCAAAGGGCTAGAATATCCACAACTTGATGACGAAGGCCAAATTGTGGCTGACGAATCGTGGTGGAAAGAGATGCAAAGTAAATAATCAACTTTTGTTATCCTGAATAGCGACGAAGGAGCGAAATTCAACTCCTCACGAAGCTGTATTTTTCCCTGTACAAAAACACAGCTTCGTGGTTAACATACTGCTATGTTAACTATTTTCTTGAGCCCACTATGTCTGCCCAAATGTTATCTGCTATTCCTTTAACCTCTCTGTCTGGAGTTGGCGCCAAAGTCGCAGAAAAACTCGCCAAAGTTGGCTTGCATAGCGTTCAAGATCTACTGTTCCACCTTCCTCTTCGTTACGAAGATCGCACTCGCATTTACCCAATAGCCAAGCTGCATGCCGGGCTCTGGGCGGCAGTACAGGGCAAAGTCATGGCTGTCGATACTACTTTCGGCAAACGCAAAATGCTGACAGTAAAAATCAGCGACGGCAATGGCACCATTACTCTACGCTTTTTTAACTTTACTGCCGCGATGAAGAACAATTTCTCGAATGGTAAGTTAGTACACGCTTACGGTGAAATAAAGCGTGGTGGTATGGGCTTAGAGATTGTTCACCCTGACTACAAGTTTTATGTAAGTGAACAAAAGCCGGATGTGGAACAAAGCTTAACCCCCGTTTATCCAACCACCGATGGGTTACGTCAAATCACTTTGCGTAACCTGACGGAACAAGCCTTATCACTCCTCGATAAAGCCGCAGTGCAAGAGTTGCTGCCTTCCGGTTTGTACAATCACCAGATCACCATGTCGCAAGCATTGCATACGATTCATCGACCGCCTCCAACCATTAATTTGGATGAGTTTGATGAAGGTAAACACCCAGCTCAAATTCGTTTGATCATGGAAGAATTACTGGCGCAGAACCTCTCTATGTTGGCAGTGCGCAGCAAAGGACAACAGGA
Source organism: Vibrio sp. NFR (assembly GCF_027587095.1). NCBI lineage: Bacteria > Pseudomonadati > Pseudomonadota > Gammaproteobacteria > Vibrionales > Vibrionaceae > Vibrio > Vibrio sp. NFR. The sequence goes on from NZ_JAPPTN010000003.1 coordinate 380,241, forward strand.
CGTTGCATTGCCTTTGGCGTTGTGTAACTCGCTGAAAAAGCAACTACTGGCTCAATTGCCCTTCTCGCCGACGAATGCTCAAGCACGAGTCGTTAAAGAAATTGAAGCCGATTTGGAAAAAACGCACCCAATGATGCGCCTTGTTCAAGGTGACGTAGGCTCGGGGAAAACTCTAGTTGCTGCGCTTGCTGCCGTCAGAGCCATTGAACACGGCTATCAAGTCGCTTTAATGGCACCGACCGAGCTGCTCGCCGAACAGCACGCGATTAACTTCGCTAATTGGTTTGAGAAAATGGGCATTCAAGTCGGTTGGCTGGCGGGCAAATTAAAAGGTAAAGCCAAAGAAGCCGAATTGGCGCGTATTGCCAGTGGTGAAGCGCAAATGGTCGTGGGCACTCACGCCCTTTTCCAAGAGCATGTTGAGTTTCATCATCTTGCTTTGGTCATTATTGATGAACAGCACCGCTTTGGTGTCCACCAGCGCTTAGAGCTACGCGAGAAAGGTGCAAAACAAGGCGCTTATCCACATCAGCTCATCATGACAGCAACGCCAATTCCGCGAACATTAGCCATGACTGCTTATGCCGACTTAGAAACGTCGGTGATTGATGAGTTACCACCGGGTCGAACACCAATCCAGACGGTCGCAATTCCAGACACCAAACGCGATGATATCGTCGAACGAGTGCGCAATGCCTGCTTAAACGAAGGCAAACAAGCGTATTGGGTATGTACCTTGATTGATGAGTCCGAAGTCTTGGAGGCTCAAGCTGCTGCCGACACTGCAGAAGAGCTGCAACGTAAACTGCCTGACGTAAAAATTGGTCTAGTGCACGGACGAATGAAGCCCGCTGAGAAGCAAGCGGTGATGCAGGATTTCAAAGACAACAAGCTGCATTTACTGGTCGCAACGACAGTGATTGAGGTAGGCGTAGACGTACCCAATTCCAGCCTGATGATCATCGAGAACCCAGAGCGTTTAGGTTTAGCTCAGTTGCACCAGCTTAGAGGTCGTGTTGGTCGAGGTTCAGTGGCGAGCCATTGTGTGTTGCTGTATCACTCGCCACTATCAAAAACCGCCCAAAAACGTTTAGGCGTATTACGTGAAAGCAACGACGGCTTCGTGATTGCACAGAAAGACTTAGAGATTCGTGGACCGGGTGAGCTTCTTGGTACCAAACAAACTGGCTTGGCAGATTTTAAAATTGCCGACTTAGTGCGAGATCAGCGCTTAATTCCAGAAGTTCAACGCATTGCACGTTACATTCATGACAACTACCCAACGAATGCGACCGCAATTATTGACCGTTGGTTAGGCGAGCGTGACATTTATTCTAAGGCGTAAACGGGCTGCGCCTTAGAAGTAAGACGTTTCTTTCACCAATTCGATAACTAAATCACATCTAAATTCCTATTCTATTGATTTTAAATATGTAAAATCAATAACGTTTTATTAACACAACACATAGATGCGTTGTGCTCTCGGCTAGGTTAGTTAAGCGCTACCACTAACCTCCACTCTTATAATAAATACGTTTCAAGGAGTAGAAATGAAGAGTACCTGCCTTGGGCTGTTGGCTTCAGCCTTTATTCTAAGTAGTGGTTCAGCATTTGCTGACACCTCAGACATGGCGAAATTGTTCGCTAAAGGGTCGAGCTTTTTTAACCCAAAACTCTCCCCTGATGGTAAATACCTTGGGGTCGAATCCAAAGTGGATGGTAAAGATGCGCTGGTCATTCTCGACGCACAAACAATGAAGCCAACCAACATGCTTCGATTCCCAGACAACGAGCAAGTAGCCGATTATTACTGGGTCAACAATGAGCGCGTTGTCGCTTCAAAAGAAACCTTCACGGGCTGGTTTACTCAACCCTCACCCACAGGTGAATTTGTTGCCGCGAATGTCGACGGTTCTAAAACCGCCTACCTGTTCGGTCCTCAACCACCACAAAGCGGCAGCAGCGTTTCTAAACGAGGCAAAGCCACTCGCGCCTTCGGCATCATGTTAGACCCAATGCCAAATGACGAAAAGCACATGCTGATTGCTGCGATTCCATACAACCGCTCATTTGACATGGAAGAGGAAAAAGACGTCTACAAAGTCAATGTCTACAACGGTCGCGCGACCAAGCAGATGTCCGCCCCTATCAGAAATAGCTATTTCCTAGTTAACCATGATAACCAAGTCGGTTTTGTAACGGGCTCTGGTGATGATCTCAAACTCAAGTCTTTCTATCGCAATGGCAACAAGTGGCAATCCATCGCGACATTAGACAAACTCAATTTAGAAGAACTAACCCCCATTTCCTTCGCCGAAAACAACCATTCGATTTATGCCGCTGCAAGTAAAGACGGCTCACCCCAAGCGATTTACCATGTTGATTTAAAAACAGGAAAATACAAAGAAGTGGTTGCTGGCGAAAAGGTTTCACCACATAACTTTTGGCTTGATCAGCAATCCAAGCAACTGTACGCCATTGAATATGAAAAAGACTATCCAACCTATGCCTTCGTGGACGACAAGCACCCGCTGAGCAAGCAGTTGAAGCAACTACTGGCGACATTTGAAGGTCATCAAGTCCGTATTCTTAGCCAAACAGAAAATGGCGATAAATTCATTGCTCTGGCATTTAATGACCGTAATCCCGGCGATTATTACCTATTCAACACCGATCCTGTCGAAGGTCGATACCTCTTCTCTGCACAGAAATGGCACGACCCGAAAAAAATGGCAGAAGTTCGTCCATTTGCTTTCACGGCAAGAGACGGGCAGGAAATCAATGCCTTGCTAACACTTCCACCGGGTAAAGCGGAAAAGGACCTACCTTTGATTGTGAACCCGCACGGTGGACCTCACGGACCGCGTGACTGGTGGGAATTCAATCCAGAGAACCAGTTCTTAGCTCAAAAGGGCTATGCTGTTCTGCAAATCAACTTCCGTGGTAGTGGTGGCTTTGGAGATAATTTTGAAGAACTTGGATACCGTAAATGGGGTACCAATATTCAGTACGACATCATTGATGCCACTCGCCATATCATCAAGCAAGGTATTGCCGATGCCGATCGTATCTGTATTTCTGGCGGTAGCTTTGGTGGCTATAGTGCGCTTCAAAGTGCCATCGTCGAACCGGATCTGTTCCAGTGTGCAGTAGGCAGCTTTGGCGTCTATGACCTTGAAATGCTTTACACTGAAGGCGACGTAAAAGACCGCAAGTCAGGCGTTAACTATCTAGAAGAAGTGATCGGTCGTGATAAGAAAGAGCTTCAATCCATGTCACCCGTTCATCATGTCGACAAGCTAAAAGCAGACATTATGTTGGTCCACGGAGCCAAAGATGAACGAGCACCAATTGAACAATTTGACGCCTTAGTGGAAGCGCTCAAAGCGATCAATTATCCGCACAAAACAATGGTGATCGGCGATGAAGGGCACGGATTTTATAATGATGAGCACCAAGCCAAGTACCTTACTCAAATTGGTGAGTTCTTCGATAAACACTTAAAAAACTAAACTCCCAAAGTAAAACCTTAAAGGCGATAACCATTCCGTTATCGCCTTTTCTTTTCAGCTCAAAGCAAACGTTTGCTTTTTGAATAAATCCCTCTATAATCGCGCTCAAAATTTATGGTGTGCACCTTGTCACATCAAACCAACCTGAGTTGACACTGATTAACAGCAATCACAGGTCATAACGTCAACTCCACCCAGCACTCCCATTCAGCGAGCTCTGGGGCAAGAATTATTGCGACTAGCGAGACAAACATGACAACTTCAAACCGAACTTCGGAACTGGTCTATCAGTTAAACGATCGCCCACCACTACCTCAGACCATTTTTGCTGCACTTCAGCACTTATTGGCGATGTTCGTAGCCGTTATCACCCCTTCTCTGATCATTTGTCAGTCTTTGGGTGTGCCTGCTGACCAAACCAACACCATCATCAGCATGTCGCTGTTTGCATCTGGCGTGTCTTCCTTTATTCAAATTCGTACCTTTGGTCCTATCGGCTCTGGCTTACTTTCAGTGCAAGGCACCAGCTTCAACTTCCTTGGTCCAATCATTGGTGCGGGTCTTTCTCTCAAAGCCGGCGGCGCGGACATTAGCACCATGATGGCAGCGATTTTCGGTACTATCTTGGTCGCGTCTTTTGCAGAAATCCTGCTATCTCGCGTTTTAGAACACGCACGCCGCATCATCACGCCATTGGTATCTGGCATCGTCGTGACGCTTATCGGTCTGACGCTTATCCAAGTGGGTTTGGTATCAATGGGCGGAGGCTATGCTGCAATGGGCGATGGCTCTTTCGGTAGCCTAGACAAGTTAGCTCTCGCTGGCACAGTACTTGGCTTGATCGTAATCCTTAACCGCTCAAAGAACCCATACCTACGTGTTGCATCAATTGTAATTGCAATGCTGGTTGGCTACGTCATGGCGTACTTCATGGGCATGGTCGACACTTCAACACTGGGCGAAACTGACCTCATCGCACTGCCGATCCCAATGCAATACGGCTTGAGCTTCGACTGGTCGCTGTTTATTCCACTGGTTCTGATTTTCTTCATTACGGCACTAGAAGCAATTGGTGACATCACCGCAACGTCTGAAGTTTCCGGTGAGCCAGTGAAAGGTCCGGTTTACATGAAGCGCATCAAAGGCGGCGTATTAGCTGATGGTCTGAACTCAGCGATTGCAGCAGTATTCAACAGCTTCCCAAACTCTACCTTTAGCCAAAACAACGGCATCATCATGCTCACTGGTGTAGCAAGCCGTTATGTGGGTTACTTCATCTCAGGCATGTTGGTGATTCTGGGGCTGTTCCCGGGCGTGGCAAGCTTTGTTCAGCTGATTCCTGAGCCAGTTCTGGGCGGCGCGACTATCGTGATGTTCGGCACCATTGCCGCAGCGGGCGTACGCATCATCTCTCGTGTCGACCTCGATCGCCGCGCAATCCTAATCATGGCACTGTCGTTCTCGATGGGTTTAGGCATTGCACAAAAACCTGAAATTCTGCAATTCATGCCTGAGTTTATCAAGAGCATTTTCTCGACAGGTGTGGCAGCAGGCGGCATCACCGCTATCGTATTGAACCTACTGCTTCCAGAGAAATTGGAAGAAGAAGACGAGCTGGTTGCTCAAGAGATAAAAGAATCCTAATCTTGCACTAGGATGATCGGAAAGCCCAACCAAACTTTGGTTGGGCTTTTTTATTGGAATCAATTGGGCGAAGAAAGCTTACTTGGTTGGGAAACTGATTTGTGCGCTTAACCCGCCTTCACTGCGGTTACGTACCACAACCGAACCAGAATGTTGGCTGACGATACGCTTCACAATGGCTAAGCCCAATCCAGTCCCTTCACTGCCACGAGCAGTATCACCACGAGTAAAAGGTTCAAACAAGCGTGCAATTTGCGATTGCTCAATGCCTGGACCATTGTCTTCAACGCAAACCCACACCAACTGTTTGTCGGCGGTGACACCTGTACTGATTTTCACCCAGCCATTGCCGTATCGCAGAGCATTGACCACAAGGTTACTCACCGCGCGTTTAATCGCGATTGGACTGCCTTTCGCGGTTGGCATCGTAGGATTGAGGTCAGTTTCGATTTCGACTTCATAACCCCCTTCCGACGTTGCTACATCGCTGGTAATGGTATTGATGTCCACCTGCTCAAACGACTCTTTATTTACTGGCTTGAGGTAGTCCATAAACTGACTGATGATCTCGTTACACTCTTCGGTATCACTGATGATGCCTTCGGCTAAGTAACTGTCTTCAGGTGACATCATTTCTGTCGCAAGGCGAATACGCGTCAGTGGCGTGCGTAAGTCGTGGCTGATGCCAGCCATCAGTAGCGCACGATCTTCTTCCAGTTCTTGAATGCCTTTCGACATCTGGTTGAATGCGCGAGTTACAGAGCGGATTTCTGAAGCACCTTTCTCTGGCAATGGCGGCGGAATTTCACCTCGACCTACTCCTTTCGCGGCTTTTTCTAGCGCAATCAAAGGTCGGTTTTGCAAGCGGATAAACAACCAGCCACCAGCAATGATCAGAAGCGCCATGATCAAGCTGTTACGGAACAGCGGAGCAAAATCTTCTTCTTGCAGTTCAGAGAGCGGAATACGGATGATGGAGTTCGGCAACTGATCGATACGCATCCACAGAATGTAGCTTTCACTGCCAAGCAGCAAACGCACTTCCGTTGGAGAACCGAGCTCTTGCGTCATCTCTTCCGACATCAAATCAATCGACATCGCATGATTGAACTCATTCATCATCTCGCTATCGACGCTATGTACCGTCACGCCCAAGTTTTCCAGCAGTTGATGACGGAGTGGCGCATCGGACTTGAGTAAACCATCTTCATCGAGCACTAGATTCAATTCGTGAGCGAGAATTTTGTTGAACTGCTGCAAACTTGGCATCAACGCGTAGTTAAAAACGGCGTAGTAAGAAAAGACTTGGCTAGCGAGAAGCAAAGAGATGAACAGCAGAATGGATTGTGTAAATGAACTTCGGATTCGCATGGAGAGTTCCTAATGGACTGTTCCTAGTGAACAACATTAATTGCGAGTTTCCAGCCCTCAAACAGGAAGGGGGTTTGAGGGTGGAATATGAGCAGCCGAGTATTATCGGCAGACCTTAGAGATAATTACGCTTCTTTGCCGTCTGGGACGAACACGTAACCTAAGCCCCATACCGTTTGGATGTAGCGCGGCTTGCTTGGATCATCCTCTAGCATACGGCGTAGACGCGAGATTTGAACGTCGATAGAACGCTCCATCGCTGAGTATTCACGACCACGAGCCATATTCATCAGCTTATCGCGCGACATCGGCTCACGAGCGTTGGTCACAAGCGCTTTCAGCACTGCGAATTCACCCGACGTCAATGGCATCGCTTCATCACCACGGAACATTTCACGCGTACCGAGGTTCAGACGGAAGTCACCGAACTCAACCACTTTCTCTTCCGTGCTTGGCGCACCTGGCAGTTCAACCGTTTGGCGGCGAAGTACTGCTTTAATACGAGCTAGCAGTTCACGCGGGTTGAACGGCTTTGGTAAGTAATCGTCTGCACCTACTTCAAGACCAACGATACGATCAACTTCATCGCCTTTCGCCGTCAGCATAAGGATAGGCAGCATGTTGTTGGCGTGACGTAGACGACGACAAATCGATAAGCCATCTTCGCCCGGCAACATTAAATCCAGCACCATAAGGTGGAAGTTTTCACGGGTCAGAAGACGATCCATCTGCTCGCCGTTAGCGACACTTCTCACCTGAAAACCTTGCTCAGAAAGGTAACGCTCCAAAAGAGCACGCAAACGAGCATCGTCATCAACCACTAATATTTTATGATTTTCCTGCATTGAAACATCCTTTCAGAGGCATCTATAGTCAAAAATGTATCACTGTTTTTTCAAACGTGCTTGTGCAAATTGTTACTCTTTTTATCTTAGCCACGGTTTTGATGATTTATTTCGACGTTTCGCATTATTTTTCTTCTCACCACAACAATTTACAGTCAGACAAAATCAAGGCTGCTATACCCAAGTGACATCAAGATACAGGATTCAGAGCGCTGTCATTGATTCGAGGTCAAGGAAAACAACGCAGTGTAATAGCCAGCTCTTCCCAAGTTGTTTGACGCAGCCATTGGTTTAATAATAAAAGCGGGTCAATTACACGCTCCCGAAGGGCACTCTTTACAAATAGTAAGGCTCTTGGCTTGTATACTTTGTTGCCGATTCTTGATTTAGGCCCACTAGACCTTTAAATCGCCGCCGCGTCTACAAACCAAGTCATTCTCGCTGAACCTAGCATCTTGAGGTTACTTGGGTATATGATCAACAGAATCCAATAACGGCTGATTTACTTCTAATGAAAACCAATTTAATTACCCGTGAAGGCTACAATCGCCTAAAAACCGAACTCGACTTTTTATGGCGAGAAGAACGCCCAGAAGTCACCAAAAAAGTTACTTGGGCAGCAAGTTTGGGCGACCGAAGCGAAAACGCAGATTATCAGTACAACAAAAAACGCCTGCGTGAAATTGACCGCCGTGTCAGATACTTACGTAAGCGCCTAGAGCAAGTCAAAGTGGTGGATTACTCACCTCAGCAAGAAGGCAAAGTGTTCTTTGGTGCTTGGGTGGAAATTGAGAATGAAGCGGGCGATGTGAAGAATTTCCGCATCGTTGGTCCTGATGAAATCTATGGTGATGCGAAAGGCTATATCTCGATTGATTCCCCAATGGCTCGTGCACTACTAAAAAAAGAAGTCGATGACGAATTCGCAGTAAGAACGCCGGAAGGCTACAAAGAATGGTTTATCAACAGCATTCGCTACCAAGCCGAAGAACATTGATTCTGCGACCGGATAAAAGAAAGCCGCACTTTTTAGTACGGCTTTTGCGTTTTAAGGTACCAATCTTGAGGATTACTCTTCGTAGTCTGGCTTCTCGGTCACAATGTAGTTGGTATCGCTGGCAACGATCGCACCGTGCTTCAAGAAGTTCTTACCTAGAATCATGCTGTAATGGAAGCGGCTACGATCTTGCAAGTTAACGCGAATCTTCTTCTCTAGTTCGCCCAGCTTAACGTGCATTTCCACCACAGGGCGTACGTTGGCTTTCTCACCTTTCTTGGCTTTGATGCGCATCACGTCGACAACGGGCTTGGTAAATTCTTTCTTCATGCCGCTGTCGTTCTCGTAGGTGAAGCTCACCATGTCTTTACCATCTTTCTCGAACTGCTTGATGTTATGAGCATTAATTGAGCTCACATCCGCGCCCGTATCCAATTTCACAGGGAAAGACATGCCTTCCACTTCCGCCACCTCAATGTGGCCCGCTCTAAACAACGGGCGCGCATCTAGTAAGTGGTCTGCACGTGTATTTAGCAATACGCCGCCTTTCGCCATGTTATGCCCAAAGACAAAGAACGGCTGTGCTTGATCGTCTTTCTCCAGTACATCAATGGCAAATTCGATACTCTTCTCTTCATCACCAAACAGGAAGTCACCTTCGACGACTGGGCGAACCGAATCCCCCACTTTGAGCTTCTTCAATACGCGTTTAGTGATTTTCTCTTCCTTGCCGTTCGCGCTTGGCAGGTAGAAGGTCACCACTTCTTTCTTGTCTTTTTCCGTCAATTCAAAGCCATCGACACGCAACAGCGGCGTTTTCACCGCGAAAGTTGGATACGCAGGCAGTACATGACCATCAATGTTGACTGACTCTTCTGGTGAGATAACCAATGGCTTAGATTTCAGAGCATTCTTAAATGACTTTTCAACACCACCGAGCAAGTTCTCTTTGTCGGTATCGATCACGAAGTGCTGGCTTGCCACGTCTTTGCCCAGACGGATTTGTGAGCTGAAGCCGCTGCGATCACGCAGGTATACCAGCCATTGTTGCGTCTCGGTTTCGCTCACTTGCACCGGAAGGTAAACCAAAGGGCGCTCACTCTTGCTGGTTTTCAACATACGCACGAGTGGCAATGTCATTGGGTGACGCTTACCGTTTTCGCCTTCAAGGGTGAAAGAAACTTGTTTTTTCTTCTTATCGACTTTGATGTTCAGCGCATGTACGTTGGTGTAACGACTGGTGGTCGAAATGCTTACCTTGTATGGCACCCCCTCCACTTCCACCGTTTCTTTCTTGCCGATCATCTGCGCCTTTTGTTGCTCTTGTAGGTAATCGTAACCAGCAAACACCCACGCGTTGTTATCGAGGTAAGTCTTACCAATCAAGATAGGTGCTGAGAATTGAGTGCGCTTGGTCAGGTTGACCACAGTGTCTACAGTGTGCCCTGCAATGGTCATCGGCATTTTCACTGTCGGACGTAAAATTGGTTTTTCACTGGTACGACTACGGATCGCACTGATGCGTTCAAGATCATCAGTGATCTTAATTTCTTTACCTGTGTACGGATGATGAATAGTGAAGCTCACGGTGACTTGATACGGCTCGAAGCTATCGGCATCCCATTTGGCTTTGGTGCCGCCAAGATCATCAATGATGGCCCACATCAGCTTGTCATCTTTAAGGCTCTTGTATTCAGGATTACTACTGCTAACGTGGATGTTTTCTGCGTGCATTGAGGTGGTATCTGCACCGGTATCAATCTTACCGATAAAAGGCACATCGCTTAGCTCAGGAATTTCGCTGTAGTAAACACTCTCTACTCGCCCCAATACGACTTTATCATCAAGTTGGTAAATCGGATTTTGAGTGGTCGCGGAAAGTGTTTGCGACCAAGCGAGCGGCGTCGCCAATAAGGCACCAGAGAGCGCCAAAGCCAAAGACATTTTCTTCATCATTATTTTCCGTATGAGCTAAGGTACAGGGTTAGTCGATAACCAAATGTATAAGTTCTCAATTTACTTACAGTTTTGACACAAATCTGACTGATGTCCACCAGCGCTCGGTAAATTTTCGCGTGACTAGTTTAAAACATTGCAAATTCCATGAATGACCCCAATGTTCTATACACAACCAATACCTAAACAGAATTAAAGAGAATACACGGATGAGCCAAGCTATCTGTCGCATGATTGCTCAAGAGCTGAATGTTCGCCCTGAGCAAGTCAACGCTGCTGTAACCCTTATCGATGACGGTAACACGGTCCCATTTATTGCACGTTACCGTAAAGAGGTAACAGGCGGACTTGATGATACCCAACTGCGTACTCTAGACAGCCGTCTGTCTTACCTTCGTGAGCTTGATGATCGTCGTCAAACCATCCTGAAGTCGATCCAAGAACAAGGCAAACTTACACCAGAGCTAGAACAAGAGATCACTCAGGCAGACAGCAAAACTCGTCTTGAAGACTTGTACTTACCTTACAAACCAAAGCGTCGCACCAAAGGTCAGATCGCGATTGAAGCGGGTCTTGAGCCACTTGCAGACCAGCTTTGGAATCATCCGCAAACTGAGCCAGAAAGCGAAGCAAGCAAATACCTTGATGCAGACAAAGGCGTGGCAGACACCAAAGCCGCACTGGATGGCGCTCGCGCAATCATCATGGAACGCATCGCGGAAGACGCAAACCTACTGGAGAAAATCCGTGGTCACCTAAACCGCAATGCGGAAATGGGTGCTCGCGTCGTTGAAGGCAAAGAGCAAGAAGGTGAGAAGTTTAAAGATTACTTCAACCACAACGAACCATTAAGCAAAGTACCATCGCACCGCGCACTGGCAATGCTACGTGGTCGTAACGAAGGCTTCCTGACATTGGCAATGAATGCCGATCCAGAACAGGAAGAAGGCGCGCGTCAGTCTTACTGCGAAACGATTATCGCTGACCACTACGGCGTGACACTTAGCAGCGCACCTGCGGATACGTGGCGTAAGCAAGTGATCAGCTGGGCATGGCGCATCAAAGTATCGATGCACATGGAAACCGAGTTAATGGGCGCAATGAAAGAGCGCGCAGAAATCGAAGCGATTGAAGTATTTGCCACTAACCTAAAAGACTTGTTGATGGCAGCACCGGCAGGTCCTCGCGCAACACTTGGTCTCGATCCGGGTCTGCGTACAGGCTCGAAGATCGCTATTGTCGATCCGACTGGTAAGGTGCTTGCAACCGAAACCATCTACCCTCACCCACCACAAAAGCAATACGACAAATCAGCACAAATCGTTGATCAGTTGGTACGCAAGTACAATGTGGATTTAATTGCGATCGGCAACGGCACGGCTTCACGTGAAACCGACAGCTTTGTCGCGGACGTCATCAAACGTGGCAACTTGAAAGTTCAGAAAATCATCGTGAGTGAAGCGGGAGCATCGGTTTACTCAGCGTCTGAGCTTGCAGCAAAAGAATTCCCAAATATGGACGTGTCTCTGCGTGGTGCGGTGTCGATTGCCCGTCGCCTGCAAGACCCACTGGCTGAGCTAGTGAAAATCGATCCTAAATCAATTGGCGTGGGTCAGTACCAGCATGATGTTAGCCAATCTATGCTGGCAAAACGCCTAGATGCGATTGTGGAAGACTGTGTAAACGCGGTCGGCGTAGACGTGAATACCGCTTCTGCAGCGCTACTGACGCGCGTAGCGGGCTTGTCGAGCACCATCGCGCAGAACATTGTCGACTTCCGTGATGAAAACGGTCGTTTCGAAGCACGTACGACCTTGAAGAAAGTGCCTCGCTTGGGTCCTAAAGCGTTCGAGCAGTGTGCAGGTTTCCTACGTATTATGGATGGTAAGAACCCTCTTGATGCGTCTGCGGTTCACCCAGAAGCGTACCCAGTGGTAAAAGCGATCTCTGAGAAGAACAACAAAGACATCAAAGCACTGATTGGTGATTCAAGCTTCCTAAAAGGTCTGCATGCGGTCGATTACACCGACGATAACTTCGGTGTGCCAACCATTACAGACATCATCAAAGAGCTAGATAAGCCGGGTCGTGACCCGCGTCCAGAATTCAAAACGGCGACGTTTGCAGAAGGCGTAAACTCGGTATCTGACTTGGAACCAGGCATGATTCTAGAAGGCGTGGTGTCTAACGTAGCCAACTTCGGTGCCTTTGTTGATATCGGCGTTCACCAAGATGGTCTCGTACATATCTCTGCACTGACAGACCGCTTTGTGTCTGATCCACGCGAAGTGGTGAAGGCGGGCGACATCGTTAAAGTAAAAGTGATGGAAGTGGACGTGCAGCGCAAGCGTATTGGTTTATCGATGCGTATGAACGACGAGCCGGGTCAAGACAACCGCAGCCAACGCTCATCAGCAGCACCGCGTCGTAATGGCCAACCGCAACGTCGTCAGCCTCGCCGTGATGACTCGTCATCTAACAGCGCGATGGGCGGTGCTTTTGCAGCAGCGTTTGCTAAAGCGAAAAAGTAATCTCGCCTAGGCTTCACCGCTAGCTCGTTTTCATAGCTAAAAAGAAACGCTCCGGTCAGGTAATCTGCTCGGAGCGTTTTTATTTGAGTAGGATATTGAGTCGTCATAATACTGCTATCACTTCTGACGGTGTATGGGGCGCGACCGAGTGACCATAATGAAACTTAATCACCTTCCTGCGCTTTTCCATCAATCCCTCTTTGACCGCAGCATCCAAAATGCGCTTAGGTAATCGAAAGCGTATCGCGTAGCCCTTACCCTGATCTTCGCTGTAACTCTTGAGCGCTAGCAAACCGAAAAGACGTTCTAGCGTGTCTTTCGGTTCTTCGTGATAACGGGTATCCACCTCGGGTTCCACTTCGTAGTCAGGATGCTCCGATGGGTCCCACGAGGATTGGCGTCGCCGTTTCTCATCACTTTTTACTTTGCGCTCCGCATTGGTTTTCGCCAGTGCGACTGTTGGCGTCACAGGTTCTCGGACTTTATTGTCACGAGCAGCTTGTTCCGTCTGCACATTAACGGATGGGGCGATCAGTGGCACGCTAACGTTAGCCGGTGACACAATCATTGCGAACCCTCCTCAGAGTCGCCCAACTCGTCAATACAGCAAACTCCTCCCACAAGAAAAGTTCGCTAAAACTTATATCGACCAATTTTTAATCAGCTTTAGGAGTTTTATTCGTTTAGATGTGCAGGCCTAACCGTTAAGCGGCAAATTCTCTCACTTGGAGACAAAACGCTTCATGTTCGGTCATGAACGGCGCATGAGAGGATTGATTGAAAACAAACTGCTGAGTGCTTGGCAACTGCTCGCTTAAGTCACTTGCCACTTTGATTGGCACTAAGCCATCAAGTCGACCATAAAGGCGCAGCATCGGCATAGAAAGGGAAGTCAGCGCATCGCGCAGATCCACATCGGCAAGAATGTTCAAACCAACCAACAACGAATCAGGGTTCGGCTGCGGACGCGATAGCACCGCTTGTTTGAGTTGTTTAACGTCTTTGCGTGCTGACGGACTGCCCATCGCTTGCAGCGCCATAAAACGCTCAATAGTGACAGAGAAGTCTTCCAGCAATTGATCGGTGAATGCGGTTAACACGTTAGGTTGAATACCACGCCAAGGACGCTCAGCAGCAAATTTTGGTGAACTTGCTACCGTGATTAACTTGCTCACACGTTGCGGAGCATTAAGTGCAATGTGGGTTGCCACCAAGCCACCTAATGACCAGCCAAGCCAAACTGCTTTCTCTGGTGCGTCTTGCAAAACAAGGTCAGCGATTTTTGCTAAATCTTCAGCGTGAGATTCTGCGCTGTATCCGTACCCCGGAAGATCGACCACATGCACTCGGAAATAAGGTTGAAGAGACTCGACGGTCTGCTGCCATACCGCACCATTCATACCCCAACCATGAAGCAACACCAAATCTGGTCCTTGACCAAATGACTGCCAGTGTAAATTCGTGCTCATGCTCTCGTTCTCTCCTACTTATCTTATTCCTTACAACGCAATCCAAGCTTTAGTCTGATGGCTCGCTCACCTTGGATGGATTGTATGTTATCTCATCAATGGCAAAACATCATGCATCGCGTACTCAGTAGCCAATGCGGATTATGCCGATTTCCCATACCTCACCGCCAAACGCCCAACCTAATGCGTTGGTGTGACAGCTGTTTTGACCACCTCACACCAATCAAACGCTGCTCACGTTGTGGTTTAAAAATGACAGAAGAGGAATCACAATCCTCCGCAGAGTGCGGAGAATGCTTGAAAGAGCCACCACCATGGCGGCGTTTGTATACCTTAGGTGACTATGACTTTCCGCTCTCTCAACAAGTACAGCGCTTTAAAGATCACGGCGAGGCATGGCAGGTGAGTACGCTTACTCAACTATTAGCAGAACGAATTGAGCAGCCTGCCCCCGTCATCACCAGCGTGCCCGTTCACTGGCAGCGCTACATAAAACGAGGCTTCAATCAGAGCCATATCTTAACCAAACACCTCGCCCGCCATTTAGATGTGCGATATGAAAGCAAGGTATTTAAACGTGTCAAAAGCGCTCAGTCGCAGCGAGGAAACAAAAAAGCCAGTCGCGAGCAAAATCTGCAAGGGGCATTTGCCCTACAAGGTGAGGTGGACTTTTCCCACGTCGCGATTGTGGATGATGTGGTTACAACAGGTAGTACGGTCCGACAATTATGTCATTTACTACTTGAAGTTGGCGTAGAAAGCATCGATATTTACTGCATCTGCAGAACTCCTGCCCCCGGCTCAATCTAGATCGCTTCGCCATGTCTTAGCATCAAAAAGACTAGACCGAGGCGTCAACAGGAGTAGAATAGCAGCAATAGCCTACAAAATTACTCAGGTATTCGTCGTGTCAAATATTACTATTACAGAAACTGCGCAAACGCATTTCGCCAACCTTTTAGGTCAACAGCCTGAAGGCACAAACATTCGTATTTTCGTCGTGAACCCAGGAACACAAAACGCAGAGTGTGGCGTGTCTTACTGCCCACCAGAAGCCATTGAAGGTACTGACACTGAAATCCCTTACAGCGGTTTTTCAGCTTACGTTGACGAGCTAAGCCTACCGTTTCTAGAAGACGCTGAAATCGACTTTGTGACAGACAAAATGGGTTCTCAGCTAACACTAAAAGCGCCAAACGCAAAAATGCGTAAAGTGGCGGACGACGCTCCACTTGTAGAACGTGTTGAGTACGTAATCCAAACTCAAGTGAACCCACAACTTGCAGGTCACGGTGGTCACGTAAATCTAGTTGAAATCACAGACGATGGCATCGCAATCGTTGCATTCGGCGGCGGTTGTAACGGCTGTTCAATGGTCGATGTAACGCTAAAAGAAGGCATTGAAAAAGAACTTCTAAACCAATTCGTTGGTGAACTGACGGCAGTTCGCGATGCAACAGAGCACGATCGTGGTGATCACTCTTACTACTAAGTCGTTCATGGCTTGTTAGCGATGCATATCGACGAGAAATGGGAGGCGTTTGCCTCCCATTTTTGTTTTCAATTGAGTTAAGCTGAATCATCACGCTAGAAACTCGAGCTTTCTTCTCATATATTAAGAAATCTCATTTCTCTCGCTGAGTAAACGACACTAAGGAGCCAGCGCTATGTCGAAAAGGACCCCACCAGAGATACTCTCTTGTCAGACGGTCGCACAATCTAAGCTGTTTGCAGTGGAAGCCCTCGACCTTCGCTTCTCTAATGGTGAACTGCGTACTTACGAGCGCATGAAACCAAGTGGTCGCGATGCCGTGATGGTAGTGCCTATCACTGAGCAAGGTGACTTACTGCTAGTACGTGAATACGCGGCGGGCACAGAACGCTACGAACTCGGCTTTCCGAAAGGTCTTATCGACCCTGGAGAAACACCGATAGAAGCAGCAGATCGAGAGTTAAAAGAAGAAATTGGTTTTGGTTCTCATGAGCTAACCCCCTTAAAACAAGTGATCCTTGCGCCTTCTTACTTCTCGAGCAAAATGACGCTGTTCTTGGGACAAAACCTATACCCAGAGAAACAAGAAGGTGATGAGC
The DNA here is from genome assembly GCF_027587095.1 of Vibrio sp. NFR. Taxonomy (NCBI): domain Bacteria; kingdom Pseudomonadati; phylum Pseudomonadota; class Gammaproteobacteria; order Vibrionales; family Vibrionaceae; genus Vibrio; species Vibrio sp. NFR. Next base: position 396,657 of record NZ_JAPPTN010000003.1, read on the forward strand.
CAGAACCATTAGAAATCGTTCGCTGGCCATTAGCGCAAGCGGAAGAACTATTAACGCACTTAGATTTTTGTGAAGCACGAAGCATCACAGCGTTGATGTTGGCACTGAAACACTTACAAAACACCACTCACAAACAAAATTAATCACAGCCGAAGAGCTGGACCATAATCGTGAGAAAGGACCATTACTTATGCCAATGACAAAAGATTTATCTCACCTGCTTCCGCAAGTCATCGAAATTGCTCGCAGCGCAGGACAATTGATTCTCGATATTTACGAGAAAAAGCAGTACGAAGCATACACTAAAAGTGACGAGACCCCAGTCACCAGCGCAGATATCGCGGCGCACAAGCTGATCACCGAGCGTTTAAGTGAGTTGACGCCAGATATCCCGGTGCTTTCTGAAGAAGCTGCAGATATCAGCTTAGAGCAGCGTGCACAATGGGAACGCTACTGGTTAGTCGACCCACTTGATGGCACACAAGAGTTCATCGCACGCAGCGGCGACTTTGCAACCATTATTGCGCTTATCGACAACAACAAACCCACCATGGGCGTAGTCTACGGTCCGGTTTCTGGTGTTACGTATTATGCATACAACGGTAAGGGCGCGTGGAAGATTCCAGACATGTCTGAAAGTGTAAAAATCCACACTCATAAACATGAGCAACCTGGACAAAACATTGCTATCGCGATCAGCCGTCGTCAAGACATTAACCGCATCACGAGCCGCATGAGTAGCGCTTGGAATTACGATTTGATTCCACTTGGCTCTGCCGCACTCAAAGCGTGCCTTGTTGCTGAAGGTGCAGTGGACTGTTATTTACGTCTAGGTCCAACTGGCGAGTGGGATACCGCTGCTACACAATGCATTGTAGAAGAAGCGGGCGGACGAATTCTCAGTACGCAACTTGAACCGCTATCTTACAATGAGCGCGAGACGTTGGAGAACCCAAACTTTATCGTACTTGGCGATGCTGATTTGCCTTGGAATGAGATTCTACAACACAAAGATTGATCGCCATTCAGCCTGACTATATCAATGAGAAAGAAGGTCACGAATTCACTTCGTGGCCTTTCTTTTTGCCTTTTGTACAGCGTTAGGAGCATTTGGCCTACTATGATCCAAATGCTTACCAACCTGCACAAAGCCGCATTATTCACATAAAAATCATAAGGTTAAAGAACAAACCAATAACCAACTAAGTTTTCGTACAGCAAATAGAGGGTTTAGCCTACCATGATCCAAAAGCAAAAAGAGCTGCACACTGGCAGCTCTTTGATAATGTTCTGAATGACAGATTTGGCTAGAAACGCCCTTTGTAATCAAACTCGTATTGACCTTGCGAGTTAGGATTACCCAGCCATTTTAGTTGGTCGCTCATACCCGATGGGAACTCCGCTCCTGGTTTAAACCAAGCTTTCGTTGAGTAACGCTGATTTGGCATGAGCTCAGCGGAAAACGCCGCTGATACTTGTTGACTCTTCTGTTCGCCAGACGCTGATAATACGCTGTCTTTGCAGTTTAAATCGGCAATGACAGGCCCAAGTTCAAGGCTACCTAGCGGGCTTTGAATACCACTCGCACTCCAAACTAACGTGCCTTCCGCAGTCTTACACCAAGGTGCTGCGTATGTCGCATGGCGGATGTTCAGTTCAAGTTGCCCTTCCACCCCAACAGGAACTGGAAGGCGTGCCTGTTCAACCACTTTTGCCGCAGGAATAGATGCGACTAAGTTTTCAGCATACGGACCACTGGTAAGGCTGTAGCCAACCAAACCTCGTCCACGAACGTCCATATCGCTACCGCGACCAAAACGTACCGCAAACTCGGCTTTACCGGTAAATAGCCCCGACAGTTGGAAGTCCCAGTTCAATTCTCCCAGGTTTTGACGCTGCCAACGCACATTGGATGCGCTACCTTGCCAAACCGTGCCTTGCGCACCTTGAATATCTAAACCTCGCACCATAGGCACTTGTTGTAGTACCCAAGAGATTGGCAAACCAGCAATTAAACTAGTCGAGAAAAAGGCAATAAAAATAACAACGTAAAGAACAGCTTTTTTCACCTTAACCTCGCTTAAATTGCAGGCGGTTTACGTCGATCATACCAGCTTGCTCAGTACGGTCGATGTCTAGGAATTCCACCTCAATCCCTTGTTGTTCTTTTAGATAACGCAACCAATCCACCATCTGATTGAATGCCAGAGGCTTAATCCACACCTGAACGCTATCATTACGCGGTTGTACACGGATCAGTTCAACTTTGTAGCGGCGCGCAGATGAAGACACCACTTGGTTCAATGGTTGATTGGAAAAGCTAACACCGCCACTTTTACGTAGTGCGGTAATATCATCGGCTTTATCTTGTACCCAAGTTAGCAGTTGTTTCTCACTTTGAATTCGAGACTGAGCTAATTCAGCTCGTTGATTCATTGGCTGTAAAAGGCCCCAGTAAATGATGCCAAGGACAGCAATAATGCTACCGCCCATCACCAGACGTTGCTCACGTTGCGAGATGCTGCTCCACCAAGCTTGAGCTTGTGCGATTAAATTCTTCATCATCACCTCACTGACGCTTCAACACAAAACTGCCCATCACAACGTTGCCGTTGCGGTTCAGTTGACCTTGTTCGACGTTAAACTTCTCCGCCAGTTTCACACGTGCTTGTTCAAATGGCTGGAAGTCAGAGCTGCTCGCTTGAATACGAACTTCGCCACGTTGACCGTCATATTTAAAACTGGTGATTTGCAGATCATTCACCTGTCCCAGAGTCGTTGGCAGTGCCGCGATCCAAGACAGCATCGCCACATCACTCGAACCACCAGATAAACGGCGTTCTTCATCGGTCATTTGACGCTTCAAATAGCTGACTGTCGGAATACGACGCTTATTCGGGAATATTTGACGGAAAATACGTTCACTTTCTTCGCGATACGCTTGAGCTTGCGCTTCGTATTTATGAACCATCAACAATTGTTGACCAACAAGTACCACCAACAACACACCAGCGGCAATCGCTGTTTTCTGCCATACCTTAACGTACTTACCCCACGAGGATTTCGGTTTAAAAGCGCCAGTGAGGAGATTGATTTTGCTCTCTGCAACCCCTTTCGCCAGCAGTGCCATGGTCATTTCTTCTGGTTTTGCTACCCAGATATCTGGCACCGTTGATTCTGGTACAGAGCTGTAGCAATCAAGCTTCCAACCTTCATTACTTTGAAGGTAAGCGGATAAATACAGATCGAGCCAGGATGCATCCACCACGGCACCTTGAGTGTCAGAATGACGAATTAACCATTGCTCGCCTAGCATTGCAGCCGAACTGTTTTCATCATTCGCAGGCATTGCCAAAACATCAGGCAACATACGCTTGATCACAAGACCTTGGCTGGAGAAACGCTGCAAAATGGTCTGAATCCAAGCTCGCTCCACTGCACACACTTGTGCTGTTTCTGCTTGCTTGTTTAATACTGTGAAATGCAGGTTGTCCACGTCTTGCGCGACTTCGTCTTCCACCAGATATGGCAGCATGCTGTCAAACTGACGCGATGCGCCTGGTGGGATATCTACTTCTGTTAACACAACATCATTACTGGCTAACAGCGCAACAATTTGGCGCTGATCAGCGTAGGCTACCAGTTCGTCCAGATGTTCCCATCCGGCAATTTCACCACTGGCAATCACTTCTTGCTGTTGTGTCGACCACACCAACCATGGAATGGTACTTTGTTGTTCGCTACTCAGCCGAACGGTCAGAAACTCGCTCACTGATTCCTCCAAAACGACGGCGAACGACAGTCACCGTTTCTCTATTTGTACTTTGCAAAAGGCTTCGAATACGCACTCGGGATTCATCCACCAACACCTGTGCATCCAGTTCAAAGAAGGAACTGTCTACTCCCAAATAACCTTTGGCATTTTTCTTTACATCACCACTTAAGCCAGCTAATTCCGACTCAGCTAAAAATTCATCAACGCTATCCCAACCATCAAAAGGACGCTTTTCTATCAGTTGCACCGCATCGCTGCTACTCAAGCCGGGCGTAAACATCGCAACTAAGATCGGTGCTTGTTCAACGTCAATTGTGTTTACGTTCAAACGCCAATCATCGCTTGGGAGCGCACAAACCATTGGGGCTATCTTCTGATAGATATCGCCACTCACTTGGTAAACCGCGCGTAACTCACTCGCATCCGCCATCCAACCATTTGGTGGCAAGTATTGGGGTTTCATCGCTTCATAGGTGCTGTCTTCCACACCTGTCGTAGAACGCACTGTGCTATCACTATCAACATATTCCCATGTTGAATCGGCAATCACTTCAGCTTGGTAAGGTTCAACGTCCATTTCTTCCATCAAACGTTGAAAGACTTGCACTAAGTATGGACGAGTTGCTTGCGCGCCATTAGGTTGGACACTTGCCAATACGTTCAAGTTAAAGCACGCCTGTTTATCGATAATACGACCAGCGGCTTGACCATAGTCGAGCGGATAAACCTGCTCTTTGATCGCCCACGGCTGACTTAAATTAATGGTATCGCTGTCTTTGTAACTTTGCTCAATACCAATTTCGGCTAGAGCCTCTACCCCTAAGCTGTACCAATACGCCTGCTGATAATTAATCTGGTTTGAAGCGCGTTGAAACTGCAAAAACAGTCGCTCTGACATACTTGCGGCGACTGTCGTCATGATGGCAAGTAGCATCAAAACGATAAGGAGCGCGACCCCACGTTGACGACTAGCCATTATTACCTCCAGAGGAGTTGTTACCCCCAGACGAGTTGCTACCGCCAGAGTTATCTTGGCTACTTGACGCAAGTTTTCCATCCGGCGTCAGATAGGTGCGAGTGATCTCACCATAGTCTTTTAGCTTCAAAATAACCGATACCGCTTTAGGTAACTCACTGCTACTTGCCCATTCTTTCTTCCATGACTTTCCATCATAAAAGCGCATATCGAATTCTTCGACCTGAGTGAGTAAAGGCGTCACGATCCCTTCTTGCCCTGTTGGCGTATCTGGGTATCGCCACCACACACGTTGCAGCACTTCATCTTTAATGCGATAGCCCACTTTCGTAACTTCACCACGTGGAAATTGCTGTTGTGGGTTGTGCCAACCTAGACGAGCAAACATCACGCCTTTTGCATCTGAATCAAGCAGATAATCTGACCAAAACAGTAGTTGCTTTGATGGTTCTTCGCCATTGGTACGCATCTGACGCATTGCCATTTGGCGAAAATCGTTATCCATCATCACCATCGCACGTTGCAGCTCATTAAGGCGCTGAGTACGCTCTTGGGACAACACATTACTGCGCTGCACTTGTGACACGACTTGGTAAGCAGCAACACTCATACTGGCAAAAATGGCAATCGACACCAGTACTTCAATCAAAGTAAAACCACGTTGATTGCGTTTGCGGTGTTTGTTGATACGTTGAATCTTACTGCGCAACATAACTTCTCACCGTAACCACTGGGCTCGCGTTTTTCTCAGTCGCGACACTGACATCAAATGCTTTCAGCAATGGCTGCGTGGTGGCAACGGGCGTGATTTTCCAATACCAAGTGCGCCCTGCTAGCTCTTCAGTACCGTTCTTTGCTTTAAGCTTTTCCGTTGAGAGCATCACATTCGCCATTTGGTTATCCACAACCATAGCTGCAAACATTTTTTCTTCTAAATAACTGACCGTATTGATGTGTTGGCTCACAGAGCGGATCACACTGATCGCGGCTGTGGCAAAAATCGCAAGTGCGACTAACACCTCAAGTAATGTCATACCTCGAGTATTGCAGTGCGATGTGCCAATACGATTTGGCTTAGAATGTCGTATTGTCATCATCTTCTGCTTCTTCTCCTGGCGCTAATAACTCTATCTCGCCAGTCTCTTTACCAATAATCCGCCAGCCATCGTTAAATGCATCTCCCTCTTCAGGGAAGAATGACAGGGTGAAAGGCGTAATCTCTGCACTAGAGAAAATGAACACTTGAGGTGGCTTCACTTTCTTTTTCTTTTTGTCCTCTTCCTCAGCAAACATGTCTTCATCAAACAGGGAGCCAGGTTCGAACAGTCGATCGTCTTTATCCCACGCACCACCACCTAAATCCAACTGCAGAGAAATATCCCCCTCAAGCTTGGTTTCACTTGGGATCTGCTTTAATTCCAGTGGTTGCCAGCCATCTTGGGTCAAGCTCAACAAAGTGTAGGTAGATTTAACGTCATCAACACGCAAACCAAAATCTTTGCCACTTAGTACAGCTTCTTCATTAAGCAGTTGTAAGCGCTGAAAAAAACTGTGCGCGTATTGTTTGGAAAGGTCTTTTTGACTGGTAGGCAAAGTTGCGATCACCGCGACAGCGGTAAGGGATAACAAAACCAGCACCAATAGAATTTCTATCAATGTAAAACCGAGGTGTTTTTGCATTTTTTTCATTAGTGCTGGTTTAAGCGAGGGCTTATTGGAAATCTTGCATGTTCCAGTTGCCGATATCTGCAGCCGGACCTTCGCCGCCTTCTTGACCATCAGCGCCTAGAGTAAAGATATCAATCGTGCCATTGTCACCAGGGCTTAGGTACTGGTACTCGTTGCCCCATGGATCAGATGGTAGACGCTTGATGTAACCACCGTCACGGTAGTTACGCGGCTCTGGGTTAGAAGGCTTATTCACCAATGCATCTAGACCTTGGTCTGTCGTTGGGTAAACGCTGTTATCCAGCTTGTACATGTCCAACGCGTTTTCCAATGCCACAATGTCTGTGATCGCCTTTTGTTGGTCTGCTTTTTCTTTGTTACCTAGTAGGTTAGGAACAACAACACTCGCCAAAATACCTAGAATAACAACAACAACCATTACTTCTAATAGAGTGAAGCCTTGTTGCTTACTGCGCTTAAATTTCATTATTTTCTCCGAAAGTTAGATTCAAGCCGTGCCATCAATAGACACGACTTAACTCGAATTTTATCCGCTCATCAAGTTATTCATTTCCAACATTGGCATCAATGTCGCCATTACGATGAAAAGAACGAGACCAGCCATCAGTGCAATTAACACTGGAGTGAAAATCCCCAAAGCGATATTCACTGTAGATTCAAAGTTTTGGTCTTGGTTGTCAGCCGCACGGGTTAGCATGCTCTCTAGTTCACCACTCTGCTCACCACTAGAAATCATGTGCAACATCATTGGTGGAAACAAGCGAGTTTGATCCAACGCTTTGCGCAGACTTGCACCTTCACGTACGTTGTCAGCCGCCACTAAGACCTGTTGTTTCACGTATCGGTTTGACATAACGTCCACCGCGACGCGCATACCTTCAAGAATAGGAATCGCACTTGAAGTACAAATCGATAATGTGCGCGCAAATCGAGACGTATTAAGACCTCGAGAGATTTTGCCTAGCAAAGGCAGACTGAGGATTTTTCTGTCCCATGCTAAACGGAAATTGGGTCTTTGCAGTGCGAGCTTCAATCCATAGAAAAACACCACCAACACAACAAAGATGATTAAACCCCATTCTTGGACAAATTCACTGGCTGACAACAATACTTGCGTCGACTGTGGTAACTCTTGCCCCATTTGAATGATTGGTTCGATGATTTTCGGTACCACAGAAGAAAGCAGTAACGACACGATACCCACCGCAAACACCACAAGTACCACAGGGTAAATCATGGCTTGAAGCAGTTTATTACGCATCTTCTGGCGGTTTTCTACGTATTCCGCTAATCGCTCCAGTACCGCATCTAAGTGGCCAGATTTTTCACCAGCAGCCACCATAGAACGAAATAGCTCATCAAACACATGTGGGTAATCACCCAAACTGTCTGCCAGCGGATAACCTTCCGTCACTTTTGAGCGCACTGCTGCGATCATCGAACGAATACGCGGCTTTTCAGCTTGCTCGGAAACAGCTTTTAAACACTCTTCCAATGGCATACCAGACTGTACAAGCGTTGATAGCTGACGAGTAATCAAGGCAAGTTCTGCGGTTTTGATCCCACGTTTGAAGCCAACCGAACCACCTGAAGACTTAGCGGCTTTCGCTTTGGCTTCCATCACCTCAACAGGGATCATGCCCTGCTCTTTTAGGCGTTGGCGCACCTGACGGGCGTTATCCCCTTCAATAGTGCCTTTCTTTTGTTTGCCTTTCGCATCCAGCGCTTTGTATTCAAATGCTGCCATTACGCTTCCTTGGTCACTCGCATGACTTCTTCAAGAGAAGTGATACCACGGTGAACCTTACTTAAACCATCACTACGAATACTTGGTGTGTGTGCACGTACGGCTTTCTCAATTTCTTGCTCACCCGCTTCACTGTGGATCAGCTCTTGAACCTTCTCATCCACCATCAGCAGCTCATGAATACCAGTACGTCCACGGTAACCTTTCTGGTTACACACTTCACAACCTTTAGCACGATGCAAAGTCAATGATTCGTGTTCTTCTAAACCAAACAGCTTCTTCTGTTCTTTATCCGCTTCGTATGGTTCTTTACAGTCAGAACAAAGCGTACGAACTAGGCGCTGAGCTAGCACGCCCAATAGCGAAGAAGAAATCAGGAATGGTTCGATACCCATATCGCGCAGACGCGTGATTGCGCCAACTGCGGTATTGGTGTGTAGCGTTGACATTACTAAGTGACCAGTCAAAGATGCTTGTACGGCAATCTGTGCGGTTTCTAAGTCACGGATCTCACCGACCATCACGACGTCCGGGTCTTGACGAAGAATCGCACGCAAACCACGCGCAAACGTCATGTCGACCTTCGGGTTCACTTGCGTTTGACCGATGCCATCGATATCAAATTCAATCGGGTCTTCAACGGTAAGAATATTGCGCTCGTTGCTGTTGATCTCTTGTAAGCCAGCATACAAGGTGGTCGACTTACCCGAACCTGTCGGACCGGTCACCAATATGATGCCATGAGGACGACCAATCAAATGACGGAAGTTGTCATGCACAGACGGCGTCATACCCAAACTATGCAAATCAAGACGAGTCGCGTTCTTATCCAACAGACGCATTACGACACGTTCACCATGTGATGAAGGCATGGTCGACACACGCACGTCTACTGCACGACCACCAATACGCAGCGAAATACGACCATCTTGAGGTACGCGTTTTTCTGCAATATCAAGCTTCGCCATTACCTTCACACGAGAAACAAGCAAAGGAGCGAGCTTGCGGCTTGGGGTTAAGACTTCACGCAATACACCATCAACACGGAAACGAATCGAAAGGGTTTTCTCAAACGTCTCGATATGGATATCCGACGCCCCTTCTTTGATCGCTTCACCAAGCATGGCGTTAATCAACTTGATGATTGGTGCATCATCTTCAGACTCCAACAAGTCTTCATCGTGCGGCAACTCTTCCGCTAAAGAGAAAAAGTCATCACTGTCTGCACCAATGTCTTCCATCAACTGACGAGCTTCAGAAGAGTCTCGCTGATAAGCTTCAGTGAGCTTTTTGTCGAACGCTTCTTTATCCATCGCTTGAGGGATAAAGTTTTGTTTTAGAACTCGGCGTACTTCAACGAGAGCCGCAGGATTGAGCGGCTCTACGTAATATAGAATTGGAGGGCGCTCAGGGTGCTCCGTCTCCAATACCAGTTTAAAGCGGTTGGCAAAACTGAATGGCAGACGGCGCATACTTGGCGCAGTGTCTAACATATCAACCATTATTCTTTACCATCTGATCGATGAAGGCTTGGATTTCAGCAGGGTGCTTACGTTCCTGACCAAATTCAGGCATCACTGGAATGTTTGAATCATCCATCAGTTTCAAACCTTCTTGTGCTTTGTATAGCTGCTCAGCACGGATGAAGTTGTACTTACGCTGCGTAATACCATCAGCCGTCATACCATCACGGATAATGGTCGGCTTGATGAACACCATCAAGTTACGCTTCTCAGTTTGTGTGCTGGTTGATTTAAACAGATGACCAAGCACTGGAATATCGCCCAGCAGTGGCACTTTAGATTCACTTTCAAGCGCACGCTCATCAACTAGACCACCAAGAACTAGCATTTGACCGTCTTGAATCATTACTGAAGTGTTCAATTGGCGCTTAGCAAAACGCACGTCAACAGCACCATTTGCACCTAGCACGTTAGAAACTTCTTGTTCAATGTTCAGTTGAACAGAGTCACCTTCGTTGATCTGAGGAACCACTTTCAGTTTGATACCCACTTCCTTACGATCGACCGTTTGGAATGGATTGTCATTGTTTGAACCAGCAGTAGAACCAGTAATTACTGGCACTTCCTCACCAACAATGAATGACGCTTCACCGTTATCCATTACAGTAATGCTTGGAGAAGACAGAATGTTTGAGTTTGAGTCCGATGACACTGCCGTAATCAGTGCAGTCCAGTCACCCATCATGATGCTCATTGCTGCACCGTTAACACCACCAAGAGCGGATGCTAGGGTCGAATAGTCACCTTTCACTGTCGTTTCTTCGTAGTACTTAATCGCACCAGTATCTGAGTCACGAATCGGTTTCTTTTCAGTCGTATCTTTCGCTTCTTCCAAACCAACCATCACCTGACCAATCGGTGCACCAGTGTTGCCGTATTGGATAACCGCACCCGTTTCCAACGAGCCCCATTGAACGCCAAGGTTAATACCATCACCTTCCGACATTTCAACGATTAGCGCTTCAATCAATACTTGCGCACGACGGATATCCAACTGAGAAATCACGTCCTGCAGTGCCATCATGATATCTGGCGGAGCTGTCAGTACGAGCGAGTTAGTTGCCTCATGAGCTGCAATCACCACTTCACCACGTTTTGCAGAAGATGAACCACCTTTTTGACCTGCTTGCTTCTCAGCCTGTAGGTTGTCAGAGACACCTTTTAGTACATCAACTAGGTCTTCTGCTTTAGCGTACTTGAGGTACACCACGCGGTTGTTACCTTTAGTCGCCATTTCGACATCAAGTTGACGAATCAAACGCTTCAGACGAGCACGTACTTTTGGGTCACCAGAAATCAGGATTGAGTTGGTACGCTCATCCGCTACGATTTTTGGTTCTAGGAATTCAGGTGTGCTTTTTTGGTTCGTCGTTTTGTTCAGGGCATCAACGATACGAACCATTTCAGAAGCAGATGCATTACGCAGCTCAACCACTTCGATCTCTTTGTCACCCGCTTGGTCAACACGCTTGATGATTTCAGCAAGGCGGTTAACCACCGCAGCACGACCTGTGATCAAAATGATGTTAGCAGGGTCATAGTGCACGACGTTACCCGCGCCCGCATTATCGATAAGTTGACGCAGTAGCGGCGATAACTCACGAACCGATACGTTACGCACCGCTACCACACGTGTAATCACGCTGTCGCCTTGCGCACTGTCATCGCCCAAAACTGGAATCGCAGAGGTTTTTGAATCTTTCGCCTTGATGACTTTCAGTACGCCGTTGTCCATTTCCACAACAGCATAGCCATACACCTCAAGAACGTTGAGGAAGAAGCTATAGTATTGCTTTTCGTTAAGAACGTCGTAGCTGCGTACGTCGATTTTGCCGCGTACCGATGGGTCAACGATGATGGTCTTCTCTAGGTTACGACCAACAATGTTGATGAATTCTTGAATGTCTGTGCCTTTGAAGCTAGCACTAAACTCGTTCGCCATCGCACCCGGTGCGCAGAGTAGTGTACCTGCTAGTAACCAAGCACTTTTGCTAAACCAATGTTTCACGTATGTCTCCCTGAACTTACGCTGGTTGCCTAAGTATTACAATTGGATATAGATGTCGTACTGTTGGCCATCACGCTCAACAGTCAAATTCAATTCTTGCGGATCGTTCATCACTTGCATCAGTTCTACTGAAGATGATGGATCACTTAAATCGATCCCGTTTAATTGCACCGCAATATCACCAGCTTTTAGACCGACATCATTAAACAGTGCCGCATCACGTCCTGGTGAAACGCGATAGCCGACAATCCCCCCGTCTTTCTTAACCGGAGAAATGTTGATGTACTTGAATACGCTTTGCGGATCTTTAGCAATTTCCGCGCGGATTTGATCAACCTTTTCACTCACTGCGGATGAGTTATTTGCTTTTTGAGCTTTGGGTTGATTAACCGGTCGACTTTCAGACAGTTTGCTGTACTCAATGCCTTGTAGCATCAAGGTTTCGTCTCGACCTTGGTTGTCAATGATCACGCGATCGACCAATACCGCTTTTAATTCTGCTCGTGTGCCGTCAATTTCTTCGCCAATACCATATGTCGCTTGCTTACCTCGATTGGCAATAACCGCCAAACTCGTTTTTGCGTTGCTGCTCGCAACTGCACCAACAAGTGTTAGGTTTAAGCGGGTTTTAGGCGCATCTTGCACGACAGGTTGTTCTATTACGACCGGCTTTTGCTCAGTGTACTTCCCGAACAAATTGGCATTTTGGAGGGCGTTAAAATCAATCGCGTCTTTTTTACTCGTTGACGCAACAGCACTTGCTGACGGCTTCCATTGAGCCACATCAGAAGTTTGAGGCATTGCTAGCCACACCACTTTGCCAAGTATCCAACCCGTCATGGCTATAAATAGACAAGTAAGAAGCACACTAAGTTTCGCTTGAATGGTGTGATTGTTGGACTTAATCTGAGCCAGTAGCGGGCTGCTTGCTAATCCTGCACTTAGCTCTAAACGCTTCACTGAATTGATTCCTTTATTCTTACGTCCGTCGACCTTAAGTATAAGTCAAAGAATGTCGACCCTATCTTGCTAAAATTGCAATAAAATTACTACTCAACAAAGAGCAGTGAACTATATCACAAGTTCCTTTTCATACCTTTTTCTTATGCCGTTTTTGCCAACTCCCTTGAAAAAAAACAGCCTTGGCACCATCTGTAGGTGAATAATCCACCAGTCACTGCGCCATTAATGCAGTGATTAGATTGCACAGAGTTCTATGAGTTCCGTAAATGAAGCCGTAAGGCTAGATAAATGGCTGTGGGCTGCCAGATTCTATAAAACCCGCTCTATCGCTCGTAATATGGTCGATGGCGGTAAAGTCCACTATAATGGGCAACGAAGCAAACCAAGTAAAATCGTTGAATTGGGTGCTGAGATTCGCCTTCGTCAAGGTAACGAAGAGAAGACGGTGATCATCGAGAAAATCTCTGATCAACGCCGAGGCGCACCTATCGCTCAAACGCTATATCGCGAGACTGAATCAAGCATCAGCCAACGTGAAGAGCATGCGATGCAGCGCAAACTCAACGCCCACAACCCAAGTCCGGAACGCCGCCCAGATAAGAAGCAGCGCCGCGACATCATCAAGTTCAAACACCAATAAAAGCCGGAATTACCGACGAGGAAAGCACTCCATGGCAAATAATGTTTTAAACCGCTACCTATTCGAAGATCTTTCAGTACGTGGCGAGTTGGTTCAATTGGATGAAGCATACCAACGTATTATCTCCAGCAAGGAATATCCGGCAGCACTGCAAAAACTGTTGGGTGAGCTACTCGTTTCAACCACTCTTTTAACTGCAACTTTGAAGTTCGAAGGCTCAATCACTATCCAACTACAAGGTGATGGTCCTGTATCACTAGCTGTCATTAACGGCGACCACGATCAGAAGATCCGCGGCGTTGCACGTTGGGAAGGCGACATTGCTGAAGACGCAAGCCTGCACGACATGATGGGTAAAGGCTACCTGGTGATCACCATCGAACCTAAAAAAGGCGAACGCTACCAAGGCGTGGTTGGTCTAGAAGGTGAAACGCTAGCTGACGTTATCGAAGGTTACTTCGCAAACTCAGAACAGCTAAAAACACGTCTTTGGATCCGCACTGGTGAACATGAGGGCAAAAAGCACGCAGCAGGTATGATGATTCAGGTAATGCCAGATGGTACGGGTACACCTGAAGACTTTGAGCACCTAGAGCAACTGACTGCGACAGTGAAAAACGAAGAGCTGTTCACACTACCTGCAAATGAACTGCTTTACCGTCTATACAACCAAGATTCTGTTCGCCTATACGAACCGCAACCGGTGGAATTCCACTGTGGTTGTTCTCGTGAGCGTAGCGGTGCAGCGATCATCACTGTTGATAAAACTGAAATTTATGACATTTTAGCCGAAGAAGGATCAATTTCTTTACATTGTGATTACTGCGGCACGTCATACACGTTCGACGAATCTGAAATTACCGAACTGTATACGCAGGCAACTTCAGACAATAAAACCGTGCATTAATTTTCATAGCTTAACAAGCATGTAATTTACCCTTCAAAAGGTCAGCGCAACGCTGACCTTTTTGTGATCAAACCCTCGTATAACTTGGCTTTTCACGTAATAAAGCAACCGCTTAATTTTAAATAATTAATAATTCTTTTGCCCTAGCGCAAAGGTTTGCGCCCACGATAAACTATTCGCACCAATATGTGACGGGTTACCTAAAACCACATTGAAATCATGGATAATTTTTGAACTATATCCCTGTTTTCTCCCCGCCCCGTTGCTAGCATGGTGAGCAGATAAAAATTAAAACATTCTTACAAAATCCCTACAAAAATCCTTATAAGGAGCACCTATGACCGTTATGGAACATACAAAGGCTGCAACACTTGATCTAACCAAACACGGACTGCATAACGTTAAAGAGGTTGTTCGCAACCCAAGCTACGAAATGCTGTTTGAGGAAGAGACCCGTGCTGACCTAACAGGTTATGAACGTGGTGTGGTTACAGAACTCGGCGCGGTTGCCGTAGACACTGGTATCTTTACTGGTCGCTCACCAAAAGATAAGTACATTGTTAAAGATGCAACGACAGAAGAGCACATGTGGTGGACTTCTGACGCAGTGAAAAACGACAACAAACCAATCAACAAAGAAGTATGGGACGACCTAAAAGAGCTAGTGACCAACCAGCTTTCAGGTAAGCGTCTATTTGTGATTGACGGTTATTGTGGTGCAAACCCAGACACTCGTTTGAGCATTCGAGTGATCACAGAAGTTGCATGGCAAGCACACTTCGTGAAAAACATGTTCATCCGTCCAACAGAAGAAGAGTTGGCAACGTTTGAACCTGATTTCGTCGTAATGAATGGCGCGAAATGCACGAACGAGAAGTGGGAAGAGCACGGTTTGAACTCTGAAAACTTCACCGTATTCAACCTAACAGAGCGCACTCAGTTGATCGGCGGTACTTGGTACGGCGGCGAAATGAAGAAAGGTATGTTCGCCATGATGAACTACTTCCTTCCGCTGAAAGACATCGCATCAATGCACTGTAGTGCAAATATGGGTGAAGAAGGCGATGTAGCAATCTTCTTCGGTCTGTCTGGCACAGGTAAAACTACCCTATCTACTGATCCTAAACGTGCACTAATTGGTGATGACGAGCATGGTTGGGATGACGACGGCGTATTCAACTTCGAAGGCGGCTGTTACGCGAAGACCATCAAGCTATCTAAAGAAGCTGAGCCTGATATCTACAATGCTATCCGCCGTGATGCGCTATTAGAGAACGTAACGGTTCGTAGCGATGGTTCTATCGACTTTGATGATGGTTCTAAGACTGAAAACACTCGTGTGTCTTACCCACTGCATCACATCGACAATATCGTTAAACCAGTATCGAAAGGCGGTCACGCAAACAAAGTGATCTTCCTATCGGCTGATGCGTTCGGCGTACTTCCTCCTGTGTCTAAACTGACACCTGAGCAAACTAAGTACCACTTCTTGTCTGGCTTTACCGCTAAGCTGGCTGGTACTGAGCGTGGCATCACGGAGCCGACGCCAACGTTCTCAGCATGTTTTGGTGCAGCATTCCTAACTCTACACCCAACTAAGTACGCAGAAGTGCTAGTGAAACGCATGGAAGCAGCAGGTGCAGAAGCTTACCTAGTTAACACAGGCTGGAACGGCAGCGGCAAGCGTATCTCTATCCAAGATACACGCGGCATCATCGATGCAATCCTTGATGGCTCAATTGAAGATGCGAAGACTAAGCATATTCCTATCTTCAACCTAGAAGTGCCTACTTCACTTCCTGGCGTGGACCCAAGCATCCTTGACCCACGTGATACCTACGTTGACCCACTACAATGGGAAAGCAAAGCAAAAGACTTGGCAGAGCGCTTCATCAACAACTTTGATAAGTACACTGACAACGCAGAAGGTAAATCACTAGTGGCTGCAGGTCCTCAACTCGACTAGACCACTCGCTAACTCTTCGTGACTTAGCTACAAAAATAATCGTCAAGCCCCTCTTTTGAGGGGCTTTTTATTGAATCTGCCTCAAGATTGATACAAGCTTAAACCTATCTTAGTAAGTCGAGACTCTCACACTTACTTCATATTACTTACAGGTTTTGGCAGGGATGAAAACAGCAGTTCGAGTTCTACTTCTTATACTCATAGTGACGATTGCAATTCCGGTTGTCTTTGTGGGGATGCTGACCACCTCTTATTCTCGCCAAACATGGAATCTATTTTCTGATCTAGTCGACCTACCGCTGCATGCAGATAACGTGCAATACGAATTTCCTTATCACCTCACCCTCAATGGAGTGGCGACAAAACAAAAAAACTTGCCGTTCATTGAGCAAGTCGATCTATGGCTGAACCCCGATGTTCGTCGTGACGGAAATTGGATTGTCGACAGTCTGTTGATTGATGGTCTGAGCCTGCAACACGGCATGCCAACATTGCCGACGCTCAGCAATGTTTATTTCCATCAAATCGCGTTAAAGAACATCGATTACGCAGATGATGCATTCAGCATTAATGGCTTGAATGTACAGATCCAAAACCCAATTTGGTCGAGCGATGCTCAGCAAATACCTTATGGTGAGGTTCAACTTTCGGCTGATCAATTGTATTGGAATGGCGAAGCTTTCGATAAGTTGCTTATAGACTTGGATTACAAAGCCCAAGACAGCACACTTTACGGCGCTTCATTTAACTGGCGTGGCAGTGAAGTCTCAGGACAAGGCGAACAGTACCCACAAGGCTGGTCACTGGTGAATGTGACCCTTGATAAGCTGAAAATCGATAACCTACACTTGCAATCTTTACTCGCTAAACCATGGCAAGCGTTGCCAATTAATATCAACCATATCAACAGCCTCGATCTCCTGAATGCAGATATTGAGTACGGAGATTGGCATTGGCACAACCTTGAGTTATCAGTAGAAAACGCCTCTCTGCCACTGTCATTTTGGAAAACAACAGCACAGGTTTCTTTGCAAGCTGACAGCGTCAGTTTCCAAGACCAAACCGCAGTTGAGCCTCGTTTGAACGCCCAACTCAAGCCGGAGTCAATCCAACTACAAGAACTAAGCTTTGATTGGCAGCAAGGTAGTGTGCAGGTATCTGGTGAGTTCGAGCCACAGCATTGGAAAATCAACAGCGCAACCATCAATGGATTGAAATGGGCTATCCAACCTGACGATAAGACCGACTGGTGGCAAATCGCCACAGAAAGGCTCCAGCAAGTCGATGTGAAGCAGTTAGAGATTGAACGCAGCCAAGTTATCCAGTTATCTAAACAACCTTACTGGCAGCTTTCTGGCTTGAATTTGGAAGGTGACCAGCTCGAAGTAAAACACCGTAATGGTCACTGGGGAATTTGGAACGGTAAGCTTGATGCTAGCGTGGTAAACGCAAGTTACGATCAAGTAATCACATCACACGCAGCCATTTCTACACAGAGTGACAATGGCTTGTGGCAACTGACACGTTTGTTTGCACCGTTAGAGCAAGGCTATATCGAAGGCTTAGGGCAAATCGATCTCAGCACCACCAGCCAACCTTGGGCGTTGAGTCTCAACGCCGATGGGATTCCCTTGCAATTGCTTCACCCCTATTTGCCAACAGTGCTCGCGGTCAATGGCTTCTCAGACCTAAGTCTCGACTTAAAAGGCTTAGCCGGCGATCAAAACATGCTTGCTTACAGCTTATCGGGCGAAGTGGAAGCCAACTTACGTGATACCACCTTAAAGTCACAAGCGGATGATTCACTCACAGCGATCACTTTGAGCCCTTTGCGTTTGGCAGCTCAACGTGGTGCTGTTGAGCTTCAACCGGTGACCATTTCAGGCGAAGCCATCTCGGGCAATCTGTCTGGTGAGTTTGATATGGCGAACAACCCGTTAAGTGGCGTGATTTACCAACTCCAAGAAGCATGTGGTTCGATCCAAGGTGATGTGCTAAGTGGCGAAGTCAAAACAAATGAATGCACAAATACATCAAAACAGACTGAATCAGTAAAACCAGCAGAATCAGAACAGAGCTCGTCAAAAACAACAAGCCGCACCAGTATTGATCCCATCAACTTAGAACAATATGAGGAAGAGTTAAGTGAGGTTGTAGAGGAAGAACAAGAATCAGCCGTAGCGCCGCATTCAGAAGAGCAACTTATCTCAGAACAAAAAGACGTAACTAAAGATTCAAGCCTTGAAGCGCAGACCTCAGAAGAAAAGGTCTCCGAAGAACGTGCCAATCTAGCAACAGATAAAACCAAGACAGAACTAGGCGCATCAGAAAACCAAGATGCGCCACAAGAAACACCAGCGCCTAATAATCTAACAGCTGAGTAGCTTAGAGTAATTTGGCAGCAGCATGTATGTGCCTACAAAATCCACGGCAGGCACATCTCCACTGTAAATCACTACGTGGATAACGATACGCGCTTTACGACCTGAAGCAAGTCTATCCAAGTCACCACTGATACCATCTAACGACGTGCTCGCGACTGGGTTCTCTTCAACAGGATGGCGATAACGAATCGAGCTATCCGCCAACACAATATCACCGTGCAAACCACGCTCTTTCATCAACAGCCACGTCATGCCCCAGCCAGTTAGCGTTGCTAGGGTAAACGCAGAACCGGCAAACATGGTGTTGTGCGGGTTCAGGTTTGGATTGAGCTGCGCACTGCATTCAAACTGATAGCCAGTGTACTGGTTAATTTTGATCCCCATTTTGTCTGCAATCGGGATCTGCGCTTCCCAACGCTGTTGCAGCTCGGTACACCAATCAGGACGACGTAGCACATCCGCCATTGGGTCAAGCTGTTTAACCATTTGTTGGTGACGCACGGGACCACGTTCATCGGTCAGCTCACCGCGACGCTCAAAACCATTCTTCTCATAGAAGGCAATCGCATCTTCACGGGCATTACACACCAGACGCTTCGCCCCTTCTTGTCGAGCTAACGACTCAAGCGCCACCAGCACTAATGAGCCCATGCCTTTACTACGACGGTTGTTCTTCACCGCCATATAGCGGATCTGACCATCGTTATCTGGGGTAATGTACAAACGACCAATCGCCATCGGACGACCACGACTGTCGGTAATCATGCGGTGATGGCTCATGCCATCGTACTCATCACGCTCGGAGCCTACAGGCATACGCCAAGGTTCGCGCAGCAACTGCCAACGAAATTGATAGTACTTGTTGAGCTGATTTTCTGTTTTTGGAGTTATGAGTTTGAACATATCAATCCTTTGAAAGTACAAATCAAATGAAAGCCTTAGGAGAAAATACCCAAGCAAATTCAATTTACTTGGGCTTAAAGCTTAGACCATGATGTTGTGGTTGCCAGATTAGACCTGTAGCCAAAAAGTCACTGGACCGTCATTAATTAATGACACTTTCATATCTGCCGCGAAGCGACCGCGTTGTGTTGGCAGTTCTTGCTCACACAAATCCGAGAAATAGTCATACAGACGTTCTGCATCCGCAGGGTGCGCGCCACGAGAAAAGCCTGCGCGAGTGCCTTTTTTGGTATCCGCTGGTAACGTAAATTGAGACACCACCAAAACCTTACCGTTCACTTGTTTGACGTTAAGGTTCATTTTGCCTTCATCGTCTTCAAACACACGATACGTGGTTACGCGCTCCATCAAACGCTTTGCTTTTGCTTCATCATCGTCCTTCTCTACACCAAGTAGGACAAGTAGACCTTGGTCGATTTCACCGACAACTTCACCGTCTACACGAACGGCGGCTTCACTGACTCGTTGAATTAGCGCTATCACGACTCTCGCTTCCTTCATCTGTTAATTGCAATTCAGCGGTCGAGTGTATCATTTCTAGGTCGTCACTCCAGTGCTCTCTTTCCCCCAGAGCAGCAGTCACTTCCGCGCCAATCAATACGATCAGCCAGCACAGATACACCCACACAAACAGGATGGGAATCGCGGCGAGCGCACCGTAAATCAGCTGATATGACGGGAATTGAGTAATGTAGAAAGCAAAGCCTTTCTTACTCAGTTCAAACAGCACAGCGGCAATAGCGGCACCAACCGCACCATGGGATAGGTAAACCTTTTTGTTTGGCACTAAGAAGTACAACCCCATGAACGCAAAAAAGGACAACAGTAAAGGTAACCAACGTAAAAACAGGTTGTAAGCGCCCGATAAGGTTTCGTTTTCAATCAGCTTTAGCGATGTCACGTAGGAGGTCGCAGCAATACTCGCGCCGACTAGAATCGGACCAAGGGTCAACACCATCCAATACATGGAGAAAGAAAACACAGGACGACGTTTATCTTTCACTCGCCAAATGTAGTTTAAGTTCTTGTCGATATTCGAAATCAGCATCAAAGCGGCAACAAACAAGAACGCACCACCTACGGCGGTCATCTTGCCTGTGTTTGAGACAAACTCTTGCAACGCAACTCTGACTGCATCACCAGAAGCAGGGACAAAGTTATCAATGATGTAACCTTGCAAGGTTTCGCCCACATTCTCAAATACCGGAAACTTCGACAATATCGACAGCAATACCGTCAACATCGGCACAATAGACAACAAAGTGATGTAAGCTAAATAGCCTGCATTAACGTTGACGCGATCGTGCGTCATACGCTTGAGCAAATATTTGAAAAACGCGACGCTCCCCGGCACGAGCTTGCTCAATCTCACCTTGTAACTCTCTGATAACTGGTTCATAGTTCATCCCATAAATTAGCGTCGAGGACATAAGAATGCCTTATTTATTAGCAATTGTACTATCAATTTTCACTTTGACAGGATGTCAGTCCGCATATTATTCAGCAATGGAACAAGTGGGTTACCACAAACGTGACATTATGGTTGATCGTGTGGAAGACGCCAAAGAATCGCAGCAAGACGCACAAGAAGAGTTCACCAGCGCGCTAGAAGCTCTTTCTGCGTTAACTAACTTTGACGGCGGTGAGCTGGAAAGCGTCTACAACAACATTAACGACAAATACGAAGACAGTGAAAAAGCGGCGCAAGATGTACGCGACCGGATTGCTGCAATTGAAGATGTGTCAGATGCTCTGTTTGATGAATGGCAAGGCGAGCTAGACCTATACACCAGTGCGAAACTGCGTCGCTCTAGCGAACAGAAGTTGCGTGAAACCAAAGCCTCTTACAAAACCATGCTTAACGCTATGAAGCGTGCAGAAGACAAAATGACGCCAGTATTGAATACACTGCGTGACAACACGCTTTACCTCAAGCATAACTTGAACGCGAGCGCGATCGGCTCACTGAAAGGTGAATTCTCTAGCCTAGAGAAAGACATTCAATACGCAATCAAACAAATGAATGCCGCGATTGCTGAGTCAGATAAGTTCTTACAGCAGCTGAATCAAAAGTAATTCGATAAAGCCTCCTCCTCGTGAGGAGGTTTTGCTATCTAACGACCAAACTATCCCTCGCTCCGTCAGTTACCGGCATACCTACCAAGCTCTATCTTTACTCCCCACCTTCTACCTCAGCAACTAAGCCTATTACTTGTCGAACAAACACCACCCGTTCAGCTACGCTTCCCCATGGCACTTCAACCACTTCATACCCCAGTTCAGTATAGGTATCGACTAAGGTTTGATGGATTTGTAGCGCCTCTTCAAAACTGTGTGGACGCACATCATCTTGAACATAAATAGAGGCTTCAGGTCGACATGTGAGCACCTTACTCTGGTACCCTGCACTCTCAATCAAGAAGGCTTGTTCAACAGGACAGCCGCCCACTTTTAGGTATGCCACGATGTCTGGGATAGCACGGTCAACAAAAGCGACTGGATGATTCAGCGCTTCTCGCTTTTGCTTGCCCATTAACTCAAGGCATAAGTTGGCAAACTCAGGTAAATTCGTCCAAGGCAAAATACCATTGTCCAATTGGCTTTGCTGCTCAATCAAGGTACGTGAACCTTCAGCAAAGGTGGCGTACCCCAACTCGCCTAACGCATTCAACAAGGTGGTTTTACCTGCACCCGGACCACCAGTGATAACAATTGGCGTCATCGTCTTATTCCTTCAGATACAAAAAGCCCCGAGCATAACTCGGGGCTTATTCTTAATAGAATCCGTTACAGCAAATTATTTTGCTGAACGTGAAGCACGTTTACGATCGCTTTCCGTTAGGAATTTCTTACGGATACGGATGCTTTCAGGTGTTACTTCTACTAGTTCGTCATCATCGATGAACTCTAGTGCTTGCTCAAGAGTCATCTTGATTGGTGGAGTAAGAACCTGTGCGTCATCTGTACCAGATGCACGAACGTTGGTTAGCTGCTTACCTTTCAGTGCGTTTACTGTTAGGTCGTTGTCGCGGCTGTGAATACCGATAACCATGCCTTCGTAAACTTCAACACCGTGACCGATAAATAGACGACCACGTTCTTGAAGGTTGAATAGTGCGTTAGTTAGCGCTTTACCCATTGCGTTAGCAATTAGTACACCGTTTACACGTTGACCGATGTTACCGCCTTTGTGTGGCGCGTAGCGATCAAACGTATGGTATAGAAGACCAGAACCAGAAGTCAGCGTCATGAACTCAGTTTGGAAGCCGATCAGACCACGAGATGGCATTTCGAAGTCCATACGTACACGACCTTTACCATCTGGAGACATGTCTTTCAGCTCACCTTTACGTAGGCCGATGTTCTCCATGATGCCGCCTTGGTGCTCTTCCATAACGTCGATAGTTACCGTTTCGAACGGTTCCAATAGCTGACCATCTTCTTCTTTGATGATTACTTCTGGACGAGATACAGCAAGCTCGAAGCCTTCACGACGCATGTTTTCGATCAGGATAGACAGGTGAAGCTCACCACGACCTGATACGCGGAATTTGTCTGGATCGTCTGTTTGCTCTACACGCAATGCAACGTTGTGTACCAATTCCTTCTCTAGACGCTCAAGGATGTTACGTGAAGTAACGAACTTACCTTCTTTACCCGCGAATGGAGACGTGTTTACTTGGAACGTCATTGTTACTGTTGGTTCATCAACAGACAGCGGCGGTAGTGCTTCTACTGCGTTTTGCGCACAGATAGTGTCAGAGATTTTTAGCTCGCCAAGACCTGTGATTGCAATGATATCACCAGCGTTAGCTTGCTCAACTTCGTGACGTTCTAGGCCAAGGTAGCCCATTACTGTACCCACTTTACCGTTGCGAGTTTTACCGTCAGCACCGATAACTGTTACTTGTTGGTTTGCTTTCACGCTACCACGAGTTACACGAGCAACACCGATAACACCAACGTAAGAGCTGTAGTCTAGCTGAGAAACTTGCATCTGTAGTGGACCGTCTAGGTCAACTTCTGGAGCCGCTACTTCTTCAACGATAGTTTCGAATAGAGGTTCCATGTTTTCGCCAGTTTCGCCTTCTTCTAGAGAAGCCCAACCGTTAAGTGCTGACGCGTAAACAACTTTAAAGTCTAGCTGTTCGTCAGTTGCACCTAGGTTGTCGAATAGGTCGAAGACTTGGTCCATAACCCAATCAGGACGTGCACCAGGACGGTCAATCTTGTTGATTACAACGATTGGTTTAAGACCGTGAGCAAATGCTTTTTGAGTTACGAAGCGAGTTTGCGGCATTGGACCGTCAACAGCGTCAACGATAAGTAGAACTGAGTCTACCATCGACATGATACGTTCTACTTCGCCACCGAAGTCCGCGTGTCCCGGAGTATCTACGATGTTGATGCGGTAGTCATTCCAGTTAATTGCTGTGTTCTTAGCAAGAATGGTAATGCCACGCTCTTTTTCAATGTCGTTCGAGTCCATGACTCGCTCTTCAGCTTCACCGCGAGACTCAAGCGTGCCTGATTGTTGTAGCAGCTTGTCAACCAACGTTGTTTTACCGTGGTCAACGTGCGCGATAATCGCGATATTTCTTAATTTATCAATCTGTGGAGTAGCCATGGATATTGATTCACTTAGATAGATGAAATGCCCTCATGCTGAGAACGGGTGCTCTCTGACGACATTTACTGATTAAAAAAACGGCCATAATGTACCAGATTCTAGCAAAAAGCATAGAGATATGTGATCTACTCCCGAGCATTTCTGTCAAATTTACGCTTAACACCCGCTTTAGAGCGCCATGCGAATTGATTCAACGCAACTTTATTCCAATCGCGCATATTACAAATTGACTCTTGCTCAAAAACTGGGCTGAATAAGCAACGTAGTTGTCACATTGTGGTGCAATAATAAAATAATGCACCATAACAGTGCGCCTGCAGATCATTTTGGTGCAATCGTTTGCACCAAACTAGCGTATAAAAACGCAATCCATTGAAATTAATGGAATATTTTTTTTGGCACGGTTTTGGCTTTAGAGAAACCAGCATCGATTAATAAAATGTCAAACAGATTAATCAATGCTGGATTTAATTAATGTTTCATAAATCGAGCTTTTACCGCTTTATTAACACTGGAGGTTATCCAAGATGTCAGTAGAAAACGTTTTATCACTGATCCAAGAAAACGAAGTTAAGTTTGTTGACCTACGCTTCACTGATACAAAAGGTAAAGAGCAGCACATCTCTATCCCTGCTCACCAAATCGACGCAGACTTCTTCGAAGAAGGTAAAATGTTCGATGGTTCATCAGTTGCTGGCTGGAAAGGCATTAACGAATCAGACATGGTTATGATGCCAGACGCATCTTCTGCAGTGCTTGACCCATTCACTGAAGATGCAACGCTAAACATCCGTTGTGACATCCTTGAGCCTGCAACAATGCAAGGCTACGACCGCGACCCACGCTCTATCGCTAAGCGCGCAGAAGACTTCATGCGCTCTACTGGTATTGCAGACACCGTTCTTATCGGTCCTGAGCCAGAGTTCTTCCTATTCGACGACGTTAAGTTCGCAACTGACATGTCTGGTTCTTTCTTCAAGATTGATGACGTAGAAGCAGCATGGAACACAGGTTCTGATTACGAAGAAGGTAACAAAGGTCACCGTCCAGGCGTTAAAGGTGGTTACTTCCCAGTAGCTCCAGTAGATTCATCTCAAGACATCCGTTCTGCAATGTGTCTAGTAATGGAAGAAATGGGTCTAGTTGTAGAAGCGCACCACCACGAAGTAGCAACTGCGGGTCAAAACGAAATCGCAACTCGCTTCAACACGCTAACAACGAAAGCTGACGAAATTCAAATCTACAAGTACGTTGTACACAACGTTGCTCACGCATTTGGTAAGACGGCGACATTCATGCCTAAACCACTAGTTGGCGACAACGGTAGCGGCATGCACGTTCACCAATCTCTAGCAAAAGATGGCGTAAACCTATTTGCTGGTGACAAGTACGGCGGTCTATCTGAAACTGCACTTTACTACATCGGCGGTATCATCAAGCACGCTCGCGCAATCAACGCATTTGCGAACCCATCAACTAACTCGTACAAGCGTCTTGTACCAGGCTTCGAAGCACCAGTAATGCTAGCTTACTCAGCGCGTAACCGTTCTGCTTCTATCCGTATCCCAGTGGTACCAAGCCCTAAAGCGCGTCGTATCGAAGTTCGTTTCGGTGACCCAGCGGCTAACCCATACCTATGTTTCGCAGCAATGCTAATGGCTGGTCTTGACGGTATTAAGAACAAGATCCACCCAGGTGAAGCGATGGATAAAGACCTTTACGACCTACCAGCTGAAGAAGCAGCAGAAATCCCAACTGTTGCATACTCACTAAAAGATGCACTAGAAGAACTAGATGCAGACCGTGAGTTCCTAACTGCAGGTGGTGTATTCTCTGACGACTTCATCGATTCTTACATCGGTCTTAAGTCTCAAGACGTAGAGAAAGTAAACATGACAACTCACCCACTTGAGTTCGAACTTTACTACTCTGTATAAGGTTTCAGCTGTGTAAAATGTAAACGCAGTTACAAAATATTAGGCTCGCCTCGCAGGCGGGCCTTTTTTGTATTCGCTCACTCTATTTGGGCGTTTAACATGGAGGGATAACTAAAATACGCTCAGACTCTTTTGCTTGATAAGTCAAAGAGCTAAGCACCTAAACGTGAAATCATCTATCAAAAGAAGGTGAGCAATGAAAGTTCAGCTTTTACCATCACTATGCGCCCTCAGTAGTGTACTGATTGCAACGACAGCCTTAGCTCAAGTCGCGTACACTTGGGTGGATAAAGACGGTGTGGTGCACTTCAGTGACACACCAAACCAAGGCGCAAAGACCATCTCTCTGCCAAATCTCGAATCCAGCGCTCCAGCCCCTAAAGTGGAGAGCACTGAGTCTCTCGCTCCCCAAGCAAATGCAGCTCAGGAGCCGACCACAGAGAAAAAAACTAAAACGGATAAACCGTTACCCCTTTCCCTCACTATGCTCACTCCACAGCACGATGAAACCATTCGCAGTAACTCTGGTGTCATCAATATTCAGCTCGAAGCAAACCGCAAATTAGGCATCGGCGAACAACTGCAACTCATCCTTGATGGTAAGCCTTATGGAGCTCCTCAAAGCCGCTTAACTTGGCAGTTAAACAATATCGACCGTGGCACGCACACCCTTGCGGTAAAAGCCAAAAGAAGCGGCAAGCTTATTGCATCTACTAGCCCTATAACGGTGCATTTACATAGAGCGAGTATCAAGCCGACCATTAAAGGGGCAAAGTAGAATATTAAGTGAAAAAAACCGCACTCTGATGGCGCTTTTCACTTTTTCTTCTTAGATTTATTCGCCATACTTACGTTCTATTGCACCAATATAGTGCAACGCACAATCACAACGCAAACAAGGACGTAATGTGGATACCAGTCTCTCCAGTGCCATTCTCAATAATATGGTGACAGCTACGCTGATTCTTGATGATGGGTTAGCGGTACGTTACGCCAATCCCGCGGCTGAGTTGTTGTTCTCACAAAGTGCTAAACGCATTGTTGAACAGTCGTTATCTCAGTTAATTCAGCATGCGTCACTGGATCTCGCCCTGCTCACTCAACCATTGCAGAGCGGACAAAGCATCACTGACAGTGACGTCACTTTTGTCGTCGATGGGCGTCCTTTGATGCTCGAAGTCACCGTCAGTCCTATTACATGGCAAAAACAGCTGATGTTGTTGGTTGAGATGCGCAAAATTGATCAGCAACGCCGCCTCACTCAAGAGCTCAATCAACACGCTCAACAACAAGCGGCGAAACTGTTAGTACGCGGTTTGGCGCATGAAATTAAAAACCCACTCGGCGGTTTACGCGGCGCAGCACAACTATTGGAAAAAATGCTGCCCGACCCTTCCTTGACGGAATACACACACATCATCATTGAACAAGCCGACCGATTGAGAGCCTTGGTTGATCGTCTTCTTGGACCGCAAAAGCCAGGTAAGAAAGCACAAGAAAACCTGCACCAAGTGTTGGAGAAAGTACGTCAATTAGTCGAATTGGAATCACAGCATTCGATCATCATCGAACGAGACTACGATCCGAGCTTGCCAGAGATTTTGATGGACGCGGACCAAATCGAGCAGGCAATGCTCAACATCGTCAGCAATGCGGCACAGATTCTGTCCCACCAAGAACACGGTAAAATCACCATACGCACCAGAACGGTGCATCAAGCCAACATTCATGGTCAGCGTTGCAAACTCGCGGCTCGCGTTGAAATCACTGATAACGGACCGGGAATTCCACCCGAACTGCAAGACACGCTTTTCTACCCCATGGTCAGCGGACGCGAAGGCGGAACCGGACTTGGGCTATCTATTTCACAAAATTTGATCGACCAGCATAACGGCAAGATTGATGTCGAGAGTTGGCCTGGTCACACCACTTTTACTATTTATTTGCCAATCTGACTTGGTTAATTGGCTTTGCTATTCGTCAGTTTTTAGGCTTTTGCTGCAAGGATTTATTACATGAGTAAAGGATATGTTTGGGTCGTCGATGACGACAGTTCGATTCGTTGGGTCATGGAGAAAACCCTCTCCTCAGCCGACATCAAATGCGAAACCTATGCGGATGGGGAAAGCGTTTTAATGGCGCTAGAACGTGAAGTACCAGACGTTTTAGTTTCTGACATTCGCATGCCGGGTATCGATGGCTTAGAGCTATTAAAACAAGTACAACGCGACTACCCAGATCTCCCCGTCATCATCATGACGGCGCATTCCGATTTAGATGCGGCAGTAAACGCCTACCAAAAAGGCGCTTTTGAATACTTGCCCAAACCGTTTGATATCGACGAAACGCTCACATTGGTAGAGCGCGCCATAGCTCACAGCCAAGAGAACAAGCGCGAGCAACTTCTACCGGACGATATCCCTACTGATACACCTGAAATCATTGGTGAAGCACCAGCAATGCAAGAAGTATTTCGTGCTATCGGTCGTTTATCGCGCTCTTCTATTTCTGTTCTGATCAACGGTGAGTCGGGTACCGGCAAAGAATTGGTTGCTCATGCCTTGCACCGCCACAGTCCGCGCGCCAACAAACCTTTTATTGCCCTCAATATGGCTGCGATCCCAAAAGACTTGATTGAATCGGAACTGTTTGGTCACGAGAAAGGCGCATTTACTGGTGCCAATAGCGTCCGTCAAGGTCGCTTTGAGCAAGCCAATGGTGGCACGCTGTTTTTGGATGAAATCGGTGACATGCCATTAGATATTCAGACCCGATTATTGCGCGTGTTGGCGGATGGTCAGTTTTATCGCGTTGGCGGACACTCTCCAATCCGTGTCGACGTTCGTATTGTCGCAGCCACCCACCAAAACCTTGAAAAATTGGTCCATGAGGGTGATTTCCGCGAGGATTTATTCCATCGTTTGAACGTTATTCGCGTGCAAATCCCCGCACTGAGAGAACGTAAGCAAGACATTGAAAAACTCACCCAACACTTCCTCGTTCGAGCGGCTGATGAACTCGGTGTTGAAACCAAAACCCTGCATCCATCTTCGGTGGAAATTCTTAATCGCCTTGATTGGCCGGGTAACGTTCGCCAACTGGAAAACATCTGTCGCTGGTTAACCGTTATGGCCAGCGGAAGTGAGGTGCTACCTAGTGATTTGCCTGCCGAATTGCTGGAAGAAAAGAAAATCATCACTGAAACCACCAGCGGCAGTTGGCAAGAACAATTGGCGGATTGGGCACGCCATGCGCTAGAAGCTGGGGATAAAGAACTGCTTTCCTACGCTTTACCAGAATTTGAGCGCATTTTATTGGAAGCCGCATTAGAACATACTAAAGGTCATAAGCAAGATGCCGCTAAAGTATTAGGTTGGGGACGCAATACCCTAACCAGAAAATTGAAAGAACTGTACTGACCTTAAGCGGCAACGAGTTTGACAAAAGGTTATCAAGCGCACACTTTTGCTCTCGCTTGATAACCTAAGTATCAGTACAATTATGGTACGACACCCCTTATATGGCTAGGCAATGTCAAACGCAACGACTCAAATTACACTACGCACCGCTGTACTCATCCCTTTTGTGATGATTTTTTTGCTGGCTATCAGTGTGATTGTTTACGTCCAGAAACAGAGCTATGAAGAGGTTGTTACCGACATCAGTGACAAACAGCTTTCTGTATTAACAGAGAGTGTCCACGATCATCTAAATGATTACCTGCGCAAGCCTTTCACTGCAGTGACTGCGCTTGGTCACAACGTTAGTTACCACAATCTTTATCGCCCGCACGACACCAAAGAAATCCAAGACTATCTGTTAAGTGCCTTTAAGGATTTGTATCATTCGATCCCACAGTTAGATGTCATTGCATTCGGTTCAGAATCTGGGGACTTTACAGGTTTTCGTCGTGAATCTGATGGCGCCTATACACTGATGCTTCAAGACCATCGAACCAATGGCAACTTAGTGATTTACGGTAGTGAAACCATCAGTGATGACATTCGCACCATCATCGAGCCTTACGATCCTCGCACTCGTCCTTGGTACCAACCCATCGCTCAAGACAACAAACCTCGTTGGTCGAGCATCTATGCTAATGCCGACGAACGTCAAGACATCACTCTGTCAGCGATGACGCCTATCTATGAAATGGGTGAGTTTGCTGGTGTGTTGGTAACCGATGTGCGCATCAATACGTTTAACTTATTTTTGCAAAAGCTTAAGCAAGATACGAATGCCTCGGTTTACATCATGGACCAAGAGCAACGCTTAGTGGCGCACTCTGGACAAGGTAGTGTGATTTCTTGGGGGACAAAGTTCTCAGATAAAGGTCAGCGCTTATTCGCTTCAGAAAGTGCAGATCCAGTCATTCAGATGAGCGCGGCTCGCGTCAGTGGCAAAAACCTAAGCTACAGCGATAAGCCTTATACTTTTGAGTTCGACTTCAACGGTCAGCGCACCTTTAGCCGAGTCACGCCATATCATGATGCTAACGGTTTAACTTGGTTTATTGGCACTTCGATCTCTGAGACAGAACTGCTTGGCACCCTACCAAAGAACCAGCAAAGAAGCTGGATGGTGGGTATTTTCGTTAGCTTGGTTGGCATCGTCATTAGCATGCTTATCTTCAGCCGAGTTACTCGCCCCATCAATGCCACAGCGACAGCAGCCCAACACCTTGCGAAAGGCGATTGGGATAGCACTATGCCTCGTCCTGGTTATGTGTACGAGACGACTATTCTGGTGCAAGCGTTTAACGAGATGGCAAGCAATCTCAAAGCGTCCTTTAAAGCACTGCGTGAACAACTTGAGTTTGATTCTCTAACCCGCCTGTATAGCCGCCAAGGGCTAATAGAAGTGAGTGACAGCTTACCTCACTCAGGGCAAGGGAGTTTGTATCTTATTGGGATCAACAAATTTAGAGATATCAATGACAGTGTTGGTCATCACAACGGCGATAAGCTTCTGATACACATCGCTGAACGCCTTAAACAGCAACTGCAAGATGAAGCGACACTAGCGCGCATCGGTGGTGATGAGTTTGCCGTATTCATGCCCAACACAAACAGTGATAGCGACATCAGCTTAGTTGAGCGCCGTTTACACCAACTGTTGGCAGCACCATTTGTTCTTGATGGTGAAACGGTCGTCATTAAAGTTTCTATTGGCGTCGTACGCACTCAGCCCGATCAGACAATGTCTTTATGGCTGCGTAATGCCAGTATTGCGTTGAGTTACGCGAAACAAGATTCTCGCACCAGCGTCTGCCACTACAGCCCTGAAATGGCGAGCGCGTCTAAATTCCGAACTCAGATGATCGCTAAGATTCAAACAGGCATCGATAACCGTGAATTTGTGCCTTTCTACCAACCTATTATTGATCTTGCATCAGGCAACATTTGTGGCGCCGAAGCACTCGCACGCTGGCACAGTGATTCGGGAATGGTATCTCCGTTAGATTTCATCCCAATCGCCGAAGAAAGCGGCATGATCAAGACCATTGGTCAACAAATCTTATTCCAAGCGTGTAGTGATACTCGTAAAGCAATCGACAGTAGACGTTGGCCTGAAGACTTCCAATTACACGTTAATGTGTCGGTTCATCAGCTTTCAAGCCCTAACTTTGTTGAATCCGTGGCGAAAGTGCTGCGAACAACGGGGCTGCCTGCTACCAATGTGACGCTGGAGATCACCGAGTCGCGTATCATCGACAGCGCACCAACGACACTGGATAATTTGCTCAAACTGCGAGAAATGGGACTGGGTATTGCCATTGATGATTTCGGCACTGGTTACTCATCTCTGGCTTACTTACACGCATTACCGTTTACCTGCTTGAAGATAGATCGCACCTTTATTAATCGTCTGACTAAAGAGAACCTCGACAGCTCTGTTGTATCAGCGATCATCAACATCACCAAAGGCATGAAGACCAATGTAGTAGCAGAAGGCGTGGAAACGGCTGCGCAAGCACAATTGCTCAGTTCACTTGGCTGTAATCAGGTTCAGGGTTTCTACTACAGTCGCCCAATGCCGATGGAAGAATGGCCAACACATTTGGTTAACATGAAGTAGAAAACAGCTGAAATCGTTG
Source organism: Vibrio sp. NFR (assembly GCF_027587095.1). NCBI lineage: Bacteria > Pseudomonadati > Pseudomonadota > Gammaproteobacteria > Vibrionales > Vibrionaceae > Vibrio > Vibrio sp. NFR. The sequence continues at coordinate 428,862 of NZ_JAPPTN010000003.1, forward strand.
ATTTCCTAGTCATCCTCTACTGACAACTTGCCTAACTGTTATTTATACTTAACTGCAAATCTTCCCCATGTATTGTCATTGATAATGTTTGGGCTGAGTTCCTGTTCACAACAAACCCGGATCGCCATAATGATAACTAAGAATCTTCCCCTAACTGATTTGCACCGTCACCTTGACGGCAACATTCGTACTAAGACTATTCTTGAGCTTGGTCAGCAATTTGGTATTGCGCTACCTGCTTACGACATCGAATCACTAACACCACACGTTCAAATTGTTGAAGCTGAGCCATCTCTTGTTGCTTTCCTTTCTAAGCTTGATTGGGGCGTAGCAGTGTTGGGTGATCTAGATGCGTGTCGCCGCGTTGCTTACGAAAACGTTGAAGACGCACTAAACGCGCAAATTGATTACGCAGAACTGCGTTTCTCTCCATACTACATGGCGATGAAACACAAACTACCAGTCGCAGGCGTAGTAGAAGCAGTAGTTGATGGCGTGCAAGCGGGTATGCGTGATTTCGGTATCAAGGCAAACCTAATCGGTATCATGAGCCGTACTTTCGGTACTGATGCGTGTCAGCAAGAGCTTGATGCAATCCTTAGCCAAAAAGACCACATGGTTGCCGTTGACCTTGCTGGTGATGAGCTTGGTCAACCAGGTGACCGTTTTGTGTCTCACTTCAAACAAGTGCGCGACGCAGGTCTGAATGTAACGGTGCACGCAGGTGAAGCGGCTGGTGCAGAAAGCATGTGGCAAGCTATTCAAGAGCTTGGAGCGACACGTATCGGTCACGGTGTGAAAGCAATCCACGATCCTAAACTGATGGATTACCTTGCAGAAAACCGTATTGGTATTGAATCGTGCCTAACGTCAAACTTCCAAACTAGCACTGTTGAATCATTAGCAAACCACCCACTGAAACAGTTCCTAGATCACGGCGTACTTGCGTGTCTAAACACGGACGATCCAGCAGTGGAAGGTATTGAACTGCCTTACGAATACGAAGTGGCGGCACCAGCAGCAGACCTAACTCAAGAACAGATTCGCCAAGCGCAAATCAACGGTCTAGACATCGCTTTCCTATCAGATGCAGAAAAAACTGAACTGAAAGAAAAAGTGAAAGATCGCGCTTAATTGCCGCAAAAACATAAAAAAATGCCAGCATTTGCTGGCATTTTTTATATCTAGAATCGGCTAAAGATTAGATAACGCGCGAGAATTGCTGCTGACGCGCTTTCGCTCTTAGGTATTTATCGAAGCTCATGCAGATGTTACGGATCAACAGACGACCACGAAGCGTAACGCGAATTTCACGGTCATCCACTTCCACTAACTCGTCATTAATGAAGGTTTGTAGTAGCTCTAGGTCTTCTTTGAAGTAGTGCTCAAACTTAACGCCAAATTCAGACTCAATCGCCTTCTTATCCAGCTTAAAGTTACAGATAAGCTGTTTGATCACTTCACGACGTAGCAAATCATCCGCATCCAGTGATACACCTTTCCACAGCGCGTGGCGAGATTCATTCACTTGTGCGTAGTACTTTTTCAATTCTTTTTGGTTTTGTGCGTAGGCATCACCAATCATTGAAATTGCAGAAACACCAAAGCCTACCAAGTCACATTCACCTTGCGTCGTGTAACCTTGGAAGTTGCGGTGCAAGATGCCTTCACGTTGAGCAACAGCAAGCTCATCATCTGGCATAGCAAAGTGGTCCATACCGATGAACTGGTAACCAGCACCTGTTAGCGTAGCGATGGTGTCTTGCAGAATCGCCATCTTCTCTTCCGCTTTTGGCAAATCTTCGTCTTTGATCTTACGCTGCGCAGCAAACAGTTGTGGCATGTGCGCGTAGTTAAACACAGACAAACGACCTGGCTGCATTTCTAACACTTGCTCTAGTGTCTTCGCAAAAGATGCCTTAGTTTGCTTCGGTAAACCGTAAATCAAATCAAGGTTGGTTGAGCGGAAACCAAGTTCTTTTGCGCGAGCAACCATCGCAAAGATAAATGCTTCATCTTGCTCACGGTTCACGAGTTGTTGAACTTCTTTATTGAAATCCTGCACGCCAATGCTCAGACGGTTGAAGCCTTCACCACGCAAGTGATCCAGCATAGTGAGCTCGATTTCACGTGGGTCAACTTCAATACTGATTTCCGCATCCGCACTAAACGTAAACTCTTGGCGTAGCAAGTTCATCACACGCGTGATTTGCTTTTCAGATAGGAAAGTTGGTGTACCACCACCAAAGTGCAATTGAGTCACTTGGCGTTCACCCAATAGTGACGCACGTTGACGAATCTCGTGCTCAAGTACATCCAAGTATTCGTCAGCCTTATGCGAATGGCGAGTAATGACTTTATTACAGCCACAGTAGTAGCAAAGCTTATGACAAAACGGAATGTGAACGTACAGAGATAGCGGACGATCTGGGTACTGAGTGCATGCCATATCGTAGTCCGAAATGGTAAACGCTTCATGAAACTCCAGTGCTGTCGGGTACGACGTGTAGCGCGGGCCAGAGTAGTTGTACTTATCCAATACCGCTTGATCCCAGACGATTTGCTGTTTCGATTCAGTGTGTTGATTCGACATGGTGGTACTTTCCGTTAAATGCTAGGGAGACGAAAGCCGTCGCCCGATATTCAGAAACCGTTATTTTGCCATACGACGATGACAACTACGGTAGTCGCTGTCGGCTTTTTAAGTATAAAACCAAAGAAGTGCTAGCGTGATCACGATACCCCCATTGGTTATAAGGAAACCATCGGGGGCACCAATTAGATCATCTGAATATTGATTTGGTTATTCAGTGGCTGAACGTCTTTTTGCAACACTTTGAGCTCTTCGATGATCGCGTCCGTTAAGCGCTGTTCAGCTTTGTGACGCGTCAGGTTCTGTTGCATACGTTCTTTTTTGGCAAGCTGCTGGCGCTCTTCGCCGCGCGCCATATCTTTCACGGTATGGTACAACTCAGAAATCGCAGGGTATGTGGCATCAAAATCGATACGGTCTTCACCTTGGACATAATCCATGATGTTGTAAACACGAATACTGATTTCCGACAAGTCACATTGCCCTTGGATGCCCGCCTGACACAAGGTATGCACGTTCTCAAAAATGTTGGCGTTACGCTTATCGATCGCCAATTTTTGATGCTTCAGCTGCAATTCCTTTTGCTTTTTCAATTGAAGCAGAAGGTAACCTGCATAAGAAGCCAGCGCGATAATAATCACTGCACCCGCAATCGCTAATAAGGTTACGTTCATGGATTACTTATCCTTTGTAGTCGTCGAAGTTGATATCGTCGAAGTCTGCAAGTAGATCGTCGTCGTTACGAGACCCTTTTACTGCTGGCGCAGTAAAGTCTTCGTCGTCTTCTTCCGGCTCTAGTAGACCTAGTTGATCCATTAGCTTCTCGATGCGATCTAGCTTCTCGTCTACATATTTCTGTAAACCAGTACCTAGGTTCTCGCCCGCTTCGATACGATCCAACAACACGTTCAATTGCGCATCGTTTTCTAGCATCTCTAGCTCTTGCTCAGCAGATAGACGACGCTCTTGTTTCGTTTGCTTCTTCGCCGGCTCAACAATCAGAGGAATTTTCTTCTTGCTGCCTAAGCGAGGATCGCGTTTTTGCGCTGCGGCTTGTTTCTTCTGCTCTTCCGCATCAGAGTTGCGGCTACCAGTCTTCAAGCCTTTACGCTTTTTCGCGCGCTTACGTAGACGACCTTCTACATCTGATTCTGTACGGTTACGAGTTACTACAAACTCAGGTGCGCCAGAGGCACCTGGCTTTCTTGATTTCTTTTTACGGCTCATTACTGGGTCTTCCTCAGTAAAATTACATCATTACCAATAAATTCGAGTTCGAGCTTATCCCGCTCTGCTAGGAACTGGAACGTATCACGGCTAAAGAACACCACATGCGTTGGATCGTTCTTATAGTGCCATGTCCGAAAGGCTTCTACATCGATGACCATTTTCGTCATCAGGCCTATCCAGCCACCTGGCTTAACTAAATTCAACCATTGCTTCCACACCATATCTGGGTGGTAGAGGTGTTCGATCACCTCTGTTGCTGTCATGAAATCGTACTGCTTTTCCAACACACAAGTATCTGGGTGATAGTAAAGATCGTACAACGCCATGTTGTGCCCCGCTTCTTCTAGCATTAAGGAAAGCGTAGGGCCCGGACCACAACCAAAGTCGATTCCGTTCGATTGTGGTGAAATTCGCTCTGCGATTGGGTCAGCAATTCGTGCCAAAAAACGGCGATATCCCATATCTTCAGGATTGTTCTCATGCAGATCATAGTGAGCTTTTTCAGTTTCCGCATCCAAACGTTGGTCTGGATTGACGAATACCAAACTGCACTGCTCACATTGAAGATACTCGCGTTGCTTATCTTCAAAAAAGTGGTGAGTGCGCTGATTCTGGCATAAAGGACAGGTGTGCATGCTGACTTCCTCAAACAGGGATGCGAAACATACCAGAAAGTGGACTCAGATTGGAGTGTTACTGGATACTTTTTCAGCAGTTTTTGTTAAAAAAGTTTTTATCGGAATTGAAGGTATAAAAAAAGCGACAGTGAGACTGTCGCTTTCTGAATGCCACCAATAGTGGCGAAACTGTGTTGCACTCATTTGGTGCACCAAGAATCCTTTTGTTTTTCGAGCTTTCCTTGCCAAAAAGTGTTGTTCTTCATCTTCCTGATGAGTTTTGGCTATCCGTTTACTTCCTGTCTACTGAGCTACTTCCTGAGCTTGATCCGTTTCGCTGTCTTAACCGTTAGACTAGATGACCATCCATATCTGATAGGCTCCTTGCCTACCTAAGTCCCTTTTCCGACTATCAAACGTCCTTCGTTTGCGTCCTTGGAGACCTTATATCCATGGTCTAAATTCCTGTCATTCACTCCTTGTGAACATCCTCTACTTTACGGACTGGATAAAAACCGACAAGTCATTGAAAATGAATTATTGATAGGATTTTTTGGTCAAAAATAAATAGTCTAATCTATCAATAACTTAAAGAACAAGATGAGAAATAGTATCGAACAAGTATGGCAAATGTCTCACAAAGCACCGAGCTAACTATCACTTGTGAATGAAAATCCATATGTGATCAAGATCACTAACAAAAATGCCCCAGCAAAAAAGCTAGGGCATATTTGTATAACTGTGCTCGAACTATGTAGGGGTTTAGTGCAGACCGCCAACGTATTTCGACAGAACTTCGATGTCTTCGTCTGTCATTTTTTTCGCGATGTCACGCATCATGGCGTTCATATCGTTACCACGGTTACCATCACGGAACTTTTCTAGCTGAGCTTTGATGTAGTCAGAGTGCTGACCAGAAATTTTAGGGAAACCTGAAAGCTCAGTGCCGTTACCACGAGGGCCGTGACATGCGATACATGCGGTTAGACCGCGTTCTGCGTTACCAGCGGTGTAAAGTACTTTACCTTTGTCAACAACATCTTCTGGTGTTGAACTCTCTGAGATTGGTAGAGAGGCATAGTATGCAGATAGATCAGCGATGTCTTCATCGCTCAGTGGCATTGCCATACCACTCATCACAGGGTCGTAACGACCTTGCTTACCACCACTAGTCATACCTAGTTTTAGATCTTTTAACTGCTTCTCAAGATACTTAGCGTGTTGGCCTGCAAGTTTCGGGTACATTGCGATTGCACTGTTACCGTCCGCTCCGTGACAGGCGACACAAGTTTGTGATTTTGCTTTACCAGCTTCAATATTACCTTGGGCCCATACTGAGCAACTGGCTAAAAGACTCAAAATTAGCGCTAATTTCTTCATGACATTCCATTATAATTATCAAGCTTCCAGTACCACGGAATGTGAACATACCGCGTACACTCATGGTACAATAGGCGACCTTATGCCGAGCACGGTTATTTTACACAATTTCACAAAAAAGTAATCAATCGACTACACAAAGTCGAGATGGAGTTAACAGTGAGCGTAAAAATTCATTACCAAAACACGCATTTCATCACCAGCGCACCCGATATTCGTCACTTACCTGAGGACGAAGGTGTCGAAATTGCGTTTGCAGGACGCTCAAACGCTGGTAAATCGAGTGCACTTAACCGTCTTACTAACCAAAAAAGCTTAGCAAAGACATCAAAGACACCAGGTCGTACTCAATTGATCAACCTTTTCAAAGTGGAAGAAGGTTGCCACATTGTCGATTTGCCAGGATATGGCTTCGCTCAAGTACCGGTTGAGATGAAGAACAAATGGCAAAAATCATTAGGTGAATACCTACAGAAACGCGAGTGCCTAAAAGGCTTGGTGGTTCTGATGGACATCCGTCACCCAATGAAAGATCTCGACCAACAAATGATTTTCTGGGCAATCGACAGCCGCATCCCTGTTCAAGTTCTTCTGACTAAAGCAGACAAACTGAAAAGCGGTGCTCGCAAACAAACGCTACTGAAAATCCGCAAGCAAGTGGAAACATTTGGTGGTGACGTATCGGTTGACGTGTTCTCTTCACTGAAAGGTCTAGGTGTCGATCAGCTACGTGCCAAACTGGACACTTGGTTTGCACCAGCATTTGCACACTTGATTGAAGAAGACGAGCAAGGCGCTCCAGAGAGCGGCGAAGAATAATTAACAAAATTTGTTAAATTTTTTCGACACAGCCCTGCCTTTTGGTGGGGCTTTTGTTTATCTGTCATCTAAAAACGTGAATTTCAGGCAATAAAAATCCCCACCTTCCTGGCAGGGATAACGGGAGAGAAAAATTGGTAATTATTGTTATGTGGCGAAGCATTACTGAACTGAGATTCGATTTCAATAGGTTAAAAAGCAATCTTATTTCCTGCTCACCGACAAATATCCCCACCCAAACCATCCAATAGTCTTAACATTCAGATAGTTAAGTTAAACGAAGTATCAAAAAGACGTAACTTAGTTTCTTTCAAGAAAAAATAATAGTGTGACTGGCGTAAATTTACAGCATGAATAACGCAATAAATTTAAAGGAAAAATCGAGATTTTGCAGTGACTTAGAGAGGTCAAAAAAGAAGGTTTTTGAGGGCTTAGCTTAACTTACTGATCAAAAAGAAAATTTTTCTTTCGCCCAATAAAAAACGCCCCAGTCAAAAACTGACTGGGGCGGCTGAATCAGCCTAATCCAATAACGTGAAACAAAAGGTCTGAAAGATAGAACATCTTACCTCTGTACCCTACGAGAGATAATGTACAACAATTGGTCAGATTTGCAAAGAACTTTTGTAGTTTTTTTTCATGAAAGTTTTATTAAGCAACATTAAATCTCAGATCTGATTTGCTTTTTTAATGACACAAAAAAGCCAGCGTTTGTGCGCTGGCTCATACTAAATGGGCTAAATTGGCTTAAAAATGACTAGTGTGCTTGATCCCAGTTGTCACCGTGACCAGCTTCTGCCACTAGAGGCACTTTCAGCTCAGCTGCAGATTCCATCAAATTCTGTACTTTACTTTCAATTTCGGACAAAGACGACTCTTCAACTTCAAATACCAGTTCATCGTGTACTTGCATCAGAAGTTTCACTCGACCGTTGCCTTCTTCTTGAATCCACTGATCAACTAACAACATCGCTTTCTTGATGATGTCCGCAGCGGTACCTTGCATCGGTGCATTGATCGCTGCACGTTCTGCCGCCTTACGACGCATGCCGTTACGAGATTGAATTTCAGGAAGGTGTAGACGGCGACCAAAGATGGTCTCGACGAAGCCTTGCTCTGAAGCCGCACTGCGCGTGTCTTCCATGTACTGCATCACGCCTGGATAGCGCTCGAAGTACTTGTCCATGTACGCTTGTGCTTCACCACGAGGAATACCCAGTTGCTTCGCCAAACCAAATGCACTCATGCCGTAGATTAGACCGAAGTTAACCGCTTTCGCACGGCGACGTTGCTCACTTGAAACGTCTTCAATAGAAACGCCCATGATTTCTGCTGCCGTTGCTGCGTGGATATCTTTACCATCACGGAACGCATCAAGCAGTGCTTGGTCACCTGATAGGTGCGCCATAATACGCAATTCAATCTGAGAGTAGTCGACTGCCAGAATCTTGTAACCCGTAGGGGCAACGAATGCCTGACGAATACGACGACCTTCTTCATTACGAATTGGGATGTTCTGCAAGTTAGGATCGGTTGAAGATAGACGACCCGTTGCTGTCACCGCTTGGTGGTAAGAAGTATGCACACGACCCGTTGATGGGTTGATCATCTTCGGCAACTTATCGGTGTAAGTTGATTTTAGCTTCGCCAGACCACGGTATTCCAAAATCAGTTTTGGTAGTGGGTAATCCAGAGCCAGCTCTTGCAGCACTTCTTCATTGGTAGAAGGTGTGCCTGATGGCGTCTTCTTGATAACTGGTAGACCCATTTTTTCAAACAGAAGCGCTTGCAGTTGCTTCGGTGAGTTCATATTGAACTCTTGTTCTGCAATCTCGTACGCCTTTTGCTCAAGCTCATCCAGACGAGCGGCAATTTCTACCGACTGCGCGCTAAGCTTCATGTCATCAATCAACACACCAGTGCGCTCAATGCGAGACAGCACTGGCACGAGTGGCATTTCGATTTCTTCGTATACGGTTTTTAGCTTTTCATCTTGTTCGATGTTGGCAAACAAACGGTTATGTAGGCGAAGTGTTACGTCTGCATCTTCTGCAGCATATGGTGAAGCTTCATCCAGATCGATTTGGTTGAAGGTCAGTTGGTTTTTACCTTTACCTGCGATTTGCTCGAATGAAATGCAGCTGTGCTGTAGGAAGCGCAGTGCCAAGCTGTCCATATCGTGCTTGCCGCCTACACTGTTGTAGACGTAAGACGCCAACATGGTGTCGTGCTTGATGCCTTTCATCTCAATGCCGTAGCGAGCCAGCACAGACACATCGTATTTTAGGTTTTGACCGACTTTCGCCTGAGCCTCATCTTCAAGAATCGGCTTCAACTGTTCCAGAACCCAATCACGATCCAGCTGCTGAGGCGCATCTAGGTAGTCGTGAGCCACTGGTACATAAGCAGCAATGCCTTCATTGGTCGCAAATGATAGACCGACTAGATTTGCCACCATGTAATCTAGGCTGTCAGTTTCGGTATCAAACGCAAATAATTCAGACGCTTTTAGTTTGTCTAACCAAGCATTAAATGAAGCTTCATCTAGGATGGTTTCGTACTGGCTACGGTCGATTTTTACTGCTGAAGTGTCCATATCTGCTTTAGATGAAGCAGAACCACCACGCGCAGCGCCGGTTGATTCATCCGCTTCTACTACACCTGTGCCGCCTTCTAATAGCTCATTCAACCAAGACTTAAACGTCAACTGACCGTACAGTTTGATCAGTTCATCTGTGCTTGGTTCTGCTTTTAGCAATGATTCTGGCGTCTCCTCCAGCTCCACATCCAACTTGATGGTCGCTAGCTCGTAAGACAGCATTGCGTTGTCTTTGTTGTCGACTAGCTTCTTAGCCATGGTTTTTGAACCACGGAAGCCAAGCGCAGCGATATCGTCGAGGTTTTCATACAGCTTAGTCAGACCGCCAATGCCTTGTAGCAAAGCAGTAGCGGTTTTATCACCCACACCCGGAACGCCAGGAATGTTATCAACTTTATCGCCCATCAACGCTAGGTAGTCGATGATCAATTCAGGTGGGATACCAAACTTCTCAACCACACCTTCACGATCCATCACAACGTTGGTCATGGTGTTGATCAACGTAACGTTGTCATCCACCAACTGCGCCATATCTTTATCGCCAGTACTGATCAAAACAGGCATGCCTTGTTGCGATGCTTGATAAGCCAGAGTACCAATCACGTCATCGGCTTCTACGCCTGGAATACAGATCAATGGCAGACCCATAGCGCGAATAACGTTGTGCAGAGGTTCAATCTGGCAACGAAGATCGTCCGGCATTGGTGGACGATTCGCTTTGTATTCCGGGTACATATCGTCGCGGAAGGTTTTACCCTTCGCATCGAAAACCACTGCAATACGATCAGAAGCAAACTGACGCATCATGCTGCGTAACATGTTGACTACACCGTAAACTGCGTTAGTTGGAATTTCACCGTTACTCATCGTGCCTGGGTAAGCGTGAAAAGCGCGATATAGATAAGAAGAACCGTCGATCAGAATCAACGGATTTTCAGGAATACTTGCCATAATTGTCTGTATCCAAATCAGTACTTAATAGATCTGCTTAGAATGCCATGACTGCTGATCCGAATCTATCTTGTTCGCTCGATCAAGGTCGCGGAAATTTTCCGATGTTATTCACGAAATTTGCACCTTCTTGTGGATAACTCTGTTTATAGAAATTATCCACTGGTTATCCAACGGAAATAAAACCAACAAAACACCAACGTAAGACATTGTTTTTAATAAAAATAAATACCAACAGGCGAGAAGATCAACGATCCTAAAATGATCATGACATGTGGAAAAGTTGCCAATAGAGGCGTCAATTAGAAATCTCAGAAAAGAAAAAAGCGACCCAATTGGGTCGCCTAGCAGAAGTGGTGAAGCTATTTCCATTTATATGGCAGCTTAACCAAGAAGCTATAAATTACACTGGAAGCAATGTGAGCAATGTCGTGTCAAAAAGAATTCGTGCAAGTTCTGGGGAAAATGTTTCATTACCTTCTCAACACTCAGTTAATTAGCAACTCAACGTCCTTGTGAACTTTCCTCATTCCCTAAGACAGGTTTAATAATAATGATTCTCATTTAACAGTCAATACCTAAATGAGAAAAAATCTCATTTATTTTTTATAGCGCCTTAATGAAGTGGACTCGAGACTCACGCAAGTTGGTTTTTTCTTCAAACTTTTCAATGATATAGTCATTTCTTAGCAACAAACGAAGCATGGCAGGAAATTGATTGCGTGATTTCACTTTTAACGTTTTGTAGCCCTGCTCTGCGACCCATTCTTCTTGCGCTTCCAATAACATCTGAGCCACACCCTCATTGCGCGCTTCTGGCGCAACGCCACCAAACCAGCTGTAAAAGGTGTAATCATCTAACTCATAGCCGATTTTAAAGCCAAGGATAGCTCCTGCTTTCTCAGCGACTAAGATTAAGCTTTTTTTATCCCCAAGACGCTCTGCCATGGATTCAACCGTCTCACCACGTGCAAACTCAGTAACACGAGCCACCACTTGGATCGCTTCTTCCAGCGTGCCTTCACGAATCAGCATTGTCATTGTCTTACTCTCCAGAAATAAATATACCCAAGTAACTTCAAGCCGTGTGTATTCCGTCTTGAGGGTACTTGGGTATATTCAGACCGACAACAATTGTCGGTCTGGTTTTTCTCATTGAGCGATAATTACTCGTCTGTCGCTTCTTGAGTCTTTACTAGGTGCTCTGCAGCTTGTGCATTTTCTTCCGCTAACCACTCTGCTACATCTTTCGCGAAGTAAGTCAGGATGCCATCCGCGCCTGCACGTTTGAAGCAAAGCAGAGATTCCATCACGGTCTCGCGCTCTTTTAGCCAACCATTCATGATGGCTGCTTTATGCATCGCGTACTCACCAGAAACTTGGTAAGCGAACGTTGGAACTTGAAGCTCAGTCTTAACACGACGAACCACATCAAGGTAAGGCATACCTGGCTTAACCATCACCATGTCAGCGCCTTCATTGATATCAAGCGCCACTTCATGTAGCGCTTCATCCGTATTCGCAGGGTCCATTTGGTAGTTTTTCTTGTTGCCACCTTTTAGGTTCGCTGATGAACCAACTGCATCACGGAATGGACCGTAGTAGTTTGATGCGTACTTCGCAGAGTAAGCCATGATTTGAGTATGGATGTGACCCGCTTCTTCTAGTGCTTCACGGATTTTACCGATACGACCATCCATCATGTCTGATGGTGCAACCACGTCTGCACCCGCTTCTGCGTGAGACAGCGCTTGTTTTACAAGTACTTCGGTTGTCTCATCATTCATCACGTAGCCATCTTCATCGATGATGCCGTCTTGACCGTGAGTAGTGAACGGGTCAAGTGCCACATCTGTGATCACTCCGATTTGAGGTACGTGCTCTTTTAATGCACGTACTGCGCGCTGAACCAAACCTTCAGGGTTGTAAGCTTCAGCAGCACATAAGCTTTTAGCGTCTTGGTTTACGACAGGGAAAAGCGCGATTGCTGGTACGCCTAGGTTTGCTAGGTATTGTGCTTCTTCTAGCATTAAATCAATCGACAAACGTTCTACACCCGGCATCGATTCAACACTTTCACGACGATCTTTACCCATCAGAATGAACATTGGGTAAATCAAATCGTTTACTGAAACTTGGTTTTCAGCCATCAAACGACGACTAAAATCATGCTTACGCATACGACGCATACGGCGTGCAGGGAATGGACCTTGAATTGATACAGACACCACTTTCTCCTTGTCTGGAAGGTTACGATGATCAAATCATCTGGTGGCAAAATCATATCACTCTTGATACACCTTGCGAGCAGCAATATGGAAAAACGGCATGAAAAAAACCGAAAATGACCCCGCACTCACACTCAAGTATACTTCTCACTAATTCCATACACCGATAAACCATAGAGACCAACCATGATCGATACTCACGCTCATATTTACGCTAGCGAATTTGATAACGACCGCGACGAGGTGGTGAAGCGCGCTTTAGAACAAGGCATTGATAAAATTCTGCTGCCGAACATCGATCTTGAGTCTATTGAGCCGATGCTAAAAACCGAAGCGGCTTATCCTGAGATTTGTCGTTCAATGATGGGGCTGCATCCATGTTACGTCGATGGCAATGTTGAGCAAACACTGGCAATCATTCGTGACTGGTTTGAAAAGCATAACTTTATTGCAGTGGGTGAAATCGGTATCGATCTGTACTGGGATAAAACCTTCCGAGCAGAACAGGAGATAGCGTTTGTGACTCAGTTAAACTGGGCTAAAGAGATGGATTTGCCTGTCGTTATCCACACTCGTGATTCAATTGAAGAAACACTGACCTTACTTCGTCAAGAACAAGATGGTCGCTTGCGTGGTGTATTCCATTGTTTTGGTGGCAGCGTAGAAGAAGCACAGGCGATCAACGAGCTTGGGTTCCACTTAGGTCTGGGCGGAGTATCAACCTTCAAAAACGGCGGTATGGATAAGGTTATCCCGCATCTGGATATGAACTGGGTGATTCTAGAAACAGACTGCCCGTACCTTGCCCCTGTTCCACATCGTGGGAAACGTAACGAACCAGCTTACACTTCTTTAGTGGCGGCGCGCGTGGCGGAACTACGCGGAGAAAGCCTTGAAGCGATTGATGCTCTGACGACCAAAAACGCAGAAGAGTTGTTTAGCCTGAAGTGATGTAAGTACTTACATAATTTAAAATCAAACATTTCCTTATAATTCAATAAATTAACATTAAATATATAAGTAACATGCTATTGAGATATAAGCGCTTCTCTCCCTAAACTATTGCCCATATATTCAATGATATGGGCTGCTCATGAACACTTGCCAGCACGGTATTTACTTACAGCGTCAAAAACGCACCCTATTGCAAAAACTTATGGGCATCAAAGAGGTATACATCTGCTCAAGGTGCGGATACATCCGCAAAATTACATAGTCTTGGTATACCCAAGTAACCTCGAGATGCTAGGTTCAGCGAGACTGACTTGGTTTGTAGACGCGGCGGCGATTTAAAGGTTTAGTGCTACAAACCAATTATTTTATAATCATATAGTTGTACTCTTAACTATATAGTTAGTCCCATTGAATTATGTACATGATTTCACATAAAATACCCGCCGGCTTATAAAATAAAAAAGATAGGATTCGCAATGTGTAATCACGGAGTGTATTTACAACGTCAACAACGCAGTTGGTTTCAAAAATTGATTGGAATTAAAGAAGTATATGTCTGCTCTAAATGCGGTCACGAAATCAAACTTCGATAAACTGTAGATACCAAAAAGCGGCTCCATGAGCCGCTTTTTTAATACTGAATGGTGGAGTTGGAGTGACTTTACTCTTCCACTTGCTCTTCTTCATCTTTACGTGTGTAGAAACGAGCGAAGAACAAGCCTACCTCAAACAGCAAACACATCGGGATTGCCAGTAGGGTCTGGGAAATCATGTCTGGCGGTGTTAGTAGCATACCGACAATAAACGCACACACGATGATGTATGGGCGCTTCTCTTTCAGATCTTGTGGTGTGGTCGCGCCAGTCCAACATAGCAAGATAATCGCCACAGGTACTTCAAACGCGATACCAAACGCCATAAACAGCGCCAGCACAAAGTCGAGGTAACTCGAGATATCGGTTGCGAACTCTACCCCACCAAGAGAGATAGCGGTAAAGAAGCCAAACACCAGTGGGAATACCACGAAGTAAGCAAACGCCACACCGCAGTAGAACAACAGTGAGCTAGAGAACAGCAATGGCATGATCAATCGACGTTCATGCTTGTACAAGCCTGGCGCGACAAAAGCCCATACTTGGTACAAGATAAACGGCACCGCAATAAACACCGAAGCAATCAAGGTTAGCTTCAAAGGTGTAAAAAACGGTGAAGCCACATCAGTTGCGATCATCGTTGCACCTTCAGGTAGGCGTTCTACCAAAGGCGCTGAAACAAACTCATAAATGTGGTTAGAGAAGTAAATTAGTCCAACAAACACCACCAACACTGCAGCAATGGCTTTAAGCAGTCGGTTGCGAAGTTCTAATAAATGACTAATTAAAGGTTGTGTCTGCTCGACGGTAGACATGGCAAACCTCTTTTTTAAAACCTGATCAAAAAGGAGCTACCAATCACTAGTAGCTCCTCCTAATGAGACTATTCGGCTTTCTTATCTGCCGCTGTAACCTTAATCTCTTCCGCTTTCTCAACGGTTTCAGTCGCAGGTGCCTCTTGTTTAGGCTCCGCTTCTGATTTGGTTGGTTCCGCGTAAGGGCGGTTTACAGATTGCGCCGCTTTCTTCAACTCTTCGACCGAAGACTTCAGCTCAGGAGACAGATCATCCATCCCCATTTGCTCAGCTTTGCGCAAGTTTTCTTGCAGTTCTTGAACTTTCAGCTCGTGTGACAACTCGTCTTTGACGCTATTTGCCATACTCTTCGCTGCTCCGACAAAACGAGAGACACTGCGGATGGCATGTGGCAAACGCTCTGGACCAAGAACAACCAGACCAACAACAGATATTAATACCAGTTCCCAAAAACCGATATCAAACACGTTTTACGCCTGCTCTTTGTCTTTTTTCGATTCAGGAGCTGCTTCTTTCTTTTGCTGCTCTTCTAGACTTTTTGGCTCGAAGTCTGCGTCTTTGTCGTCTTTCTTCGCAGGCTCATCTTCGCTCATTGCTTTTTTGAAGCCCTTAACGGCACCACCCAGATCGCCACCGATACCGCGTAGTTTCTTAGTTCCGAATAGCAATACAACAATTACAGCAATGATTAGAAGTTGCCAAACACTGATACCACCCATTCTTTTTACCTCGGGTCTTTAAACAAAATTATTTCAAGAGTTTAACGTCTATCGACGATAAGCTCGCCAACTAAGCAACCAAAATGTGACCCCTGCGATACCGCTAGCGATCGATAGCTGCTCATAAGCGTTATCCACCAATATTGCCGAGCATACGACTAAAGTGGCTCCAACGCCAAATAAAAACTTTCCTGTCGCCTGCTGACGCTTGCTGTGACGGTAACCTTGATAAAGCTGATCCATGCGTTGATTCATGGCTTTACCTTGTTTAAGGCTATCGTAAAGCAGCTCCGGCAGTTCCGGTAACTTCTCTGCCCAAAACGGCGCGCGGTCTTTAATGGCATTCACTAAAGCTTGCGGACCGACTTGGTTCATCATCCATTCTTCAAGGAAAGGTTTCGCGGTCTCCCACAAATCAAGTTGCGGGTACAACTGGCGACCCAGTCCTTCGACGTACAACAGCGTTTTTTGTAGCAATACAAGCTGCGGCTGCACTTCCATATTGAATCGACGCGCAGTGTTGAACAGGTTCAACAGTACGTGACCGAAAGAGATTTCACACAGTGGTTTAGCAAAAATTGGCTCACACACAATGCGAATCGCAAATTCAAATTCATCGACATTGGTATCGGCAGGTACCCACCCCGAATCAACGTGCAATTCCGCTACGCGGCGGTAGTCACGATTGAAGAAAGCGAGGAAGTTTTCCGCCAGATAGCGTTTGTCTTCACTATTAAGTGTACCAACGATCCCGCAATCCAGCCCAATCCACATAGGATTCTCTGGATGCTCCGGTTTAACGAACACGTTGCCCGGGTGCATGTCGGCATGGAAAAAGCTGTCTCGGAACACCTGAGTGAAGAACACACTCACACCGCGTTCCGCGAGCAATTTCATATTGGTGCCATTCGCTTCCAAGCCTTCAATATCAGAGACTTGGATGCCATATATTCGCTCAGAAACCATGACAGTTTCATTACTAAAGTCAGGAAAAACTTCTGGTACGTAAAGCTCTTCACTGCCTTCGAAGTTGCGACGCAGTTGAATCGCGTTCGCCGCTTCACGACGCAAATCGAGTTCATCAAGTAAGGTTTTTTCGTACTCGCGAACCACTTCAACTGGTTTCAAACGACGTGCTTCAGGCATCGCTCCGGCGACTATACGCGCCATTCGGTGCATCAGTTTTAGATCTGAATCAATGACCGGACGAATATCTGGACGGATGACCTTTAATACCACTTCTTGGTTAGTGTCTTTTAATCGAGCAGTATGCACCTGAGCAATCGACGCAGACGCTAACGGTTTGATATCAAATTCAGTAAACCAGTTTTCTAATGGACCGCCCAGAGCGAGTTCCATTTGTTCTTTCGCTAACTGCCCATCAAATGGCGCAACTTGGTCTTGCAAAAGTGCAAGAGGATCAGCGATATGCGGAGGGAAAAGGTCGCGACGAGTCGACATCATCTGACCGAACTTAATCCAAACCGGACCAAGTTCTTGCAGAGCGAGACGAAGGCGTTCACCCAGCGGCTTTTCTGGGTGCTTGTTCTTCATCCAGAATAAGCTTTTGCGCATCAAAAGCGGCGCTTTGGTCAGTTGATGATCGGGCAACAACTCATCCAAGCCGTATTCCAGCTGAACTTTAATGATGTGGTATAAGCGCTTTATTTCTGCTGGCGTCATGAGTTCTCCAGCGCAGGCTTATCCGAATCGAACTTGTTTAGTAATGCGTTTAGACGCGCTTCAACGCGAGAGGCTTGGCTGCGAACGTCGTCTACTTGGTCGCAGAAGTGGGCAATTTCTAGCGGTGCTGGCGCCAGTTTCCACTCTTCTGTTACCACTTGAGCAAGATGACGTTGGTGTTTTTCTGCTTGAGAGGCAAAGAAACCGCCGACGTTCTTGGTACCTTGCACAAAAGTATGAGCCACAACATCACCTGTCACGCGAGACAGCCACTCTTCGATATCAGGTTTGCAATCCATCATCAATTGAGAGAATTTCTGTGCCAATTGGATGTCACCTTCAAGTTCAAGTTTATCTTGCTTGATAAGGCGAGTGATATTGGCTTGATCGCGCAACTCAGGCAGCACGCTTAGATTCAGCGACAGATAACAATCTGGCTGACCTTCGTAATTGCCCAAGACATCGATTTGCTGGCTGAAGATGAACGTCAGCGTCTTATTGATCTCTTTCAGGTGAATTTGAATCACCTGACCTTTAAGACGTGACAAACGACGACCCAATTCAGGATCGTCTTTAATCAGCGTATTTAATGTCGTTTCAATAACGGCAGTGATAAGAGGTTCAAATGGCATACCGCTTATCCTTAGAATTTGTAGCCGCGGTGCAGCGCCACAATACCACCCGTTAGGTTGTAGTATTTGGTGTTTTCGAAGCCCGCTTCTTTCATCATGCCTTCCAGCGTGTCTTGATCTGGGTGCATGCGGATAGATTCAGCCAGGTAACGGTAGCTGTCTGCGTCGTTCGCTACTAGTTCACCCATTTTGGGCAATAGGTGGAATGAGTACGCGTCGTACACTTTTGATAGTGGCTCTAGGATTGGTTTTGAGAACTCAAGTACCAACAAACGACCACCAGGCTTCAACACGCGGAACATAGAGCGCAGCGCTTTGTCTTTATCGGTGACGTTACGTAGACAGAAGCTGATAGTAATTACGTCAAAGTAATCATCTGGGAACGGCAGTTCTTCTGCGTTCGCTTGAACGTAATGCACGTTGCCAACAATGCCGTTGTCGCGCAGTTTATCACGACCGACATTTAGCATTGAGTTGTTGATGTCCGCTAGGATCACGTGACCTTGGTCGCCAACAATGCGCGAAAACTTCGCCGTCAGGTCGCCAGTACCACCACCTAGGTCAAGAACGCGTTGTCCCGGACGAGCGCCACTGCAATCAATAGTAAAACGCTTCCAAAGGCGATGAACGCCACCTGACATCAAGTCATTCATGATGTCGTATTTCGCTGCCACTGAGTGGAAAACTTCGGCAACTTTGGTCACTTTTTCGTCTTTTGCCACTGTGGTAAAACCAAAGTGGGTAGTGTCGTTATCTAACGCTGTATTTGATTGCACACTTGTGTCCGTCATTCTGATTCCTCTTGGGCAGCACTTTCTCACTACGGGGCGGTTGATAACAAATAGGGTCGCCCTCTGTACTGCGGGCGATTAGTTTACTTTATCCTCAGCCGGATGTCTTTCTACTAAAGAAGCATTTTCCGAAAATGACTCTGTCTGCGCCAACTGAGCAAGATCTGGCGAGATTGGACGTTTTACTTCCACTCCTAATTGCTTGAAGCTTTCCGCCTGACGAATCACGTTGCCACGCCCTGTTGCCAGTTTATTCATCGCCCCTTGGTACGTTTGGTTCGCTTTGTCTAATGCGCCGCCCAGCCCTTCCATGTCGTCAATGAACAAGCGCAGTTTGTCGTACAACTTCGCCGCTCGTTCCGCGATCAATTGGGCGTTTTCGTTTTGACGCTCGTTACGCCACAAATTATCTATCGTACGTAGCGCCACCAGCAAAGTGGTAGGACTGACCAAAATAATGTTTTGCTCCATCGCATCTTTAACCAAGCTTGGGTCGGCTTGAATCGCAACTTGGAATGCAGGCTCCACCGGAATAAACATCAATACGTAGTCTAAGCTCTGGATGCCTTTTAGCTGATGGTAATCTTTAAGGCTCAAGCCTTTGATGTGCGCGCGCAGCGCGGCTAAGTGATCACTCAGCGCCTGCTCTCGTTGAATGTCGTTCTCTGCGTTGAAGTAGCGCTCGTACGCCACCAGCGCCATTTTCGAATCGACCACCACTTGTTTGTTTTGCGGTAAGTGAACAATCACATCTGGTTGATAGCGTTTGCCTGCTTCGTTTTGCAAGCTCACCTGGGTTTGGTACTCGTGCCCTTCACGCAAACCAGATTCTGCCAATACACGAGCCAGAACCACTTCACCCCAGTTGCCCTGCTGCTTGTTGTCACCTTTCAGAGCTTGAGTCAGATTGACCGCTTCTCGGGTCATGTGCTCGTTCAAGCGTTGTAGGTTCTTCAACTCATGCACCAAGGTGTGACGCTCTTTGGCTTCTTGGCTAAAGCTGTCGTTGACTTGTTTTTTGAACCCTTCTAACTGCTCTTTGAGTGGAGACAGCAAACCTTCCAAACTCTGACGGTTTTGCATGTCGACTTTGGCGGTTTTCTCTTCAAACAACTGATTCGCTAAGTGTTCAAACTGCTGCTTCAAACGCACTTCTGCTTGCTCAAGAATTTGCAGTTTTTCAGCATTGGCTTGGTTGATTTGCTCGTGGCGTGCTTGCTGCTCACCAAGTTGGGTTTCAAGACGCGATTTGTGTTCACGCATCTTCCCTAGCTCATCAAAATACTGCTGACGCTCCTGTTTCACCGCTTCGAAGTAACGTAGCTTTTCCATAGCCGCCATCAATTTGCCGTGAGTTTGGCGCACCTCGAATGCCGCTTTATCTCGCTCGTCATCAAGCTCATCCAATTCTTGCTGTGCTTCAGCGAGACTTTGCTTCACTTGTTCAAGTTGCTGTTGATGAAGCTGTTTTTCAGAGGAGAGCTGTTGTTCGAGCAATTGAGTTTGCGTGGCAAAGCGTTGTTTAACCCACCAACCCACTGCAACACCGCTGATGGTCGCGGTAAAAAGAGAAGACAGAATGAGAGATTGATGCTCAAGAATCCATTGCATAATAGCGAGTTAGCCTGTGTTTTTTATCTTTAATAATGGTATTTACATACTGGATAAATGTCCAGTTTGTTGGATGAAAAATCCTCGCATACACTAGGCGCTCCGTACAACATACTCACACCTGCTCAAACCAACACCGATGAGCGGTACATCATCACACAGAGGCATCATGAACGAGCGTCGCGCCCTAGGATTTGGGCTATCAGCGGTATTACTTTGGTCAACAGTAGCGACCGCATTTAAATTGACTTTGGCGGAATTCTCACCGATTCAGATGCTGACCATGGCAAGTATTGTCTCGGCTATCGCACTTATCGTGGTATGTGGCGTGCAGGGAAAGTTGAATCAGCTCAGCTCAACGTTTCTTGCCAATCCTTGGTACTACTTGCTGCTCGGATTGATTAACCCACTGGCGTACTACCTCATCTTGTTTAAAGCCTACGACTTATTGCCAGCCTCCCAAGCGCAGGCGATCAACTACAGTTGGGCGATCACGCTCACCTTGATGGCGGCGGTTTTCTTGGGTCAGAAGATCCGCAATAAAGACTGGATTGCTTGTGGTTTTAGTTATTTGGGCGTCATCGTGATTGCCACCAAAGGCAACGTGCTCGGAATGGAATTCGAAAGTCCACTTGGTGTGGGATTAGCGCTACTTTCAACTTTGCTTTGGGCAAGTTACTGGATTCTCAACACCAAAAACAAAGCCGACCCTGTGGTGGGCGTGCTATTGGGCTTTCTGGTTGCGATTCCGTTTGCGATTGGCTTAAGCATTTATGAAGGCGCAGACTGGAGCCAAATCACCGCGAAAGGTTGGGCGGCAGTGACTTATGTTGGTCTGTTTGAGATGGGCGTAACCTTCGTGTTGTGGCTAACGGCACTCAAACTCACCGAAAACACCGCACGCATCAGCAACCTGATTTTCGCTTCACCATTCATCTCCCTCATGCTGCTTGCCACCATCATTGGTGAAGAGATTCACCCATCCACTTTGATTGGCTTAGTGCTGATCATCAGCGGCTTGGTGATTCAACAAGTGAAGTTCGGCAAAAAGCAAAAACAGACGAACACCGCTCAGTGATGACGTCCGAAACCATTGCAAAAATGAGACACGATTTATAAAAAAGAGAGCTAGCTAACAGTTTACTCGATTAATGAAGTGTTCCTTGCTTGGATTTGTTCGGGCTTTGGATACGATATAGCCAAAGCCCGATATGAACGCTGAGTCAGATGTTCACCATACTATTCCAAGGGCGTTTCAGGATGCTTTATTAATTATGTTTCGCTTCGCTATCTCCCCTGCATTGATGACAGACTGGAAACAGGCTCTACAACAATGCTGTGATGCCACACAGGCGCACGGTCAGCTTTATACTTTCAGCTACACTCGCCAATGGCGCTTGAGTGAGGTGGCGACATCTCCGCAACATCATCGTGAAGTCGTCGCGATTCTCGAACCTGCCACTGAGCACTTTATCTATCCTCAGCTTGTTGTTGAACAAACACCCTTTCAGAATCAAACCTTGAGTTACTGCCCGGTATGGTTGCCGAGTGGTGAGCTGTTTGCTGCCTTCGCATTGGTTCATCCAACTGAGCAAGATACTGTCATTTCTGGGTGGTTAAGCGCATTGGCAGGACGCATCGGCTTTGATGTTGCTCAGACTTACCATCGAGAGCAGCAGCGTCACGATGTTCAATTGCCCGACTTACTGCCATCCCTGCAAGAATTCATTGATTGCTTAGAAGACCACACGTGGATAAAAAGCACCGATGGTCGCTACGCGATGACCAACCGCAGCGTTGAAGACTCTTGGCAAATGACCGGCAGTGAAATTGTCGGCAAGAATGACTTCGAGTTGTTCAGCAGCCGTCGAGCGAAGAAGTTCATTGATACCGACCAGTTGGTGATCGCTACGGGCAGCCAAAACACGGTCGAAGAGTGCACTCTCATTGATGACAACAACAACCCAACTTGGTTGGAAACCATCAAATCGCCAATCCGCAATCAAACCGGGGAGCTGATTGGTATTTTGGGTATGACACGCAACGTCACTCGCCGAAAAATGGTGGAGACTCAGTTGTCATTGGCGTCCAAAATCTTCGATAACTCCCACGAAGGGATGGTGATCACCGACCGCAAAGCCAACATTCTTGACGTAAACAGCGCCTTCACCCACATCACTGGTTACACAGCAGAAGAGGTGATCGGTAAGAACCCAAATATCTTGCGTTCTGGGCATCACGACCACGAGTTTTATCAGCAGTTGTGGCGTCAGCTAGAAAGCAAAGGTCAGTGGAAAGGCGAATTCATCAACCGCAAAAAAGATGGCAGCATTTACCCACAGCTCGCCACCATCAGTGCGGTGATGGACGATAAAAACCATCTGATCAACTACATTTGTGTGTTTGAAGACATCTCGGTACGTAAAGCGCACGAAGAAAAGCTGCAACGCATGGCGTTTTACGATCCATTGACCAACCTTCCTAACCGTACTCATTTGATCAGCTTGCTAGAACAGCACATTGAGAATGGTCAGAAGCATCAACACGCCTTTGCTACTCTGTTCCTCGATATCGACCACTTCAAGCACATCAACGACAGCATGGGGCACTTCTGTGGTGACCAACTGCTGACTAAGCTCGCTGAACGCCTGCAAGATGTGCTGCACTTACGCGCTCATGTGGCACGTATCGGTGGCGATGAGTTTGTCATCATATTGCCGAATATCGAATCGGATTCGCAGCTGATCGATACCATTGAGGACATACTCTGCCTGTTCAACCGTCCTTTTGAAGTAAGCAAGAACGAATCTTTACGTATTTCCACCAGCGTGGGTGTGGCACGTTACCCTCAAGACGGACAAGACAGCGAAACCTTACTCAAGAATGCCGATACTGCCATGTACTTGGCGAAGAAAAACGGTCGTAACGGCTACGCGTTCTACTCACCAGATTTGACCGATAAATCCGTGTCTCACGTGCGTATGCAGTCCGCTTTGCATGAAGCGATTGAGAAAAACCAACTTCATTTAGCGTACCAACCGCAATACAACTTAAGTGCAAACGAACTGGTTGGCGTAGAAGCCCTGCTACGCTGGCAACATCCCGATCTTGGGACTATTTCTCCAGCGGACTTTATCCCGATTGCAGAGAAAACTGGCTTGATTCAAAGCATTGGTAAATGGGTCTTGGAGCAAGCTTGTTTGCAAGGTCGCGCATGGCTGGATAACGGCATTGAATTTGGCAAGCTTGCGGTGAATGTATCGGCTCTTCAGCTACAACAAGCAGACTTCATCAGCAAACTTGGAGTTATTCTAAAAGAGACCGAATTCCCGGCGCACCGCCTAGAGCTGGAAATCACCGAAAGCTTCTTGCTGATTGACCCACAACAAGCCATCGCATCACTCAACTTGCTGCGCGAGCTCGGCATTGAGATTTCCCTTGATGACTTTGGTACCGGCTACTCATCACTGTCTTACCTCAAAGGTTTGCCAATCAACAAATTGAAGATCGACCGCTCTTTCGTAAGCGATGTTCCAAGCAATACCGACAGCAATGCGATCGTGAATGCCATCATAGCCATGGGACAAACCCTGTCATTGAAAGTGGTTGCCGAAGGCATCGAAACTGACGAACAAGCTCAATACCTATTCGAGCGCGGCTGTATCTATGGACAAGGCTTCCGCTTTAGCGCCCCAGTTCGCGCAGAGAAGTTGTTTAAATAAAAAAGACCGAGCACTGGCTCGGTTTTTGTCTCTATCCCCCTATTCTGTCACCGTATATTGCCTATCTGGTTGTTTCCCTTACGCACAAAATAAGTTCTCATTATTAATCACAATCAATTATTTAACTTGCCTGACACGATCACATAAGCCCCCCATGACAAGTGATCAAAATCACAGCTAATACGTTTTTACCTCGTAATACGTTTTATAAAAAAATAGATTCTTGTGTAAACGATACCACCGTAAAACAAAACAATAACAGACGACTCTACGTTAAAAATAATAATAATCACAAGGATTACATACTTATAGGTGAAATCGTTTCCACAAATTAATGAAACAAAAGGTCTATAGAAAATGGGTATTCTCGATATAACTGTAGCACTGGCATTCATGATCGCCGTCATTGGCGTCGGCATGATAAAAAGTAAGCCCGCTACCAATGGAGCAAACTCGGATAACGGTGCTGCTGATTATTTTCTTGCAGGTCGAGGTCTGAGTTGGTGGTTGATTGGTTTCTCACTGATCGCTGCCAATATTTCTGCAGAACAATTTGTAGGTATGTCCGGGCAAGGTGCTGGATTAGAAGGGCTTTCCGTAGCAAGTTGGGAGTGGATCGCTGCAATTACACTTGTTGTCGTTGCCTTCGTTTTACTTCCTTATTTCCTTAAAACCGGCATAACAACAATTCCCGAGTTTTTAGAAGTTCGTTACAACCACTGGGCGCGCTTAGCGATGACTTTATCAATGATTCTAATTCTTGTGGGAGTTAGCTTAGTTGGGGTGATTTATGCTGGTGCGATAACGATGACAAAGCTGTTTGCTGAATTCGGCTATTTTGTCTCTTTACCCTTTGCATGCTGGATCCTAGGTGGGATGGCTGCACTCTATGTAGCCTTTGGTGGTCTAAAAGCGTGTGCTTGGGCGGACTTATTACAAGGCACTGCTCTTATTGTGGGCGGAGCGATCATTACCTATTTCGCGTTTGATGCTCTTGGTGCAGTTGATGTTTCTCAATTAGTTTCTTCAACAGGGAATGCAGCCCACATCAATTCTGATGCTGGTGTTCTGACCAAATTCAATGCACTAAACAGTGAATCAATGCACATGGATACACCAGCAATGCCATGGCCAGTATTACTGCTAGGTATCTGGATTCCAAACTTTTACTACTGGGGTTTAAACCAATACATTACCCAAAGAATCTTGGGTTCCGCTTCTCTTGGTGATGGACAAAAAGGTTTAGTTTTAGCTGCTGGTTTAAAACTGATCATCCCATTTATTATCGTTATACCAGGCATCATCGCTTTCAACCTTTTCTCTTCGGATATGGAAGCAAGTGCCAACCTAGACGCTGGCGGCAGTGTATTCTCTAGTTATGAGCAGGCTGTCTCTGACATCGATACCAACAAGGTATTTATTCTTGATAGTAAATACGCTAACTCTCACCCTAACAAAGCTGAAGAAATCCTAGAACATAACCAACAAGTGGTCGCTCGTTTAGGAGAGGGAAACGTAGTAAAAGAAGCGATCAACCCATATAAATATGACTCTGCGATGGGGCTACTCATCACTAAGTTGATCCCCAAAAATACGGGTGTTCTCGGTTTCGTAATCGCAGCTTTGATGGGAGCAATTATCTCATCCCTTGCAGCAGTCCTTAATGCCGCTTCAACATTGCTCACAATGGACGTTTATCAACGCTATATCCGCCCAACAGCAGCGCAAGGTGAATATGTTAAGTTTGGACGTATTTGCATTGGTGTATTTGTAGTAATTGGATGTGTCGTCGCACCTATGCTTGCTGAATTTAAATCAATCTTTGGCTTTATTCAGTCATTCCAAGGGTATGTATCGACGGGTATTTTAGCGGTATTTATCTACGGCTTAGTCAATAGAACATCAGGCAAGTGGGCTGGTGTGATTGGTATTGTTTCAAACGCCATCATTTATGCGTTTATGCAAGCGAACTACCCTCACATTCACTTTCTCTACAATATGTCTTACTGTCTAATCGCGGTACTCGCAATACTGACAGTCTATGGCATGATTTTTAAAGAAGAGCGGGTCGAGTTTAAATCCAATACAACCTTAGATATGACGCCATCTCAAGCGGCCCTAAAATGGGGCGGTCTGGTTTGCGCACTTACAGTCATCCTATACATCGTATTCTGGTAATGACACTTCAACCATAAAGAGAAAAGCCTAGCTAATTAAGCTAGGCTTCTTATTTCTTAAACCCACTGACCAGCAACAAAACCGCTCGACCAGCACCATTGGAAGTTATAGCCACCTAACCAGCCAGTTACGTCCATCACTTCACCGATGAAGTACAAACCTTTGATGTTCTTACATTCCATGGTTTTTGAAGACAGGTGATCAGTGTCTACACCGCCTAGGGTCACTTCTGCAGTGCGGTAACCTTCCGTGCCGTTTGGTGCGACTGCCCAGTTTTCTAGACGCTCAACAATGGTTGCCATTTCTTTCTGGTTGAACTGCTTAAGAGGTTTGTCTGCTAATTCTTTACGTTCAATCAGCACTTCAACCAAACGCTTTGGTAGCACTTTTGCTAGCGTGTTCTTCAACGATTGGTTTGGATGCTTCTCGCGGCTGCGTTCTAGTAGTTCAGCGATATCGTCGTTTGGTACAAGGTTAATCGTCACCTTCTGACCCGCTTTCCAGAATGACGAGATCTGCAGTACCGATGGACCAGACAAGCCGCGGTGAGTAAACAGCAACGCTTCTTTGAACATGGTGCCGTCTTGCGCGGTGATTTCTGCCGGGATCGCGATTCCCGATAGCTCAGCGAAATCTTCTTTGTCTTCTTTATGCAGCGTAAACGGCACCAGACCTGCTGTAGTCGTAATCACCGGGATCTCAAACTGCTCAGCAATCTTGTAGCCGAATGGCGTCGCACCCAATTTAGGCATCGACAGACCACCCGTTGCTACCACCAAAGATTCACATTCGATGTTTTCAGTACCAGCATGCAGTTGGAAACCCGCATCGGTTTTCTCGATCGAATGTACATCACATTGGTAGCGTTGTTGGATGTTTGGCATATCGCATTCTGCTAGCAGCATCTTAACGATGTCTTTTGCAGTAAACGCATCAACACAGAACAACTGTCCGTGATCGCGCTCTTCAAACTCGATGCCATGTTTGCTGACCATCGAGATAAAGTCCCAGTTGGTGTACTGAGACAACGCCGATTTCACGAAGTGTGGGTTTTGGCATAAGTAGTTGCTCGCTGAGACGTCGTAGTTAGTGAAGTTACAACGGCCACCACCTGAGATAAGGATTTTACGTCCTGGCTTTTTCGCATGATCCAGCACGAGCACACTGCGTCCGCGTTTGCCAGCTTCTGCTGCACACATCAAACCCGCCGCACCTGCGCCGATTACAACAACATCAAATTTCTTACTCATGGGTAACGCTCAATTACTTATTTAGATTGGTAAATCCAAAAATAAAAAAGGATGTGCGTAATGCACATCCTTGCTTTCTGCGGGCGCTATTCTAACGACAAAAGTCGAGCGGGAAAAGCGCTTAAATTCCAAGCACAGCTCGCTGGCTTAAAGAATGAAGGCTGCCAGTAGGGTCACACCAAGTAAAGCGGTCGATAAAATGAATAACCCGCGCACCCTTTCGCATTTGCCAGTAAAGATCTCATCGTGATGATGGTGATACTCTTTACTCTTAATGTAATGGTACAGCCGCACCTGTTTGGTGACGTTACCATGGGTGGTGAAAAATCCATTGCCATCCACTTGCTGATAAAGCAAAGGATGCGCTTCACGCATGATGTAAATTAAAGAACGAAGAGCGGTGAGGTAACGGACCATGTTTACTCCCGTTACTACCATTAGCGCAAATAAGATTGTGTCTCCACTGATCATCTTTTCCTCCCTACATCTTCAACGATGCTCAAGAGATAAAGACGACCAATGCTTCGTCCTTAACCCGCTGCTTACCGCGTCGGGGACACGTTATGCAGCTGGAGCACCCATAATTGAAGATGAACCTTCTTTTGCCAT
Source organism: Vibrio sp. NFR (assembly GCF_027587095.1). NCBI lineage: Bacteria > Pseudomonadati > Pseudomonadota > Gammaproteobacteria > Vibrionales > Vibrionaceae > Vibrio > Vibrio sp. NFR. Next base: position 456,836 of record NZ_JAPPTN010000003.1, read on the forward strand.
TTGTGCTAGATCTTTATCGATGAAGAACAATGCTTTACCGTCTTCACCAACTAATTCGATCTTATCTAAAATCCCTTTAAACAACTTCTCTTCTTCGTGCTGTTCAGCCACGTACCACTGTAGGAAGTTAAACGTTGAGTAGTCTTGGCTTGTAAATGCAACATGCGCCAATTTGTTGATCTTTTCCGTGATCATTTGCTCATGTTCGTAGGTTTCACGGAAAACATCGCCAAGGCTAGCAAAGTCATGCTTAGGTGCTTCAATCGCACCTAGGATTGGCATTGAGCCAGTTTCACTTACATAAGTGAAAAGACGTTGCATGTGCTCCATTTCTTCTACGGCGTGAGCGCGTAAAAATTCAGCCGCACCTTCAAAACCTTTGTCTTCACACCAAGCACTCATTTGTAAGTATAGATTGGATGAGAAAAATTCTAGGTTAATTTGCTCATTCAATTGTTCAACCATAGTTTGAGACAGCATGTTAACTCCTATTTATGTGCATGCAATATACCCAAGTAACCTCAAGATGGGTGGGTTCAGCGAGAATAGCTTGGTTTGCAGACGAGGCGACGGTTTGAAGATCTAGTGGTTCTAAATCAATAATCGTCAACAATGTTTGCAAGCCAAGATAACTCGCCCTTTGGGAGCTTGTCACTGAACCGATCTCTTCGTCAAACATTTTGGTAAGAGCGAACTATTACGCTGCAATGTTTTCCTTGCGCTCGAATCAGTGACAAAGCTCTGAATCCCACGTCTTGAAGTCACTTGGGTATAACGCCACTATAACATGATTACTGTGGCAACACTTTGTACCTACGATATTGATATGAGATCACTTCAGCAAAATTATCTGAGACTTAGTGCTAATCTGACACTATGACCTTATCAAGGAGATAGCAATATGAGTTACAAACACGTACTTGTGGCAGTCGACCTCTCAGACGACAGTAAAGTGTTGATTAAGAAAGCCGTGTCACTGGCTAAACCTCTGGATGCGAAAGTCTCTTTCATTCATATCGATGTGAATTACGCCGAGCTTTACACCGGGCTTATCGACATCAACATGGCGGAGGCGCAACACCAAGCGATGGAAGCGTCTCGTACACAGTTAGCGAATTTTGAAGAATACGCAGAGTACCCAATCACGCATACGTTGGTCGGTAGCGGTGATTTGAGTAACGAGCTGTGCGATACCATTCAGGACTACAATATTGATTTGGTGGTTTGTGGTCACCACCAAGATTTCTGGAGCAAGATTCTTTCGTCGACGCGTCAGCTTATTAACTGCTCACCCGTCGATATGCTGGTCGTACCGCTAAAAGACTGATTTGCGTTGGCGTGACCTCAAAACTTGGTTAGACTGCGGGCACATTTGTTGTTGATAAAGATTCTCATCCATGGCTTATCTATCCGCAGTTACCCTACTTTGGGCATTCTCATTTAGCCTGATCGGCGTTTACCTTGCCGGTCAGGTTGACTCTTGGTTCTCAGTTTTCATGCGCGTTGCGCTGGCGAGCCTAGTCTTCATTCCTTTCTTAAAATTCCGTGGCGTAAGCAAATCTCTGATCGCGAAATTGATGATCGTGGGCGGCTTCCAACTCGGCTTAATGTATTGCTTCTACTACCAGTCTTTCCTACTCCTTTCTGTACCAGAAGTGCTGCTGTTCACCGTATTTACCCCTATCTACGTCACCTTGATTTATGACTTCTTGAAAGGTCGATTCTCGCCTTGGTATTTGGTCACAGCGGCGATTGCAGTGCTGGGCGCGGCGTGGATTAAGTTTGCGGGCATCAATGAAAACTTCTTGATGGGCTTTTTGGTCGTACAAGGAGCAAACCTGTGTTTTGCCATCGGTCAGGTCGGCTATAAATACATTATGGAAACCGAATCGGTTGAACTGCCGCAGCACACGGTATTTGGCTACTTCTACTTAGGCGCATTGTGCGTGGCGACCGTCGCTTTTGCTCTGATGGGGAACTTGGACAAGATGCCAACCACAGCAACACAATGGGGCATTCTGACTTACCTTGGTTTGATTGCATCAGGCTTTGGTTACTTTGCGTGGAACAAAGGCGCAACCATGGTCAATGCGGGCGCACTTGCGGTAATGAACAACGCACTCGTCCCTGCTGGTTTGATTGTGAATATCGTGATTTGGAACCGCGATGTCGATGTGACGCGACTTGCCATTGGTGGTGCGATCATCATGCTATCACTGTGGATTAACGAAACTTGGGTGAAAAAACGCGTAGAGATGAGTTACGCCAACAAGTAACACAGCTAATCCTACAAACATTTCGACAATAAAAAACGCTCTCCAACTGGAGAGCGTTTTTTTGATGTGATTCGATTAATGCACTTTGGCTTGCGAGCTTGTGCTCATCAATGTGTTTGGTGGCGTTGGTAGCAACACCTCTAGTTCGGCATTTCGCGCTTCAAGCTTGCGTTGGCGTTTGAGCAATTTTTGCTGCTTTTTGGCTAACTTAAGCAACTTCTTCTGCTGCTTGTAATGTTTCTTAACCGCTTTCTTTGCCTTCTTCAGCGCTTTCTTATCTGACAAATCAAACATAGCTGGCGCCTCTAGCTTAGTGGTTGGAGTTACCGCCGCGACTTTTGCTGCCAGTTTCTTCTCTTTCACTCGTTCCACAACACGTTTAACGATCGCGGCTTTCTCTGCGCTTTGTTCTGGCGCCATGATAATTGGGGTATCTTGAGTTAGAGATGAAGTTGGCAGTGCTTCCGCCAATAGACCACAAGCCTGTTGCTCGGATAGCGGTTTGTCTTGGCACTTTTGAGGTGGAATCGCGGCAGGCTTACACAAGGTGTTTTTCGATGCAGAAGAACGAGCACAAGAACGGCAGACAAACTTAGGTGCTACCACCAAGCGGTGAATATCACCCAAACTCTCAGCAATCTGTTTGCGGCTCATCTTACATAAACGTTTCGCCATGCTACTACTCCAGCTTCCCAATTCTCGACTGTTTTACTCTACGGCATCACACAAGTGAAATAATAATAATTCTTAGTTAGATATACAGTCAGTATGCCGAATTAGCAAGAGAAAAGTATCAATAAGCAGAGCAAACACCAGATACAAACACAGCGCCAGAATAGGCGCTGTGAGAAGAAGTTTTTTGTCGTCAGGTGTTTAGGGTCTGTTGACCTTTTGCGGTTAAATTTTGTTCGAGATAAAAGCGTTTTAATCGCGGCGAGAGGTTTGTAGCCTAGTTATTCTAAGCAAAATCCTCTCAACAAAGAGTAAAACGCTTTTAGCCGAACCCTTTGGGCAGCGTTTGTGGCTCCTTTCTACTGCGTTATCGGCTTATCAGGTAGGGCAACTACATTTCAAAGCCTCTGCCTCTTTCTTAGTTTATAAAGAAGGAAGAATCCACAAACGGCTGCAAAAATCAGCTCAAAAGGTCAATAGACCCTAGTTGAATTACGCCATTGATGCCTTCACATACACATCGAAACGGTTCTTTTTGGTTTCGATTGCCATGCTCGGCTTTTGCTCATCAAGCCAGTTGGCATAATCTGGGCGTTTGACCACCACACGCTTGCTCGCCAATGCCATTGCTGGTGCCAGCAAACCATCTGCATCAAGATCTGCACCAACCAAAGATTGGAAGACGCGCATCTCTTTCTTCACTAATGCCGATTTCTTTTTGTTTTCAGGGTGCGGGTACATAGGGTCGAGATAAACCACATCTGGCTGAACGAAGTCTTTATCTTGCGCCAATTGCTCCAACGCATCATGACTAGAAGCGTGAATCAAAGACATACGCTCTGATACCCAAGTACCGATTTCTGGATCGTGTTTCGCGCGAGCCAAACCGTCATCCAACAAAGCTGCGACTACTGGGTGACGCTCAACCATTTGGACTTTACAGCCTAACGACGCCAATACGAACGCATCGCGCCCTAAGCCAGCGGTGCCATCAAGCACGGTTGGAGTTGCGCCTTTGTTCAAACCCGCCGCTTTCGCGATTGCCTGACCTTTACCGCCACCGAACTTGCGACGATGCCCTACTGCACCACCAATCAAATCCACAAAGATTGCACCCAGTTTTGGCTCATCTACTTTACGCAGCTCTAAACGCTCTGTCGTTAGGACTAAGGCAAAGTCACTGTCATCAGTGTGAGAAAGCTGCCAACGCGCAGCGAGTTCATCAAGGTGAGACTGTTGAGATGGGTCTTCACAAATCAATTGCAGTTGCAAAAGGAGGCTCCAGTAAAAATCGGTTTAACTGGCGCTGAGTGTATACCCAACCCGCCTCTAATTGCTAGGTTGGGGAGAAGTTAGATGACGTTCGTCTGGATAGCTAAAGCTGTTGGAGTTCGTCAACCAGCTCAGACAAAGGTTTAGGATGCCCAATGCCATAACCTTGCCCATAGTCGACACCCAGCTCGATCAGCAGCTCTCTGACTTGGTCATTCTCAACAAATTCCGCCACCGTGACTTTACCCATCTGCTTGGCTAAGTCATTGATTGAACGCACCATCACGCGATCCATCTCGTTTACGTTGATATCTCGCACGAAAAGACCGTCAATTTTCACGATATCGACCGGAAGTTGCTTTAAGTAGCCGAAAGAAGACAAGCCAGAGCCAAAATCGTCCAACGCAATCAAACAGCCCAGCGTGCGCACGCGAGTAAAAAAGCCGAGTGCTTGGTCAATGTTGCTCATCGCTGCGGTTTCGGTAATTTCTAAACAGATCTTCTCACAAGGAATCGAGGACGACTGCAAACGCTCTAACAGGAAGTCGATGAACTCTTGATTCCCCATCGATTGACCAGACAAGTTGATCGCGCAGCGTCCGAGTTTTTCTACTATCTCTGGGCGAGCTTCAAACCATTCTAGGGTTTGGGTAATCACTTGTTTATCAATCCAGTGCGCAATGTTGTAGCGTTCAGAGGCTGGGATAAAAACACCAGGAGACAAGTAATTGCCCTGTGCATCACGAATACGTACCAGAATCTCAAAGCACAATGGTGAGCCTTCACCGCTCAAGTTAACAATGCGCTGAGCAAACAATTCAAGACGCTTACTCGATAGCGCCTCGTGCACTAGATTAACGCTCTGCATTTCTAACTGGCGACGTTGCAGCTCTTCGTTATCTAAGCTGAATAGGTTATAGCGATTGCGTCCCTGCTCTTTGGCAACATGACACGCGGAATCTGCTTGAGCGTGGACCATTTGTGGCGTTTCGGCGGTGTGGTCAATGATACGAATGCCCACTGAGCAGCTCATAAACAGTTGCGTATCTTCCCAACGGAAAAGCTGTTCGCTCAAGGTCGTGATGATCTGCTTGGCAACGTTAATTGCACCGTGCTCATCGCAATCTTTCAACAACACAGCAAATTCATCACCGCCCATGCGCGCCAAGACTGCATTGTATGGCAGCACTTCTTCCAACATGCTGGCACAGAACTGAATAGCCGCATCACCGGCATCATGACCCACGGTGTCGTTGAGCACTTTGAGCTGGTCAAGATCGAGGTACAGCATTGCATGCACACGACGGTGGCTTTCTACTTCTCGCAGTGCGGTTTGTAGCTCTAACTCGAAATAGTTGCGGTTGTAGGTGTCAGTCAGCAAGTCATAGCGTGCTTGGTACTCTAGCTGTTTGGCGAGCTTCTTAGTCTCAGTAATGTCTTCACCAACGATCAGCAATTGGTCGGAATCTCTTAATGGGCGAATGTTTTCACGTACCCAAACACGATGACCATCCGCATGACGATATTCGATTTCGCGACGCCAAACGCCGTGCATTACTTGCTGCGGTTGCAATAACACTTGGCGCGGGATCAGCGCTTTTTCGTCCGAATAGAACTCACGTAGGCGATGCCCCAGCATATCCAACGGTTGATAGCCCAAAAGCTGCTGAGCAAAACGGTTCACTTCCTGAATGCGGTTATTGTTATCTAACGTCACCATCATTACCGGTTGCTGCTCGTAGTAGTTACGCAAACTCGATTCACGTTGGTAGAGCTTGTCTTCCATCGCCTTACGACTGGTGATGTCACGCGCTTCAAACAAGTATTGCTCTTGGTTTGCCACTTGCTGCGAAAATGGTTTGAGGGACACTTCCAGAACCATAGCGCCATGTTCTTTACTCCAGATATCCGTTTCAAAAGTAGAGACTTGGCGATGACTGGACTGGAAGTAATTAGCAAGTAACTGGCGTGCGTCTTCGCTCCAGTTTTTATGATGCCAAAGCGGGCGATCGAGACGCATATCCTGATGATTGAGTAACGATTGCAGACGATCGTTACCCGATTTAAGCAAACCATGTTGGTCGAGAATACCCATGTACTGCATGCTTTGGTCAAACACCGACTCTAAAATCGTCTGGCTCTCGCGAGCAATGCTTTCGCTGCGACGAATGCGATGCAGATAGTAACTAAGCAGCATAATCACGATGGTCATCGCCACCAGCACACTGCCAAACAGTTTAATTTCTCGGGCGTAACGCTCAGTAAATTCCACTGGCTTATTGAAGAACACCGACGAGGCTTCTTGTTCTGCGCCTAAACCCCAACGCACAACCGATTGATAGTCGAGTTTGATGTCCGATTCTGCACGCACAATCGCAGGCAAAGGTTGCTGTGGGTTATCCAGCACTTGCGCCAACAACTTCGCAGCTTCAAAACCTTGGCGATAACCGGTTTGAATCACACCGCCGACTGCACCATGCCCAAGTCCAATATCGTGCACCATAAACAGCGGCGCATTAGAGGCTTGGTTGATATCACGCCAGTCTTTATCGGTCGCAACATTACCGTGAATATCGCGGTAGTAAGTCCAAAACAGCACCACCTTGTCGATACTCATTTGCGACACTTGTTGTTTTAGGTCATCGACCGTTTCCGGCACTAAATGAAGAATTTTGTCGCGATATGCTGGGTTACTATCAAGAAAGTCTTCGATCTGAGCACGAAGTGCCGCCCCAGTAACAGAATGGTCACTGACAATAAGGATTTGTTTGTGGGTCGGATGCAGACGCTCGATCAAGGCGAGGTTGGCGGACAGATCGACGTCTTCAATCACGCCTGTCGCGTTCAGATCTTGGTGCAGTGCAGGATGATAGTTATTGATACCACTGAAAATCACCGGCGTGTCTTTAATGACAGAAGATAAGCGCTGCATCAAAGCAAGTGCATTGTTATCACTAACAACGATCGCGTCAAAATGCTCTTCGCTCAGTTTGGTACGGTAAAGTGACTCCAGCTGACTGAAGAAGTGCTGGCTTTGGCTGCGCTTGGAATCGAGATACAACACGCGCGTATCGAGCTGATGCCCTTCAAGCTGCTGATCGAAGCCACGCTGGATAGAGTCAGTCCAGAAGAAACCTTGATGGTAAGAGTGAACAACGAGGACTTTTTGCTCTTGCGCCGCAGCGACAGCACTGAACATGATCGCTATGCAAAACAGAAAAAATGGCACATCAACTCCATGACTTCAGAGCTACCTCGCGGTTATCCCTGCGTAAACCTTGTGAATCCTGTCCGCTGTGAGTATAAAATGAACTTTAAACCTCATACCCAACGGAAATAATTGTATGAATGCGAGCTTGCCTAAACTCGACGACCTCGATCGCGCGATTCTTAAAACTCTGATGGCGGATGCGCGTAAGCCTTACGCAGAAATGGCAAAACAATTTAATGTCAGCCCAGCGACCATCCACGTTCGTATCGAGAAAATGAAAGCGGCAGACATCATCGAAGGTACTGAGGTAATCGTCAATACCAAAAAGCTAGGATATGACGTATGTTGCTTTATCGGCATCAACTTGAATGCCGCACGCGACTACCATTCAGCGCTAGAAAAGCTCAATGCCCTCGATGAAGTGGTAGAAGCTTACTACACCACAGGCGCGTATAACATATTCGTCAAATTGATGTGCAAGTCGATTGAGGAGCTGCAATTTGTATTGATTGATAAGCTTCAAGCGATCGACGAAGTGCAATCCACCGAGACGCTGATCTCGCTGCAAAACCCGATCAATCGCAGCGTAAATCCATAACGCTCTGAATCAGAGACTAAAAGTTGAATCTATGAACAAAAAAATGGGCAGCCACTTGGCTGCCCATTTTCATTCTCAATCGAGATTACGCTGCAATACCAGAATGGCGCAGTAGCGCATCGATTTCTGGCTCACGACCACGGAAGCGCTTAAATAGCTCCATTGGTTCTTCACTGCCACCCATTTCTAGGATGTTATTCAAGAAACTTAGACCGGTTTCTTTGTTGAAGATGCCTTCTTCTTCAAAGCGAGAGAACGCATCTGAAGACAGCACTTCTGCCCATAGGTAGCTGTAGTAACCTGCGCTGTAACCACCAGCGAAGATGTGACCAAAGCTGTGTGAGAAACGCGCCCACTCAACCGCTGGTACAACTGCCACTTTCTCTTTCACTTCTGCCAAAGTTTCAAGCACACGAGCACCCACTTCTGGGTCGTATTCTGTGTGCAGAGTGAAGTCGAACAAGCCGAACTCTAGCTGACGTAGGATGCCCATCGCCGACTGGAAGTTCTTCGCGGCTAGCATTTTGTCTAGCATCGCTTTTGGTAGCGGTTCGCCAGTCTCGTAGTGACCAGAAATAAACGCCAGCGCGTCTTCTTCCCAACACCAGTTTTCTAGGAACTGACTTGGTAGCTCAACCGCATCCCAAGGCACACCGTTGATACCCGATACCGCGCCTGTTTCTACTTGCGTCAGCATGTGGTGGATACCGTGACCAAACTCGTGGAACAGAGTAACAACTTCATCGTGCGTAAACAGTGCAGGCTTGTCGCCCACAGGACGGTTGAAGTTACACGTTAGGTAAGCAACCGGTGTTTGTAGCTCGCCTGATAGCGTCACACGACGACCACGGCAATCATCCATCCACGCACCGCCACGTTTGTGTTCACGTGCGTATAGATCTAGGTAGAAGCTGCCACGTAGTGTGCCTTCGCCGTCGAAGATATCGAAGAAACGCACTGACTCGTGCCAAGTATCCACGCCTTCACGCTCTGTCACTGTCATACCAAACACGCGGTTTAGTACTTCAAACAGACCACTTACTGCTTTTGATTCAGGGAAGTAAGGACGCAGTTCTTCATCCGAAATTTGGAATAAGTGCTGCTTTTGCTTCTCGCTGTAGTACGCAATGTCCCAGACGTTTAGCTCGCTAACACCAAAGTCTGCGTTAGCAAACTGGCGTAGCTCTTCGATTTCGCGCTCACCTTGTGGTTTCGCTTTGGTTGCCAAATCGTTCAAGAAGCCAAGAACTTGCGCTGGGGTCTCTGCCATTTTGGTTGCCAGAGATTTCTCGCTGTAAGTGTTGAAACCCAACATACGAGAGATTTCATGACGCAGTTTTAGCTGCTCAGTGATGATTTCTGTGTTGTCCCACTTGCCTGCATTTGGACCACGGTCAGAGGCGCGCGTTACGTACGCTTCGTACACTTCTTTGCGTAGGTCTTGGTTATCACAGTACGTCATAACTGGTAGGTAAGATGGGATATCTAGCGTGATTAGGTAGCCATCGAGCTCTTTTGCTTCTGCTGCCGCTTTTGCCGCTGCAAGTGCAGATTCTGGCATACCCGCTAGATCTTTTTCGTCAGCAACGTGCTTAGTCCAACCCATGGTTGCATCTAGCACATTGTTGGAGAATTTTGAGCTCAGCTCAGACATGCGCTTGCTGATTTCACCGTAGCGATGTTGCTCGTCTGATGGTAGACCGATGCCCGAAAGCTCGAAGTCGCGTAGTGAATCCGAAATGGTCTTCTGCTGTGCACGCGTCAGCGTCGCGTATTCTTCGCTGGCTTTGATCGCTTTGTACGCTTCGTAAAGACCTTTGTGCTGACCAACCCAAGTACCGTACTCAGACAGGATTGGTAGACAGCTTTCGTAAGCCTCACGTAGCGCTTCGCTGTTCACTACTGAGTTCATGTGACCCACTGGTGACCAAATGCGGCTCAAGCGGTCATCCGCTTCTTCAATTGGCGCGATCACACTGGTCCAGCTTGGGTTTGCGTTGTCTTTAAGTACCTCGTCAATCTTGGCACGACAATCCGCAATCGCCTGCTCCACTGCAGGTTTAATGTGTTCTGGTTTGATTTGCGAAAACGGAGGAAGATCCGTAAACGTAAGAAGTGGATTAGACATGAATAATTCCTTTTGTGTTTTGGCTCTGTATTTGCCTATTCGCATTTGCAAAGCACCTATTGGTGTTTGCAAAACAGTAGGCGAACTCAATGCACAGGCAAGCCGACAACATGGATGGGGGGATTTCCGTTCCCTTTCTCGATGCAGCAATGACCGAATGGGTCAAAGAGCGCTTACTCTGTCCTTGAGTCTTGTTATGCCTAAGTTCGGTTTGGCACTCTATTGGAGCGGCACAATCCCACTTAGGTTCAATTTGTTTACTCATACTAAGTATGGGTGACTTAAAGAAATTTCAATAGCGAATCCCTATCAGTGATACTGATTTGAATCGAAGTTCTACTTCTTTAAGTTACTTGAGTATAATACCGCCATATCGCGAAAATCACAGACCACACTCAGTCAAAGAGTGTTTCGAGAGTTTAATTTGTTAAGTTACCGCCACAGCTTCCACGCTGGCAACCATGCTGACGTGGTAAAACACATCGTTCAAAGCCTCATTCTTGATGCACTAAAGCAAAAAGATAAGCCGTTTGTTTATCACGATACCCACTCGGGTGTGGGACGCTACGATCTGACTCACGAATGGTCTGAGAAAACGGGCGAATACAAACAAGGCATCGCGCGCATTTGGGATAACTCAAACATCCCTGAAGAGATCGCAAGCTACATCGATTCAATCAAAACATTGAACAACGGTGAGAATCTGCGTTACTACCCAGGCTCACCACGTGTTGCACGTGCGCAAATCCGCCCGCAAGACCGCATGGTTCTAACTGAGCTGCACCCAGCCGATCACCCGCTACTAGAACAAGAGTTCCATCGTGATCGCCAAGTGAGCATCTACAAAGAAGATGGCTTTAAGCGTCTGAAAGGCAGTCTGCCACCGCAAGAGCGTCGTGGTTTGGTGCTGATTGACCCACCATACGAGCTAGCGAAAGAATACCGCGACGTCGTGCAAGCGATTTACCAAAGCCACAAACGTTGGGCAACGGGTATCTACGCGATTTGGTACCCAGTAGTAAACCGCCATGACATCGAAGACATGATTGAAGGTTTGGAAGGGCTTGGCATTCGCAAAATTCTGCAAATCGAATTGGGCGTATCTCCAGACACCAACGAGCGCGGCATGACGGCATCGGGCATGATCGTGATTAATCCACCGTGGAAACTGGAAAGCCAGATGAAAGAAATTCTGCCATTCCTGCAAGAAGCGATCGCACCAGCAACGGGTCACTGGAAAGTCGACTGGATTGTTCCAGAATAAAAAACACTGAATTTCAGAACCTTAAAGCGCAACGACGACCTCGTTGCGCTTTTTTTATTTATTTTCTAAAAAATTTTCGTCTGCGCTTCGTCTTTTCTTTTTTGCCTGCGTCTTAGGGATGTAAACAAGCTAAAACATAGAGAGAAATGACCATGCTTAAAGTTATCAGTTTTAAAATTTGCCCATTTGTTCAACGCGTAACTGCGGCACTAGAAGCAAAACAGATCCCTTACGAGATTGAATACATCAACCTAAAAGATAAGCCACAATGGTTCCTAGACATCTCACCAAACGGTCAAGTACCGGTGATGGTGACAGAATCTGGCACGGCACTGTTTGAGTCAGATGCAATCATCGAATACATCGAAGACGAATACGGTCCGTTAGAACAAGGCGTGACAAACGAACAACGCGCACTAGACCGAGCTTGGAGCTACCTAGGTTCTAAACACTACTTGGCACAATGCGGCACTATGAGCAGCAAAGACCAAGCAACCTTTGAAGAACGAGCAGAGAAGCTGATCAAAGCGTTCCAAAAAGCAGAAAACCAACTGTCTGGTGAAACCAAGTTCTTCAAATCCGATGAACTAAGCAATGTGGACATGGCTTGGCTGCCGCTTCTGCATCGCGCTGCCATCGTCAAAGCGCACTCTGGTTACGACTTCTTCTGTGGTCTGCCAAAAATGCAGGCGTGGCAAAAGCACATCCTAGAATCAGGATTGGTAGAGAAGACGGTATCGGAAGATTTCGTGCAGCTGTTTAGCGATTTCTACCTAACCAACACTTACCTAGCGGATGGCAAAGACGTTCAAGCTCAAGGCGGTTGTGGGTCAACAAGCTGCTGCGGTTAATGCTTTTCCCCTCCCCTGAGCATGAAAAACACCAAGCGGAATAGCGCCTTATTCCGCTTTGCTATCCTTTCATCGCTATTTGTCATAAGCAATGTCACTTTTTCCCATTTAGGAAATTGCTAGACTCGATTTATGATAGGGACATGGAATTAACAACAATTCCGTTGGGATGTTGAGTTCATCACTCACCACCCCAATGTAATTATTGTCAGACAAAATTAATAAGCTCTTGGAGAAAGTAATGGCGACTCATTTTGATTATATCTGTATCGGCGGCGGCAGCGGCGGTATCGCATCAGCAAACCGTGCGGCAATGTACGGTGCTAAAGTAGCGCTTATCGAAGCTCAAGACCTTGGCGGTACCTGTGTAAACGTTGGTTGTGTGCCTAAGAAAGTGATGTGGCACGGCGCGCAAGTTGCAGAAGCAATGAACCTGTACGCAGAAGACTACGGCTTCGATGTAGATGTAAAAGGTTTCGACTGGAGCAAACTGGTTGAGAGTCGTCAGGCTTACATTGGTCGTATCCACCAATCTTACGACCGCGTTCTTGGCAACAACAAAGTAAACGTTATAAAAGGCTTTGCTAAGTTCGTTGACGAGAAAACGGTTGAAGTAAACGGTGAACACTACACAGCGGATCACATCCTGATCGCAGTGGGTGGTCGTCCAACGATTCCAAACATCCCAGGCGCAGAATACGGCATCGATTCAAACGGCTTCTTCGAGCTTGCTGAGCAACCAAAACGCGTTGCAGTGATCGGTGCAGGTTACATCGCGGTAGAAATCGCTGGCGTACTTCATGCTCTTGGTACAGAAACGCACCTATTCGTTCGTAAAGAATCACCACTACGTAGCTTCGATCCAATGATCATCGAAACGCTAGTAGAAGTAATGGACGCAGAAGGTCCGACTCTACACACCCACTCTGTTCCAAAAGAAGTGGTAAAAGAAGCAGACGGCAGCCTAACTCTACACCTAGAAAACGGTGAGAGCCAAAACGTAGATACCCTAATCTGGGCAATCGGTCGTCACCCAGCAACTGACGCTATTAACCTAGCATCAACTGGCGTTGCAACCAACGATCGTGGCTACATCAAGGTAGACGAATACCAAGAAACGAACGTGAAAGGCATCTACTGTGTAGGTGACATCATGGAAGGTGGTATCGAGCTAACACCAGTGGCTGTTAAAGCAGGTCGTCAACTTTCTGAGCGTCTGTTCAACAACAAACCAAACGCGAAGATGGACTACGATTTGGTACCTACTGTGGTATTCAGTCACCCACCAATCGGCACTATCGGTCTAACGACTCAAGAAGCAGAAGAGAAGTACGGCAAAGACAACATCAAAGTCTACACGTCTGGCTTTACTGCGATGTACACAGCGGTTACTAAGCACCGTCAACCATGTAAGATGAAGCTAGTATGTGCTGGCGAAGAAGAAACGGTTGTTGGTCTTCACGGCATCGGCTTCACCGTTGATGAAATGATTCAAGGCTTTGGCGTAGCAATGAAGATGGGCGCAACCAAAGCAGACTTCGACTCTGTTGTGGCTATCCACCCAACAGGCTCTGAAGAGTTCGTTACGATGCGTTAATCACTTTGCTGATTTAAACAGATAAACAAAAAGGGTCATCAATTACTTGATGACCCTTTTTCTATTCACGTTTTAAAACGTTCGGGGGTATTTCGGAGCCGTTTGCGCGTTTTACTTAACTGCGCGAACCAATTCAGCAATACCTTCCCAATCGCCGTTGTCCATCATAGCGGTTGGCACCATCCAAGTACCGCCACACGCTACAACTGATTTCAGCGCTAGGTAATCTTCCACGTTAGATGGGCTTACACCACCTGTTGGCATGAATTCCACTGGGTAAACCGCCGTTAGTGCTTTAAGCATGTTCACGCCGCCTGATGGCTCAGCAGGGAAGAACTTCAGGGTACGTAGACCCATTTCCATCGCTTGCTCAACCAAGCTCGGGTTGTTCACACCCGGTACGATTGTCACGTTGCGTTGCTGACAGTATTTCACTGTCGTTGGGTTGAAACCTGGGCTCACGATAAAGTCCACACCCGCTTCAATCGCGATGTCCACTTGTTCAGTTGTCAGTACTGTACCAGCACCGATCAGCAGTTCTGGGTACGCTTCACGCATGATGCGGATCGACTCAGCCGCCGCTTCAGTGCGGAATGTCACTTCCGCACATGGTAAACCGTTTTCTACCAACACTTTTGCCAGTGGCAGAGCGTGTGCTACATCGTTGATTGCGATAACTGGGACGATTTTGATTTCTCTTAATCGTTGTTCAAGTGTTGTCATGGGTAACCTCTAAAGAATAAAGCTTAATGTTGCTACGATAATAAACGCGATACTACCAAGTAAAGTTTCCATTACCGTCCAAGTTTTTAGCGTTGTTTTCTCATCCATCTCTAGTAGACGAGATACTAGCCAGAAACCAGAGTCGTTGAAGTGAGAAAGCACTGTTGCACCACCTGCAATCGCGATAACGATAAAGCATAGGTCTAGCTCGCTCAAACCAGTTGATGCTGCCACCACTGGTGCGATAAGTGCTGCAGTTGTCGTTAGTGCCACGGTTGCTGAGCCTTGAGCAACACGCAGACAGGTAGAGATAACAAACGCTGCTACGATCACTGGCATACCTGTGTCAGTCAGAACGTCTGCTAGTGCATCACCGATACCACTTGCACGCAGTACGCCACCAAACATGCCGCCCGCACCTGTTACTAGGATAACGCCACAGATCGGAGCCAATGAGTCGCCACACAGCTTCTCAAGTTTTGCCATGCCGTAGTCTTTCGCGAATACCGCAAGAGACACAAGCAGAGTAATCAGAAGTGCTACCGGTGTTTTACCTAGCATACGTAGGAACTCAACCAGTGCTGTTTTGCCATCAATCACACCCGCAACCGCTAGTGTGTTCAGGACTGTGTCTAAACAGATTAGCAGTACAGGCAGCACTAGGATGGTCATTACTGTGCCAAATTTTGGCAGCTTAGATTCATCAACTTGTGTTTCACCGTTGAAGAACGCTTTTGATAGTGGGATATCGAATTTCTTGCCCGCGTACAAACCAAATAGGTAAGCGCCTAGGTACCAAGTTGGGATAGCTACTAGGATACCAACAACAAGCAGTAGACCAATGTTTGCGCCTAGGAATTCTGCTGCTGCAACAGGACCTGGGTGCGGAGGAACAAAGCCGTGCATTACTGCAAACGCACCCGCTGCAGGTAGTGCGTATTTGATTGGCGAACCACCAAAGCGCGCTGCCACACTTAGGATGATTGGCATCATTACCACGAGACCAGCGTCAAAGAAGATTGGGAAACCGAACAGTAGTGAAGCCACACCCAATGCAAATGGTGCGCGCTCTTTACCGAAGCGTCCAATCAAAGTATCTGCCAGCACTTGCGCACCGCCAGTTACTTCCAAAATCTTACCGATCATTGCGCCAAGACCAACCAGCAATGCTACTGAAGCCAGCGTGCCACCGAAACCACTCATCATGGTTGGGACAACTTGGTCAGAAGAAACGCCAGTCGCAATCGCAGTACCTAAACTCACCATAGTTAGGGAAGCAAAAGCGTGCACTTTTAGCTTAATAATCAATACAAGTAACGCCGCAATCGCGAGGACTGCAATCGTTAATAGGAACGTAGGGTCTGGAGCTTGGGTTAGCTGTTCCATGGGTTCACCTTTAAAAATTATTGTTTGTGTTGTGGTTCACATTTATTTGAGTTACCGGTAACATGTTACCGATAACATGAATAAGATAAACCCATATTTTAAAGTGAATTCAAAAATTGAGATCACGCGCAAATTTGTTATGAGGATAAGTTATGGCTGGTAGTAGTGTCGTCGTTATGGGCGTTTGTGCGAGTGGCAAAACCACAATTGGTGAGCACTTGGCGAAAAAGCTGGGACGTAAATTCATTGATGGTGATGATCTTCACCCACGAGCAAACATTCAGAAGATGGCATCAGGTCAACCTCTGAACGACGACGACCGCAAACCTTGGCTAGAACGTATCCGCGACGCTGCTTATAGCTTAGAAAGCAAAAACGAGCACGGCATTATTGTCTGTTCGGCACTAAAAAAGATTTATCGTGATCAAATCCGCGAAGGCAACGAGAACGTGACCTTCCTTTTCCTAGATGGCAGCAAAGAACTGATCCTTGAGCGTATGCGTGCTCGCCAAGGTCACTTCATGAAAGAGAACATGGTCAACAGCCAGTTCGAAGCCCTAGAGCGCCCAGAAAATGAGCCTCGCACCATTTTCGTCAGCATTGATGCAACCATCGAAGACGTTGTGTCGAATGCCGCTGAGTTGATCCTAGTGCAAGACGAGGCAATGGCATGACTCATCAAGTAATTTTAGACGTTACTCAACGCTTAGTTGAGCGCAGCAAAGAAGCGCGTGCGGCGTTTCTTGCTCGCACAGAAGTCCAAGCAGAAGCAGGCAAAGGTCGCGTCGGTCTGTCTTGCGGTAACTTGGCTCACGCTGTTGCGGCATCTTGTTCTTCTGAAAAGAAAAGCATTCTGGATTTCACGCATTCGAATGTAGCGCTGATCAGTGCTTACAACGATATGCTGAGTGCCCACCAGCCTTACCAACACTACCCTGATCAAATCAAGCAAGTGCTGTCTGGTTACGGTCACACTGCGCAAGTTGCTGGTTGTGTTCCGGCAATGTGTGATGGCGTGACTCAAGGTCAAGCGGGTATGGACATGTCACTGTTTTCTCGTGACTTAATTGCTCAATCAACAGCGCTTTCACTGAGCCACAACGTATTCGATGCGACCTTGCTTCTGGGTATCTGCGATAAAATCGCACCGGGACAATTGATGGGCGCGCTGTCTTACGCACACCTACCAACGGCATTTGTGCCAGCAGGTTTGATGGCAACAGGCATCAGCAATGAAGAGAAAGTCGACGTTCGCCAAAAATACGCAGCGGGCGAAGTAGGCAAAGACGCGCTACTTGATATGGAGTGTCGCGCTTACCACTCAGCAGGTACGTGTACCTTCTACGGCACGGCAAACACCAACCAACTTGTGTTTGAAGCAATGGGTTTGATGCTACCAGGTTCGGCATTCATCCATCCACATACTGAGCTACGTAAGGCGCTGACCGATCACGCTGCGCTGAAAATTGCGGCAATGAATGCAGGTTCAGCCAACTTCCGTCCATTGTCTGAAGTTGTCACCGAAAAGAGCCTCATCAACGGCATTATCGCGCTGTTGGCATCGGGCGGCAGCACCAACCACACTATCCACATGTTGGCAGTGGCGCGTGCAGCAGGTTTGATTCTGACATGGCAAGACATCAGTGATCTATCTGAAGTGGTGCCACTATTGGCGCGTGTTTACCCGAATGGTCCAGCTGACATGAACGCATTCCAAGAAGCGGGTGGCGTACCTGCACTATTACATCGTTTGAACGAGTCAGGCTTGCTTCATCGTGACGTGAAACCGGTATTCGGCGAATTCGAAGACCAAATGACGCTACCAAGCCTAGTCGACGGCAAACTGACTTGGACACCATGTGGTGGCAGCCAAGACAGCGAAGTGATTGCTGCGCCAACGCAAGCTTTCCAAAACACCGGTGGTACTCGCGTACTCAACGGTAACTTGGGTAAAGCGGTAGTGAAAGTGTCTGCGGTGAAAGAAGAGCAGCGCGTCATTGAAGCACCAGCAATCGTATTCCAATGCCAACACGAAGTGGAAGCTGCGTACAAACGTGGTGAGCTAAACCAAGATTGCATCGTGGTCGTGACGCACAACGGTCCTGCAGCGAACGGCATGCCAGAGCTGCATAAACTGATGCCAATTCTCGGCAACGTGCAGAAAGCGGGCTTTAAAGTCGCGCTAGTGACGGACGGTCGACTATCGGGTGCATCGGGTAAGATTCCATCGGCAATCCACGTTTCTCCAGAAGCAATTCGTGGTGGCGCGATTGGCTTAGTCCGCAATGGCGACATCATCCGCGTTGATTGCCAAACTGGCGAGCTGAACAACCTAAGCGATGTTACTGACCGTGAATTGTTAGAGATGGATACTGAAGCGAAACAACAGACTTGGGGTCGTGGCTTCTTTAGCGTGATTCGTCAAAGCGTTTCGAGCGCAGAAGAAGGCGCAAGCTTTATTGTGTAGAGCGGGAAGAAAGACCCTGTCATTCCGACGAGCCTAGGCGAGATCAGGAATCCAATATCAAAGTGCTGTGAAGCGAGAGGAAACATCTCTGCCACAGCACTTTTTGTTGGTAGATTCTGAATCACGCTCGTCCCTCGCTGTTCAGAATGACGAGCTTTGGGGTTGGTCACTTTTCTTTTTAAATAAATGAATGAATCCGTCATTCCGACGAGCCTAGGCGAGATCAGGAATCTACTATCAAAGTGCTGTGAAGCGAGAGGAAACACCTCTGCCACAGCACTTTTTATTGGTAGATTCTGAATCACGCTCATCCCTCGATGCTCAGAATGACGATATCTAGGGTTCAGCAAACGACATCAAGCCGTCTTCATCACCACAACCGCCGCAATCACAACAAAGATACCAAACCAGCCAATCGGCTTAAGCTTTTGTTTGAACAGCAAAGCGCCACCAATCGCGGTACCTAAGATACCGATCGCGCCCCAAGAGGCGTAGGCGATCGCAAGGTCGATCTCTTTTACCGCTTGAGCAAGCAAGGTAAACGCAGCCATCACCAACACAATCGCAGTGATGCCCCACCCTTTGCGCTTAAAGCCTTTAGAGCGAGTCAGTGCCATGTTCGCCATGATATCGACCAACGCCGCCATGACGACAAATCCAAATGAAACAGTAAAAAATTGGCTCATGTTTAACACCTCGCATTCGATGAGCTTGGCAACTCATCTTTTTGTTGAGGCTGACCGTGTGATTCGCCGAGCGTCACACACACAATACCGACCACCGCCAGCGCCAAACCAAGCAACTGCTGCGTGCTTAAGTTAGCATCAAACAAAACGATAGAAACTAGGGTAATCAAGGCGATACCCAAGCCTTCCCATGTTGCGTACGCGACACCGATAGAGATTTTCTTTGCCGCTTTCGACAAGAAGTAATAGGAAATGGCGATCAGAACGTACATCACCAGATAGCCTTCCCACGCATTACTTTCACCAATAAACGACATCGTACTGGTACCGGCAACTTCGGCAACGATGGCGAGCAATAAAAATAGACGTGCAATGAGCATGATTCATCCTCCCCAGAAATTAAAAAACTGCATAACGGAGAATGGTGAACGTCCTTTAAGAATCAGACATTCAAAGAATTGATAAGATAAAAAGAGCCGCTTCTCCTGACTATTTGTAGTCAGATTAGCCCTTCTTCAGTAAAACAGACAGGTAATTGAGATATTCATTTTTGAATATCTTAAAGGGCAGTTTGCCTATCCGATCACGTTAATGGCGTATTGAGGGTTTGCTGCACCACTTGGTGCAAATGGCGGTGCAATGGGTGGTTACGGTAGGTCTGTAAATAACCTCCAGAAACAACAAATTGGCTGAACTCTCGGTTGACCATCGGCATTGGATAAGAGGCAAGCTCGTGCATCAAATGTGCAGTACTTTGGCTGGCATACATGATGGCATCGGTCTCAAGCAGCATTTGGCAAGCGACGCGCAAGTTGTAGGATTTAAGTAGTACGACCGGCTCGTAACCCATTCGGCGATATTCCGATTCCACCGTACACAGCGGATTGTAGGATGCTGGTGCAGGCAAAGAGACCAGTGGCAATTCCGACACCGTATCCCAATCATTGCTGATTTTCGACAACGTCGGGTGGTCTTTACGCGCCAAAATCACACGCTTTTCAACAAATAACGGGCGCATGTAGATGTCTTTCGACAACTCGGTTTCTTGGTCGAGAATGCAGTAGTCATGTTCGCCCTCTAGCATCTCGTCTTGGGAATAAATGTTCCAGCTTGAGAAAACAAACGAGGCTTGAGGAAAGGCTTGATGGCAACCGCGCAATAAACGCTGACCTTGTTCGTCCATCAAGTAAGGGTCAGTCACAATCGCAATCTGACCTTGGTACTCGAGTGGGTCAAAGTCCGAAAACTCCTGCACTACTTTTTCTAGCGGCGACAGCATGTTATCGAACTCCGCCGCAAGACGAATCGCCATTGGGGATGGCTCTACCCCGTGTGCTTTACGCACAAACAGAGGATCATCAAACACATCTTTAAGTTTCATCACCCCGCGACTGGCACTGGGCTGCGAAATGCCAAGCTGCATCGCCGCCAACTTGATGCTACGGTTATCCACCACGGCTTTAAGTAAGCGCATTAAATTCAGGTCTAACGCATCAAGTTGATGTGGCATGCCCGTGTCCTTATCAGAAACGAATGATGAAAGATAAACGTGAGTGAGTTAGACGCTTTCGCCCGCCGTAATTTGGTAGCCCATGTCGACTTTAGTCTCTGCTTGCTCTTCACCCTTTAGGCGCGCAATCAGTAGCTCGGCACTTTTCTCACCAATCTCGAAACGCGGTGTATCCACACTTGTCAGTTTCGGGCTGATGGTTTGCCCGATGTCTAATGCATTGTAGCCCACCACCGCAAGTTGATCTGGCACTTTAATGCCGCGTTGCTGAGCACTTAATAAGGTACCAATCGCGATGTCATCGTTGGTACAAAATACGCCATCAAGTTCTGGGTAGGTTGCCAGTGCGCGCTCCAGTAAATCATGCGCCAACGAAAAGCTTGAGTGATCGCCTGTTAGCACGTGCTTTGGCTCCAACCCTGCTTCCGTCATTGCGCGATCGTAGCCTTGCATACGCAATTTAGTACGCGTATCCAAGCGAGCACCGAAGTAAACAATCGTCCGTTTGCCCGACTCCAACATGCGTTTTACGACGCTGTAAGAAGCGTCTTCGTGGTCCATACCAACCGCCATATCTATTGGCTGCTCTGGCAGTTCCATGGTCTCTACCACAGGAATACCTGCGTTTTTGATCATCTGCAAAGTGCGTTGAGTGTGGTGGCTTTCGGTTAGGATTAAGCCGTCAACTTGGTAAGAAAGCAGTGACGCGATTTTGCGTTCTTCTTCCAACTCGTCATAACTAAAGTGCGCAAGCAGTGTTTCATAGCCATTAGCTTTAGTGACCGTTTCAATGCCCTGAACAAAAGACGCAAAAATTTGGTTGGACAGTGAAGGCAGTAAAATACCAATCGCTTTACTGGAAGACTTCGACAACATCGCCGGAGCACGGTTTTCGATGTAGCCCATCTCTTCAATTACAGCGGCAATTTTCACTCGCGTTTTTTCTGCCACTGAGTCTGGATTGCGCATGTAACGCGAGACGGTCATTTTTGTTACGCCAACTTTGTCTGCGACATCCTGCAATGTCGTTCGTGCTTTCTTATTCTGCTGAGCCATAAATATCTAATTTATCAGTAATGTTACTAGTAACATTATGACGAATAGACTCCTCGTCGACAAGCTCGGCAAAATCCATCTGCTACATCATTAATAAAATCATAACCTTACCGCTCAAATAACCATCAAATTGCAATTCCAACATTGTGATTCAAAGCTGAATAAATAAATGACATTAATATTGAGTTTCTTATAAAATAGCGTACCTAAAACAATAAGATACGAAGTACAGTGCAGTTAGGCTCTAGCGAAACCCAGATTTACTATCACCTGCTTGATCTGGACGACTCTCAAAAGCAGCAATACCTCAACGAATTGCAGCAGAGTCAACCTGAGCTTTACCTCCAAATCGCTCCTCTTTTAGCTAGCGAAAACGAAGAAGAACAACTGACACAGTTGCTCGGCTTCGGCGCGAATTTGGCAACCAAACAAGAGGTCGACCTAACGGGCGAAGAAGTTAGCAAGTACCGACTCACCCACGAGTTAGGGCGTGGAGGTATGGGGGTCGTATATGCGGCACTGCGCGCTGACGAGACGTTCGAGCAAGACCTTGCGATCAAGTTCATCCAAACCAATCTCAGTAATGTATTAGGCAAACGCGCGCTGTTTGATGAAGCTCAGCTTCTGGCTCGTTTGAACCATCCTTACATTGCCAAAGTGTTTGATGGCGGCTTGCACGGTGATTCGGTTTACATCGTGATGGAACGCGTTTTTGGTCAGACCTTAGACTCGTATTTGTTGCTCACGCCAATGGAAGACGATGACAAGTTGTTGCTGTTTAAGCAGATTTGTCAGGCAATGGAACACGCCCACCAGCATCAGGTCCTGCATGCGGATCTCAAACCAGAAAACATCCTAATTGATCGCAATAAACGACCAAAACTGCTCGATTTCAACCTGACACAAAAGGTGCAATCAAACAGTGATAATTCGTCTCCGGCA
The DNA here is from genome assembly GCF_027587095.1 of Vibrio sp. NFR. NCBI lineage: Bacteria > Pseudomonadati > Pseudomonadota > Gammaproteobacteria > Vibrionales > Vibrionaceae > Vibrio > Vibrio sp. NFR. Next base: position 479,475 of record NZ_JAPPTN010000003.1, read on the forward strand.
TTAATTGCCTTCAGTGAAAAATACGCCAGCCCAGAACAGCAAGCCGGAGCGTTTTTGACTGAGCAAAGTGATGTGTATTCACTAGGTAAGATTCTGGCGCTGATGTTTCCTGATCAGCCAATATGGTCAGATATTTATTGGGTGGTGAGACGCGCGACGCGAGCGAAAGCAAAGCAGCGCTACCTCAATGTTCGGACACTGCGCCAAGATATTGAATGTATTTTAGAACGACGCCCAATAGAGCAAAAGAAGCACTGGCCACTGTACAGTACGCTTCGTTTAGTACAACGCCGACCGCTGCCATCGCTGTTGTCCGCAATCTTAGTGTTATCTGGTTTGCTGTTTGGTAACACTCTGATTCAAAAGAACATACAACTGCAACAAGAGAAGAAGATTGCAGAAGACATCATGTACGAAGTGACGCGCCTTGTCTTTCATGCCAAGGGGCAAAACGTCGAGCATATGTCCGTCAGTGCCATGATGGAACTGACACGCAGGCGGATTCTGTCTAACCCAGATATCCCCAAACACATAAAACAGAAAATGCTGTTGGCGATGATGACACCGGTGCCAGAGAAGCACCTCACTAAATCAATAAGTTGTCAGCCAAATTGTGCACCAAAGGACCGCACTCAACAGTAAGGCTAAACATAAGAAAGGCTTAAAAATTAAAATGTACACACGTTCCATTGCGATCTGGTTGTCTGCGTTAGCGATAGTACCAGCATGGGCGAACTCTACTTCTACGACTCCGTCGGCAGAAGCGACAGCGCCTACCATAAAACAAGGTTTCTTCATCGATTCACCGGTAACTGGTCTGTATTACAAAACCAGTTCCAACCTGTCTGGTCACACAAACAAAGGCGCATTTCAGTATCGTCCTGGCGATGTCATCAGCTTCTTCCTCGGCAATGACGATAACGGCTACTTGCTCACCACAATGTCGAGCCAAGAAGTGCTCACACCGACCATGGCGACCACAAAACCCAGTCGCAGCATCAATATGACCCGCTTGTTGCTCTCTCTCGACAGCACTCCGGAAAACCGTCAAGAAATCGTGCTAATCAACAAGGTATTATCCGATCCAACCTTCCAAGCACAGCTCAAGCGTCTCGACCTCAATTTCCTAGATGACGCCAAACACCAACTCAATTTGGATTGGGTTTCGGTGCAAGAAGCGGTTGAACATCTAAATGAAAGCCAACGCTACATCGAAAAGAACTTCGCCTCAAATGAGATCATTTTTGAGCCTCGTGACGTGCGATTTAAGAACATCATCATCAAGAAAAAGGATTGGCAGGGTCGCGCCTGTGCATTCGATATTCGCTATCAACACCACCCGCGTTACCGCCCACCAATTGGCGAGATTAACTTCACCATCACTAAAGAGAGCCTGATTCAACATCCAAGTGTTGGCGACTACTTCCAAGGCTGTTTCCTAGCACTTAACCAGAGCGTAACCGAAGAAATTGTCGAACCGATTGAAAAGTTCTCTGAATGGGAAAGCTTGGTCGGATGCGCCGATTCAGGCTGTACCCGTAGCGACCTTAATGGCTTCTCGTTAGAAGATTATGACGATGAAGGCGATTGGAAATATCGATCGGTTGCACTCAACTTCGATCCGAGCACCCAGCTATTAATGGAAAAAGTACAGGGGTTGGGACCAAACGAGCACGTTAAGCACCACAACCGTACTGAGATGTTGTGGTTTACCTATCCTGACTCTGTCGATAGCGAAATTGCCTACCAAGGTGTATGGCAACAAACTCAATACCTACAAGACTCAATGAAGCAGTCGTGTCTACTAATGCGTCATAACCAAGTGTTGCGTTTACCTGTCGATGCCGTTGCCTGCCCTACAGATACCAGTCTATACACCCAAGATGTCACCAACGAGTATTTGGACATGTGGTGGGTCAACAATGACCAACCAAGTGCTGAACTCGCGCAAATGAACGTGATGGTGCGTTGGTCACCAACCCCAGCGGAAATCAACTACACCACGTGGGAATACCTACCTGCAGGCAAAAGCTGGGAGCAAGGCATTTTGTATCGTTACCAACAAGACATTAGCCGTAATCGCGATGGTTCTGATCGCGTTGAAACCTATTCCATCTCTGAGTTTGTAAAAGTAAGTGAGGATGTATAGCCATGACTTCTAAATCTACTCTGACGCAAATTATCCAACAGTGGCAAGCAGGCGATAAACAGGCGGAAAGTGAGTTGTACCAATTCGCTTACCTACAACTGCGTAAAATTGCTCAACAAGAACGCGAGCGCAACGCAGAGAAATACGGAACCGACAATAAGGTACTGTCGGACAGCGTAAACAGCACCACAGCTCTGATCCATGACGCGTATTTAAAGATGTCTAATTGCGACATGAGTGAGATTGAAACCAAGCGCGATTTCTTCTTAATGGCAGCCAAAGTAATGCGCCAAATCCTGATCGACAACGCTCGCTCACATCAAGCGCAAAAACGCCAACACATCACGCTAATGAAAGAAGAAGAAGATCGCTTCGAGCAACTCATCATCATGGATAAAGCACTCGATAACTTTAGTGTGCGCTACCCGCGCCAATCCAACGCGTTAAAGCTCAAATATCTGATGGGCATGAAAAACCAAGAGATCTGTGAACTGCTCGAATGCAGCGCCAGTTTGATTGAAAAAGACCTTAAGTTCTCCCGCAGTTGGCTGCAATCAAGAATGGCACACGCGTAAAATCATGAAGAAGAAATACTGGATTGCAGGTGCATTGAGTACCTGCTTGATGGCGCTTTACTGGCTAACAGACGAGCAAACCACAGCTGCGGCTGCCAACATACAACCAGCGAATAATAACGAGAAAAAGAGAAATACGCCTCACGGAGAACGCACTTCCCTTATCGAAGTAAAACAGGCACTCACCGCATCTGCATTGGAAAGAAGCAATGAACTGGCGTTTGAAAAAGCGCTTGAATCCACGTTGTCAGACCGTCCTGATCAGGTTGAAGATGCCTTGGGATCATTGGAGGCCAATTACTCCCAAAACCTAACGATAACCTACATCAGTGAATCTGCACACGACGATGCAACAGAGAACGGCAAGCCGATAATAAACCTAGCGGTTGAGCAGCAATTACAAACCATTATCTATAGTTGGGAACTGACACAAAACAACCCTATCAACTACTCATTAGGGTTGGAACAGCTGTTCGAAGATCCAGAAGGAGACTTACTCACCACGCGAATTTGGCTAGAAAACGCCAACGGACTGAGCGTTCTCAACCAAGGGCAAATCATGCTGCAAGGCGCGCCAAAAGACTTCAACCAAACCACATATTTGGCAGTCTCTGCACGTGATGACCACCACGGGACAGAAGATCACGCTTGGGTCACGACACGCTTCGAGCTGCCAGCAGTCACTGCAGAGCAGAACGATACAGAACATCCGCTCATTGATGGTGTGGTATATCGCCTTGAAACCACAACGTTGCTCGGTGGACGCAAGTACCCTTACGAAGTAGTGTACTGTGAAGCATTTAAATTCATTGATGATGAAGTTTTTTATGCTGCTTCAAGCAACAAAACTCGCTGCCCAGACGAGCATAAGCTGAATAAAGTCGGGGAATACCAGATCAGTGATGACTCATTGATCATCCACATCAAAGGTAGCCGTCAGATCTGGACTACGAAGAAAACCTACCGGTCACGAGTTCACAAAGACACTGAGAACTACTTTATTACCGTCTTTGATAACAATCGTTTCGAAAGCTACACCATGCAAAAAAACAAGCGCTCAATGGAAGAGCGTTTGAACGTCAATACAGGAAAAGAGCTGTATCAGTCCGCCCTATTTGATCTGCTCATTCCGACTGCCGGCGGTTATCGCCATGCGCTCGCGGGTAACTATATTTTTGACCGAAGGCATGCTCAAGGTGGTGAGTATTACGACGGTTTCGACTCAGATCTCAACATAGTCACGTCTAATAGCGACTTATTTGCTCATGAATTCTGTCAGTTTTGGGACACCTCAATCCTTGCAGGTGAAGGGATGTTTAGCGAGGTAATTTCTTACTCCAATAATACCGATTGCGCGACTGCACCTAAGCCATCCGCATACGCTTATGTCTACTTCAACAATGATTATCATGCTAATGATGAGTTTATTCAGGGGGAGGTTTATAGCTACATCCTACGCCCATTTCCTCAGTACGCGAGCAAAGTAGAAGAGCTAAAAATAAACATGATTTACCACTACCCAAAAAATACAGCAGCCTATAAATAAACCAAAACAACACAAGTCATTGTTTATAAAGACCTAAATTTAAAGTTAATTGATATTTTTATTGATAGAAATTCCAAGAAAAAATATTCCAAAAATTTTTACGGTTTTTCTTTGGTTTTCCGTGTCTTGAAGCCGCTTCCAAATCCGATTAAAAATGCGCAGCTTTTCTAATCTCACTAGTGAGATTAGAAAATAAAACAATAAAAAGCGACTTTCTCATTCGGAAACGAAACAAGGACAAATAAACAATGAATAAGGTGAGTTTACTAGCAGCGTCAGTGGCTATCGCGCTAACCGGTTGTGGTGGTTCAGATAGTGGTTCAAGCAACAACAACTCTGGTGTAGTGATTACAGGCTTTGATGGCTACTTCAAAGAAGCAGTCGTTTTTGAAGATGTAAACAACAATGGAAAGCTAGATAGCAACGACCCAATTATTGGTCTAACCAATGATGAGGGTAAGGTGACGCTAACAGACAAACAATACTCTGCTGAAAAGAACCTTGCGATTCAAACCATTATTCCGGGTGGTACTGTTCAAGCTGAACTGATTGCTCGCGATCCACAACTTTTTGCTGGCACATACACGGTTGATATGGACAACCCAACCCAAGCTATGGCTCATGAGGTTGTATTCCGTACACTTCCGGGTGAGAAAGTTATCTCTCCGCTGACTGACCTTGTTGCAATCCAAGCTGGTGCTAACCCAACACCAGAAAAAATCCAAGCAGCGAAAAACAAAGTAAATGAGACATTAGGTATCGAGGGTGATACTGCATTTACTGATGTAATCGCCGCTAACAATACCGCTTTACATAAAACGGCTCAGATTCTAACCGAGTCTAAAGCACAAGCAAAAGACAGCTACTCTGCAGAAACCGCTATTGCAATTGCCGATAAAGCAACTGACGTCGTTAATGATAAAAACAACGCAGACAAACTAGATGATCCAAACTTCAAACCAGTTATTGAAGTCAACAATGGCGTAGTTAGCGAACCCGTTATCAACAGCAAGTTATTTGCAAATGAGAGCGTTGTAAAAGCTATCAATACAGAACTGAAGCCTCTTGATAGCCACTCAATCAATTTAGAACTGCCTCTTGCTGCTGGCGATCTTGCCCTTTTTGAAGATGACGATAACAAAAACATCGACATCACAGTAAGCGTCATCACACTTGATGGTTCTGTGGTCAAAAATCTAACAACTACGGCTATCAATGGTGGCAAGTTAACGATTTCAGGTGAGCTAACTCCAGTTCGTCCTGCTTACCAAATCAAGCTAACGGCAACTGACTACAACTCACAAGAACAAGATAAGTCCTTTGGTGCTGTAACAACCGCTTTCGACCTACAAGTAAACGTTGAAAATCCAGCGCCAACAATCAACACAGAAGCCGCTGATACAATCGAAGAGTGGATTGACAGTATTGAGCTATACCAAGGTGTTGAAGTTCAGAATGAACAATTCCGTATTGACAACTTGTTCTCTGACGACGAAAAGCTTGCATTTAAAGCATACACATCTGTTGATGGCTTAGTACTTGAACTTGTAGAAACACAAGGTCAGACTGAGCTGAAAATCACAGGTAAGCCATCTCGCATTTACCCTGAAGGTCAAACAATCACGATCTCTGCATTTGACGGTATCAATACGACTTACAAAGTCTTCGAGCTAGATGACATTGAAAAACAACCTGAAGCATCGATTGAAATTGATCGCGGTGATCTTGCAGAACTTCAACAAGAAATCACAGTACAGCTAACAACACTAAAAGTTGGTGAAGCTGTTGATGCAGATTTCAATATTACTGAAGTCTTTGAAGCTCAGCACACGTCAGGTGCAATCGAATACTACGCTGGTACAGAAGAAGATGAGTACGCAACAACCGTTCCGGGTCTAAAAGTCAATGTTGATAACAACGGCACACTGACGGTTTCTGGCACACCAACTAGTGCAACGAAAAACGGTTCATTCGTGATTGCGGCAGGTGTAAACCCAGATGCTGACGATGCCGTAATTTCTGAATACGTAACGATCACACTGCCCAACGTTCAACCAGCAGATGACGTAACACCTCCTCCTGCAGGACATCCGCTAGAAGGTAAGTTCCTACATTTCGTAGAAATTGGTCACAACGGTACCAACTTCGCTAAAGGATGGTGTGATTCAATCTACCTAGATGCGAACACGAAAACGATGTACTGGAACGATCGAGATAGCGACAATCTATCAACTTGTGACACAGACATGTCAGAGTTTACAGAAGGTGTTCCATACACAATCGTTGGTGACAAAATTATCTCCCAAGAAGATGGTATGAAAATGACATTGGATGTCATCAAACAACACTCTTTTGACGACGACGAGCATTTCCTTGTGTCATTCACAGATGAAGAAGGCGATGAGAAGTCAACAGAACTGTATTCTTACCACACAAATGCTCAATATGTAGAAGAAGCGCTTAACAATGACGTTAGCGAATCTCAAGAAGATGCGAATTGGGTAGACCGTGAAACATTCATTGCGATGCCATCTGAAGAAGGTGCAAATGATATTGTGGTAACTGAACTAAAAGTTTCTGGCATCGTTCAGCAATTTGATTACCAAGGCAGCCCATACACTTCAGCTTCAATCTATGGTCGTAATGCAAAAACTTGTGAAATCCTACAAGATATCTATCTCGACTACGGTCGTATCCAAGTTCACGGTGACAGCTACAGTGCTGACAACTACTTCAGCAGCCAACCACAATATAGAGATGCTGAAGGCTCTTGTTACATCGATTTCATGCCTTTAGATCATTCAGCAGCAATTCCTGCGGGGCTTTACACTATCGAAGCCACTCCAGAGCGTACTGATGAAGCAGAACGCATTATCTTTAGTTTTGAAAAGTGATAACTAGAAGCTCATAAACACGAAGCCCCGCTCTTGCGGGGCTTTTTTAATCCATTTTTTACTTCACGCAAATCACGTTAAGCAACGAGGTGCCCGTTAGCTGATTTGGCTCTCGGTCAGCAAACAAGCCCTTTTTATCTTTACCCCAGTAAGGTAACTGCAAAGGCCACTTGTTCTTCTCCATCACGCCAGAATCGCGCAATGTTTTAAACTCTGACACAGTTGCTAAGTGCATTCCTAGCTGTTGGCAAACTTTCATTGAGCTTGAGTAGCTAAGACGATTCCATGGTTTTCCATGTTCCATGTAGAACTGGTTGTTGTTCTCGATTAAATACGGCACCACAAATGTCTTGCCCTTCAGTACCGTTTTCAAACGCACTTCAACGTTGTCATTCTTGATAGTTGGTTGAGCTGGCTTGGTCATTTTAGCAGGCTTAGCGGCAACTGGTTCTAGCGACTTTGGCTTTGGCGCAGCTTTCGCAGGCGCATCTTTTGTCTTAAACGCGTCCGTATTAGCACGAGTAGCAGCTGGTACGACAGGTGTTACAGGTTTTGCCACCGGCTTGGTCATTGGCTTAGTCTGTTTCGCAGGGACTGTGCCACCTTTACCAACCACACGAATAAATGCTTCTTTATAGGTCGACAAGGTTTTGACTCGTTGCAAGTCCTGAGATGCTTTAGCAAATTCCGTATAAGGACCAATGAGGCAACGATAGCCTTTTTGTTCTGGCTTCATCCAAACATCGGTGGTGATTTTGCCATAAATCGGCTTTGCTTTGGCTAAAGACATCGGTTTTGGCAATAGACCACACTGGATCCAGAAGAAGTCATTGCCTCCTTGCGGCACTTTCTTTCCCCATAGCCCTTTACCGATCGGGCAAGATTGCTCAAGCACAGGCAATTCTTTATTGCTGGCCTGAGAGGCTTGGCAAAGAAATTCACTCGCCAAAACCGGAGTCGAAAATTGAGCGCACGCCACCAGCAGCCCAAGGCTCAAGCCAGATTGGACGGTACGGGAGGAATGTAGTGCCTTTTTCATTTCCATAGCTTCACTCTAAACAGTAGGTGATGAAATTATCGCGACAGAGCGTCAATAAAACATGCATAAAAAGTGATAAGCAAAAAAAGAGCCGGAATTGCATCCGGCTCTCAGTTTAGAAAGAAATTTATTAAATAGGCAAATAATACGTCGATTTTATCGCGTCATTAACCCTTGTAGATTTTCGGGTTGAACACGTCACGTAACCAGTCACCCAGTAGGTTAATCACCAGTACCAATGTCACTAGCACGATTCCTGGGAAGGCGGTAATCCACCACGCACCAGAGAAGATGTAGTTAAAACCAATACTGATTAGTGCACCCAATGATGGCTGGTCTACTGGCAAACCTAGACCAAGGAATGACAATGCCGCTTCTGACATGATTGCGTTTGCTACCTGTACCGTCGAGATAACCAAGATTGGTGATAGGCAGTTCGGAAGAATGTGACGGAACATAATTCGCGGTGCTTTAAAGCCCATCACTCGTGCCGCTTCTACGTATTCTTTCTTCTTCTCAGCCAGTACTGAAGCACGAATGGTACGTGCATATTGCGGCCACTCCGCCACACCAATGATCACGACGAGCATGACTACCGCGTATTGGCTGTAAAAATCACTGCCAAAGCTGGCTTTAAAGATAGCTGACACGATGATCGCAACCATCATGGTCGAGAACGACAGCTGAACGTCAGCAAAACGCATCAAGAAACTATCAATACGACCACCAAAGTAACCTGCTGACAAACCAATGATGATACCCAGCATAAGCTGAAGACCAACCGCGAGGAAGCCGATCGTCAAAGATAAACGAGAGCCGTAAAGAATGGTCGACAAAATATCACGACCTTGCTCATCAGTGCCCAATACGAAACGCTCATCGCCATCTTCCATCCAAGATGGAGGTAGCTCTGAGTCCATGATGTCGATGGACGTCAAATCGTATGGGTCAGTTGGAGCTAGAATCGGTGCTGCTACAGCCAAGACTAAAAACATCATGAAGACGGTAAAACTTGCCATCGCAACTTTGTCGCGCTTGAAGTAATACAAGAAGTCCGACTCTTTGAAACGCTGCCAGGCTGACGGTGCGGCAACAGGAGCTGGTGTTACATTTGATTGGCTCATGATTAAGCTCCTTTTCCAGTTAGGTTCACAGTTGGGTTGATGATGCCGTACAGCAAGTCAACGATGGTATTAGTTACCACGAAGATCAGACCAACAAAGATAACGTAGGCAGTGATCAACGGTGTATCTACACGGTTGATTGCCTCTAGGAAAAGAAAGCCAGTACCCGGCCATTGGAACACGGTTTCTGTCAGAATGGTGTATGCCACCATGGTACCAATTTGCACACCACCGACCGTCAATACAGGTAGCATGGTGTTTTTAAGTGCATGTTGGTAATAAATCTTTTGTAAGTTCAAGCCTTTCGCTTTGGCGAACTTAATGTACTCAGAGCTCAGTACTTCCAGCATTTCTGAACGCACCAAACGGATGAACAACGGCAGCATGATAGATGCGAGTGCAATACACGGCAGGATCAGGTGCTTAATACCATCGATGGTAAAGAAGCCAGACTCCCATCCGAGTATATTAGACGTTTCACCCCGTCCAAAGGAAGGTAGCCAACCGAGTTCTATGGAGAAGACGTACATCAACATGATTGCGGTTAAGAACACCGGAATCGAGATGCCGACACTACTCATCGCCATAACGAATTTTGTAAAAATACTCTTCGGATGTATCGCTGAATACACCCCAAGCGGTATAGAGAAAACAATGATAATGAGCGTCGCACCAAACACGAGCTCTAATGTAGCCACCAGCTTATCGAGGATGACCTCAACTGCAGGTCGCTTGAAGAAGTAAGACGTACCTAAATCACCTTGTAGCGCATTGCTCACAAAGCGAGTGTACTTTGTGATAAAGGGATCGTTCAGGCCCAGTTCGTCACGCAGCGCTTGACGCTCCGCTTCTGAAACCGACTGACCTACAAGCTCACGTAGCGGGTCACCCAGGTTATCCTGAATGGCAAACGCCACCAAACTGATCACAAACATCACTATCAGTGCCTGAAACAGGCGCTTGACCAGAAACGAAAACATTCCTTGCCCCTTAACTATCCATAGATCTCTATTCAGAGAGAAAATTCAGTCTAAAAACAACTCAGTCCGACTGAAACAAAACTGAGCCGAGTACGTAGAGTTGAGGAGGGACATCCATCCCTCCTCAACATCGACTAACCGTGATTATTCAACCACTAGGTCACCGAAGTAAGGCATTACCATTGGGTTAACGATGTCTGCAGCTTTCACGTTAGACTTCGCGCCCCAGGCTTCACTTTGCCAGTGTAGCGGTACGAATGCAGCGTCGTTGTACAACGTTGCTTCAACGCCTTTCAGCATTTCTGCACGTTTAGCTGGATCCGTTTCTACGTTTGCCGCTTCAACCACTTTGTCCATTTCTGGGTTAGAGTAATGACCACAGTTGTACTGACCACGACCTGTCTCTTCGTTACGTGTCATGGTTAGGAACTCGTTGAAGTTTGCTGAATCTTCAGTATCTGAGTGCCAACCGATCATCAACATGTCTGCCGCACACTTGTCGAACTCAGGCCAGTATTGCGCTTTAGGCATAGTCTTCAGGTCAACCTTGATGCCGATCTTAGACAGCATTGCCGCCGCCGCTTGTGCCACTTTCGCATCGTTCACATAGCGGTTGTTTGGTGCAATCATCGTTAGCGTAAAGCCATTCTCGTAACCCGCTTCTTTCATCAGCTGTTTTGCTTTCTTAAGATCGTAACGAGGAACCAGTTTGTCATCATGACCAACGTAGCCTGCTGGGCTTTGCTGACCAGCAGCTGTTGCGAAGCCTTTCATGATTTTTTTCACGATGCCTTCGTTATTGATTGCGTGAACAATCGCTTGGCGCACACGAACGTCTTTCAGTGCTTCGTTGTTGCTTTGGTTCATTTGGAACGTGATGATACGCGTACCAGGTAGTGTTACTAGATCGATACCTTTTGCGTCTTTCACACGTTTGTGATCGTTTGGCGCTACTGGGTGGATCATATCAACACCGCCAGAAAGCAGTGCTGCAACACGAGTCGCGTCTTCTTTGATCGGAAGTAACGTCAGTTTGTCTACGTTACCTTTCGACTCTTTATCCCAGTAATCTTTGAAACGTTCGAATTCTACTTTTACGCCCTGCTCACGAGCCGTCACGATAAACGGACCAGTACCAGAAACGTGTGTTGATGCAAATGAGTTACCATGCTTCACTAGCTCAGACTTGTCTTTACCATCTTCGGTTTTACCCGTGTAGAACTTGCTGTCCATTGGGAAGATGTACGTTGCTGTTTGTAGCACTAGCGGGTAAGGCCCTTTAGTCACTAGATCAACCGTGTAATCATCCACTTTCACGATTTTTTCGTACGGGTCAAAGATAGCTTTGAAGTCTGGAGAGCTTTGTAGACGTTCGAAAGTCCACACAACGTCATCCGCTGTCATGTCGTTGCCTGAGTGGAACTTAACGCCTTGGCGAAGTTTGAAACGAACCGTCGTATCATTGATACGCTCCCAGCTTTCCGCTAGGCGAGGTTCAAAGTCCATGTCCTGTGTGAAACGAACTAGAGGGTCAAATACCATGTGTGACATTTGCAGCGTACCACCTGATAGCTGCTCGTGCGGGTCTAGAGATACTGGGTCAGCTGCATAGCCAACTTTGATATCTGCTGCCAATGCGTTAAAGCTTAGACCTGCTGCCATTAGCGCCACTGCTAACTTGCTTTTCATGGTTTTCATTTGCATAACTCCTTCATGCGGGAATTCGAATCCCTTGTTGTGTTTGCGTCTTTGTTATGACTAAGGTTTGTTGACCTTGATGGTCAGCCAAGCGAAAAACTTGGTTTATGCCGTTTTGATTTCTTCTCTCAAACCTGTGAATTCAGGCATCAGAGAAATCAGTTTCTTACTGTATTCATGCTGAGGAGCAGTAAACAATTGCTCTGTCGGAGCCACTTCCAGTAGCGTACCCATCTGCATCACACCTACTCGGTCACACATCTGACGAATAACCGGTAAGTCGTGACTAATAAACAGCATGGTGAGATTCAGTTCACTTTGCAGATCTTTCAGCAAGTTTAGAATTTGTGCCTGTACCGATACATCCAACGCAGATGTTGGTTCATCACAAATCAGTAATCGAGGGCGGGTCGCCAGCGCACGCGCAATTGAGATACGCTGACGCTGACCACCGGAGAATTCATGAGGGTATTTCACACCTGCCATTTTGCCTAAACCTACGTGATCAAGTAGGTCATTCACAATCTGGCGCGTTTCCGCTTCATTTTTCGTTAGCTTATGGAAACGAATTGGCTCCGCGATGATGTCAAAAATCTTCATTCGCGGGTTCATTGAGGTATATGGGTTTTGGAAAACCATCTGCATCTGACGACGCAATGGGCGGCGTGCTTTTTCCGATTTAAGCGCCGTCAGGTCAATGCCTTCAAAGCTTACTTGACCTGAGTTTGGTTCATACAAACCAGCAATCACACGTGCGATGGTCGATTTACCTGAACCAGATTCACCCACCAAACCAAACGTCTCACCTTCATGCACTTCAAAGCTAACATTGTTTGATGCTTGCACGTATTCACGGCGGCTTTCAAACAATGAATCTTTGGTTACAAAACGCAGGTTAACGTTCTTCACATCCAATAAAGGACCTGTGTACTCACGTTGGTCTTGGCTTTGACCCAACCAGTGATTCTTAATGTCTAGCTCTTGTAACTCTGTCGCTTCTTCGATGTAGCTCACCAATGGGAAACGATCGAGCTTTACATCAGAACGCGGAACGGCAGAAATCAAGCTGCGCGTATATGGGTGATCAGGGTCGCCCAATACCTTAGCTGTAGGACCAAACTCCACCAAATCGCCACGGTACATAACCGCCACACGGTCAGTCACGTTTGAAACCACGCCCATGTCGTGCGTAACCAACATACAACCTACGTTGTTCTTGATACACAGTTCGCGGATAAGGTTTAGGATTTGGTCTTGAATAGATACATCGAGCGCTGTCGTTGGCTCATCGGCAATGATAAGGTCTGGCTCACCAGCCAAAGCGATAGCAATAACCACACGCTGACGCATACCGCCAGAAAATTGATGCGGATACTGCTTAAGACGGTTTTCAGGTTGAGGAATGCCAACCTGCTGCATTAGAGAAAGCGCACGTTGATACGCCTCTTCATCCGACACCTTCATGTTGGCGTGAATGGTCTCTTTCAATTGCTGCTCAACCGTAAATAGAGGGTTAAGTGAGGTCATTGGATCTTGGAAGATAAAGCCAATCTTAGAGCCGCGAACCTTACGCATCGCTTCCGGTGTTAAACCAGAAATTTTCTCCCCATCAAGGTACACGTCGCCACTAGCAACACGTCCCGGAGGACTAAGCAAATCAATAACGGCGTTACCAACGGTGGATTTACCCGCACCTGATTCGCCAACAACACCCACAATTTCGCCACGATCGATATGAAAAGAAAGCGATTTCACGGCCGCATGGACACCGTGACGGGATGGATATTCAATACGAAGGTTTTTCACCTCTAATAGTGACATTTCAGACCTCTACTGCCTTGTCTGTGGTATCGAATCGCGCAATAAAAGCGCCATTCATCACCTGAATGAATCCGTTCAAATTCAGAATAATACTCTGAAATCTTAATGCGGAGACAATTTGGCAAAAATTACACAAAAAAGCAACAATTAAAGTATATTCCGCCGAAAAAACATTATTTACACGCACAATGAGCGAATAGAAATGCATTAACAAGTATTTAACCATTTTCATAACACCCCATTTTTGTGCGATACGCACCAATAAAAACAGAAAAATGCTCTAAAATTACGCATAAAGTCACTATTGATAGTATCCCTATTATTCACGCGTCATTATTAACATTAACCAAACAATATTCCGTTCTTATTGGGATATTTCGACATAAAATGTTACTAACAAAATAGTCTGCATACATAAAAAGCCAAAATTCACTCTAGTAAACAGAGGCGAAAACGTGAGCAGTTCAGCAAAACAAATGAAATCTGTCACCTACCCCAAGTTATGCGTCTGTTATGCGATTTTGTGATTAAGCTAATTTTCTATGGATTTAAAACACTCTCCGAACTGGGAGCTTTGGTGGGGGAAAAGAGAAGTTCAGCCATCAGTTTTACGCTTTCCACTGTCATTTTGAGTGAGATCAGCGATAATCAAGCTCCAACATCGAGTAGTGAATGAAGGAGCCCCTGTGCTTAAAGCGATATTTTTTGATATGGACGAAACGTTATGCGGCACATCTCAAGCCGATAAAGTGGCAGGACAAGAATTTGCTGCTTGGATTGCTCAAACTTACCCGCAAGTCGCCGATTCAACTGCTTTTGTTCAGCGCTACTTGCAAGGCGTATACAAAAAGCTCAATAACGAATTTCCTCAACTTATTGCTCTACTGCCAGATGAAAATGCCTTCCGCTGCGGTTTAATTCAGACCATCTTGGCAGAGCAAAGTATAGAGATTGATACAGAAAAGGCTCAACAGGCGCAGAGCTATTTTGACTCGGCTCGCATGGGGGCTTTTGACTTCTTCCCAGGTGTAAAAGAGATGCTGACCGAGCTACGTCAACACTACAAATTAGTGGTGATAACTAACGGTCCAATCTTCTCACAGCACCCAAAACTCAAAGCAACACAAATGAGCGAATGGGTTGATCACATTATCGTCGGTGGGGAAGAGCCAGAAGAGAAGCCAGCAGCCAGCATTTTCCGCAAAGCACTCAACCTTGTGGATGCAAAGCCAGAAGAGGTGATTCATATTGGCGACTCTCTACCAGCAGACATTGCGGGTGCCAACAATATGGGTATTCTGAGCGTGTGGGTAAACGCAACAGGTACGGAAAATCCAACCAATATCAAACCCAACTATCAAGTGCGAGAGACGGTTGAGCTGAATGAAATCCTAAAAACGCTCGCTCAGTAAAGCGCTTAATTCAAGAAACACAAAACCCCAGCCAACGTGCTGGGGTTTCTTTTATCAGCTCGAATCGCATTTAGATCATAGGTGACCAAAACCTTCCAGAGCTGTACATGTTTACTGATATTGAAACGGAATGCAGATTTTTTAGGGTGAGAAATACAAAAAAGCCCTAGTCTTTCGACTGAGGCTTTAAATATTGGTCGATGAAGAGCCATATTCTAACTTCAGGCGAACCCCATATGGGTTCAAATCCATTGAAATATTGCCGACTCATCTAGTCCAAGCGAGATCATAAGCTCTAAAACGACGAAAGCCTGCTAAAAAGCAGGCTTTCTAATAGTGGTCGGTGAAGAGGGATTCGAACCCCCGACCCTCTGGTCCCAAACCAGATGCGCTACCAAGCTGCGCTATTCACCGAACTGTATTTTCTGATTCTCTCAAATCAGACAGGATACTTCAACTAAGAAGTCACCTAAATTAATGGGGTGGCTAACGAGATTCGAACTCGCGACCACCGGAATCACAATCCAGGGCTCTACCAACTGAGCTATAGCCACCATCAATTTTGCTGTTTACCGCTCTATTATAGCCATAAACTAAATAGTGGTCGGTGAAGAGGGATTCGAACCCCCGACCCTCTGGTCCCAAACCAGATGCGCTACCAAGCTGCGCTATTCACCGACGAATTTTGTTTCGACTCTTGGGATATTTGAATCAAAACTGGAAACTTCACTAATTTAATGAGTTACCGAAATAATGGGGTGGCTAACGAGATTCGAACTCGCGACCACCGGAATCACAATCCAGGGCTCTACCAACTGAGCTATAGCCACCACTATTGTTCGTGCCTTTAATTTGTATTCCGGAATGGCACGCCCGAAAGGATTCGAACCTTCGACCTTTGGCTCCGGAGGCCAACGCTCTATCCAACTGAGCTACGGGCGCATGCCCCATCGGCGGAGAGGAATAATACGGATATCACACTATGCCGTCTAGTACTTTTTTTACTTTTTTTCTCGTTTGGTCTCTTTTTCGACAGTTATCTGCCTTTAAAGTGAATTTTTGATGTGATTCACGCCCTGTCATGGATAACTTGTTGTTTATTGCAACAAGTTATCGGGATATAATCACCCATTATTTACATTGATTTAACAGCTGCAACTTGGTTGTTCAATCACTCTAGACTGTTAGATAAGGTTTTTTGCTCACTATAGAAGCAATCACCTAAAACTTTATCCAACAGCTCTAAATACTCTAACTATATAAATAGGTAAGTCACTTACCTCGGAATGTGAAGTGGGTTTAATGGATATGTCTCGACGAATGATTAGCGTTTTGTTCGCTGCCTTAACTTTCTCTACGGCAGCTTTAGCTTCTGACATCAGCCAAACTGAATACGATGCGATCGCAGAACGCATCAAACCTGTCGGTGATGTTTACCTTGCAGGTGCGGAACCAGTAAAAGCAGAACCAACTGGTCCACGTGATGGCGCGGCAGTTTACGGTACCTTCTGTATTGCTTGTCACTCATCTGGCGTGAACGGTGCACCAAAAACTGGTGATGCTGGCGATTGGGCACCTCGTATTGCACAAGGCAAAGACGTACTGACCAACCACGCAATCCAAGGCTTCAACGCGATGCCAGCTAAAGGTACGTGTATGGACTGTTCTGATGACGAAATCATCGCAGCCATCGACCACATGATTGAAGGTCTATAATAAAGACATCAATGAAAAAGGCTTGCCGCGTGGCAAGCCTTTTTATTTTTGACAAATTAGAACCGTCCGTGACTACTTTTTAAACATTGCACGGATATTGGCAATATGTGCCTGACCTTTCGCCATACGCTCTTCCGCTGATACTGGCTTTTTGTTTGCTTCCCATTCAACGTCATCAAATGGCAGCTCATCGAGAAAACGGCTTTGGGTCGGCTTGATCAATTCACCAAACTGTCGGCGCTCTTTACACATGGTAAAAGTCAGCTCGCGCTGTGCACGCGTAATACCTACGTACATCAATCGACGCTCTTCTTCGACGTTGTCTTCATCAATACTGGTTTGGTGTGGCAAAATACCCTCTTCCGAACCAATCAAGTAAACAAATGGGAACTCGAGGCCTTTCGACGCATGTAGTGTCATCAATTGCACCGCATCACTGTCTTCATCTTCCTCACCACGTTCCATCATGTCGCGCAGTGTAAGACGCTGAACCACCTCTTTTAACGTCTTTTCTTCTTGGTCGTAGTTATCACCTTCTAAGTCAGCAACAATCCACGAGTAAAGATCAGAAACGTTCTTCATGCGCATTTCCGCCGCTTTCGGGCTTGCTGACGTTTCATACAGCCAATCTTCATAATGAATATCACGTACAAGTGAACGTACCGCTTCAACGGTATCACCACGCTCGGCTTGATCGGCAATCGCAACTAACCACTGTGTAAAACGACGCAGGTTTTCCAAACCTCGACCAGTAAGATGCTGCTCCAATCCCATTTCAAAGCTAACTTCAAACAGACTTTTACCACGCATGTTGGCATAGCTGCCTAACTTCTCTAGTGTGACCGGACCGATTTCACGACGCGGTGTATTTACGATACGTAGGAACGCGTTGTCATCATCTGGGTTCACCAACACGCGCAGGTAAGCCATGATGTCTTTAATCTCGGCACGAGCAAAGAACGATGTGCCGCCAGATAGCTTGTATGGTACACGGTTTTGCATCAGTGATTTTTCAATCAAACGCGATTGGTGATTACCTCGATATAGAATCGCATAATCTTTATATTCGGTGCGGTTTAGGAACTTGTGCGCAATCAATTCACCCGTTACGCGCTCCGCTTCGTGCTCTTCGTTCTTCGCCAGCAACACTTTGAGTTTTTCACCGTCAGGAATTTCCGAGAACAGCGATTTCTCATACACGTGCGGGTTATTCGCAATCAAAATGTTAGCTGCGCGCAGAATGCGACTCGTCGAACGGTAGTTTTGCTCCAACTTGATCAAACGCAGGTTAGGATAGTCTTCACCAAGCAATACTAAGTTTTGCGGCTTAGCACCACGCCATGAATAAATAGACTGGTCATCGTCACCTACTACGGTCAAACGACCGCGCTCACCAACGATTAACTTCACCAAATCATATTGACTGGTGTTGGTGTCTTGATACTCATCCACCAATAAGTAACGAATGCGGTTCTGCCAACGTTGACGCACTTCTTCATTGTTACGTAGCAATTGCACTGGCAGAGAAATCAGGTCATCAAAGTCGAGCGCGTTGTACGCCTTCATTTGCTTCTGATACATCTCAAAACAGAAAGCAAACAGTTGTTGTTGCTCACCTTGAGCCAACGCTTTGGCTTGCTCTGGTGTCAGCATGTCGTTCTTCCAGTTGGAAATACAACTTAGCAACTGACGCAGCAGATCTTTGTCGCCATCTAGCTGCTTTTCTGTCAGCTCTTTAAGCAGCGCTAGCTGATCTTGATCATCAAATAAAGAAAAGCCCGCTTTCAAACCAAGGTGCTTGTACTCGCGCTTGATGATGTTTAGCCCCAAAGTATGGAACGTCGAGACCATCAAGCCTTTCGATTCAGCTTTGCCTAATGTCTGCCCTACACGCTCTTTCATCTCACGTGCAGCTTTGTTGGTAAAGGTCACCGCAGCAATATTACGCGCCTTGTAGCCACACTGCTGAACCAAATAAGCAATTTTATTGGTAATTACACGAGTTTTACCCGAGCCAGCACCCGCAAGTACCAAGCATGGGCCTGATACGTACTTAACGGCTTCGTCTTGTCTTGGGTTCAGCTTCATAAAAATTCTCTGCGGGTGGAAATAGTGGCGCCTATGATAAAGGGGTGAGTGTGTGAAAGCTACGGTCATTTTCACGTAATTTTTACACAGAGAGTTGCAACATTTTGTTGCATAAGCGACCACTCTTTACGCTATAATGAATGAACGTTCATTCATTGGGTGGTGGGGTTATGACCAATAACACTACTGGAGATAAATACGAGCAAATCATTGCAGCTGCCGAACGCTTAATCGCTGAGTCGGGCTTTCATGGTCTTTCCATGCAAAAGCTCGCAACTGAAGCAGGTGTCGCAGCGGGCACGATTTACCGATATTTCTCAGATAAAGAACATCTTTTGGAAGAGGTTCGCCTTACTGTTACCAAACGTATTGCGGACGCCGTTCAAGCGGATGTTCATGACGATATGCCTCTGAAAGAGCGTTACCGCACCATGTGGCTCAATATTTGGCACCTTGCTGGTTCAAATTTAGACACCTTAAGCAACCGTGTCCAATATGAATCACTACCTTGTACAAATCGTAAAGGAACTCGGGAACTTGAAAGGCAAATGTTTGCCCAAGTAGATCGTCTTTTCGATCAAGGTAAGGCGGAAGGGGTATTCAAACTCCTAGATAACGAGATTCTTTCAGGGTTGAGTTTCGAAGCTAGTGTTGCGCTTGCTAGAAAACATGCTTTGGGATTTTATCAGTTGGATGAAGACGCGCTGGAAGCAGCCGTTGAAGCTAGCTGGGATGCAATTATTAAACACTAACTTGGAGTTCTTAATAGAATGAAAAAGTGGACTTTCTTTATGTTGCTTATCGCGATTCTCCTATTCGGGAGCGTGATAGGTTTCAATTTATTCAAGCAACAGAAAATTGCTGAATACATGGCGAATCGTCCGGAACCAGAATTCCCAGTAACCGTAACAGAAGTAAAAGCGGTTGATTGGGTTCCTGTTATCGAGGCAATCGGCTTCATTGAACCTAACCAAGGTGTCACTGTTGCGAACGAAACCAGCGGCGTGATCGATAAGATCTCTTTCGACTCTGGTACTCAAGTTGAAGAAGGCCAACCTTTGGTTCTTCTGGACTCTGAGGTAGAAAAAGCAAATCTTAAGAGCTCACAAGCAAAACTGCCAGCAGCTCAAGCTAAGTACAAACGCTACCAAGGTCTTTTCAAAAAAGGCTCTATCTCTAAAGAAGCGTACGACGAAGCTGAAGCAAACTACTTCTCACTTAAAGCGGACATCGAAAGCTTGAAAGCGACCATTGACCGCCGTGAAATCAAAGCGCCTTTTGCTGGCGTGGTTGGTATTCGTAATGTTTATCTTGGTCAGTACCTACAAGCAGGTACCGATATCGTTCGTCTTGAAGACACCAGCGTGATGCGTCTACGTTTCACTGTTCCTCAAACGGACATCTCTCGCATCATGCTAGACCAAGAAGTGGACATCTTTGTTGATGCTTACCCTGATAAGCCTTTCAAAGGTTCTATCTCAGCGATTGAACCAGCAGTTAACGTTCAAAGTGGTCTGATCCAAGTTCAAGCCGACATTCCTAACAGCGATGGCAAACTTCGCAGCGGTATGTTCGCGCGTGCAAACATCATTCTGCCTAAGCTAGAGAACCAAGTAACGCTGCCACAAACGGCTATCACGTTTACGCTTTACGGCGACAACGTCTACATCGTGACTGAAGAAGACGGTGAAAAACGCGTTAAACAGCACGTTGTGAAAGTGGGTGAGCGTACTAAAGACATCGCGCATATCCTAGAAGGCGTGAAACCAGGTGACGTCGTGGTCACATCGGGTCAAATCCGTCTAAGTAACCACGCGAAAGTGACTATCGTTGAAGATGCAGCACTGACACCACCTGCTGAAACACCAATGCTTTAATTGGAGGCATCATGCGCTTTACTGATGTTTTTATTAAACGTCCAGTTTTAGCGGTATCGATCAGCTTTTTGATTGCGTTGCTTGGTTTGCAAGCCGTATTCAAGATGCAAGTTCGTGAATACCCTGAAATGACAAACACGGTGGTTACTGTAACCACTAGTTATTACGGTGCGAGTGCCGACCTGATCCAAGGCTTTATTACCCAGCCTTTGGAGCAAGCGGTAGCGCAAGCCGATAATATCGACTATATGACTTCATCCTCGGTGCTTGGTACATCTACCATTACCGTAAACATGAAGTTGAACACCGACCCGAATGCGGCGCTGTCTGACATTCTGGCAAAAACCAACTCCGTTCGCTCACAGCTTCCAAAAGAAGCGGAAGACCCAACAGTAACGATGTCGACTGGCTCGACTACCGCGGTACTGTACATCGGTTTCACCAGTGACGAGTTGTCTTCTAGCCAGATCACCGACTATCTTGAGCGTGTAATCAACCCGCAGCTATTTACGGTAAATGGTGTATCGAAAGTTGACCTATACGGTGGTATGAAATACGCGCTACGCGTATGGCTAGATCCAGCGAAAATGGGCGCACTTAAGCTGACAGCAACCGACGTGATGACGGTACTAAACGCCAACAACTATCAGTCGGCAACCGGTCAGGCGACAGGTGAATTCGTACTTTACAACGGTAGCGCAGATACTCAGGTATCCAACGTTGCTGAACTCGAAGCGCTGGTTGTTAAAACTGGTGAAGGTGACGTCATTCGTCTTGGCGACATTGCGAAAGTGACCTTAGAGAAGAGCCACGACGTTTACCGCGCAAGTGCGAACGGTCAAGAGGCTGTAGTTGCAGCGATCAACGCGGCACCAAGTGCTAACCCAATCAACATCGCGGCAGATGTGCTGAAACTTTTACCTCAATTAGAGCGTAACTTGCCAAGCAACATCAAAATGAACGTGATGTACGACTCAACTATCGCCATCAACGAATCTATTCACGAAGTTGTGAAAACCATTCTTGAAGCGGCAGTTATCGTACTTGTGGTAATCACTCTGTTCCTTGGTTCATTCCGTGCGGTAATCATCCCTATCGTTACTATCCCACTATCATTGATTGGTGTTGCAATGGTAATGCAGGCGATGGGCTTCTCGTGGAACTTGATGACACTTCTGGCAATGGTACTCGCCATCGGTCTGGTGGTGGATGACGCGATCGTGGTTCTTGAGAACGTCGACCGTCACATCAAAGAAGGGGAATCGCCGTTCCGTGCAGCTATCATTGGTACTCGTGAAATCGCTGTGCCAGTAATTGCAATGACACTGACACTAGGTGCGGTATACGCGCCGATCGCACTAATGGGCGGTATCACGGGCTCGCTATTTAAAGAGTTCGCATTAACCCTAGCTGGCGCGGTATTTGTGTCTGGTATCATCGCTCTGACTCTGTCGCCGATGATGTGTTCAAAAATGCTTAAGGCAAATGAAGAGCCAAGCAAGTTTGAGCAAAAAGTACATCACGTATTGGATGGCATGACCAACCGCTACGAGAAAATGCTGACCGCTGTTATGGCGCATCGCCCAGTGATCATTGCTTTCGCGATCATCGTGTTCGCAACGCTACCAATTCTGTTTAAGTTTATTCCAAGTGAATTGGCTCCTTCAGAAGATAAAGGCGTAGTGGTACTAATGGGTACAGCACCTTCGAACGCGAACTTGGACTACATCGAACACACCATGAATGACGTGAACAAGATTCTGTCTGATCAGCCAGAAGTAGAATACGCTCAGGTGTTTAACGGTGTACCAAACTCAAACCAAGCGTTCGGTCTAGCAACTCTTAAACCTTGGAGTGAGCGTGAAGCGAGTCAAGCTGATATTACCAAACGTGTAGGTGAACTAGTCGCTCACGTACCAGGTATGTCAGTTACCGCATTCCAGATGCCAGAGCTTCCTGGTGCCGGTTCAGGTCTGCCAATTCAGTTCGTTATCACCACACCAAACAGCTTCGAGAGCTTGTTTACTATCGCAAGCGATATCCTAGCTGATGTGTCTACCAGTCCAATGTTCGTTTACTCGGATCTGGATCTAAATTACGATTCAGCAACGATGAAGATCAGCATCGACAAAGACAAAGCCGGTGCCTACGGTGTGACCATGCAAGACATCGGTGTAACGCTAAGTACTATGATGGCGGACGGTTACGTAAACCGTATCGACCTAAATGGTCGTTCATACGAGGTTATCCCTCAGGTTGAACGTAAATGGCGTCTAAACCCAGAGTCGATGAAGAACTACTACGTGCGTTCGGTTGACGGTAAAGCGGTACCACTAGGAAGCTTAATCACGATTGATGTTGTTGCAGAGCCTCGCTCACTGCCTCACTTCAACCAGCTAAACTCAGCAACGGTTGGTGCAGTACCTGCTCCAGGCGTAGCAATGGGTGATGCGATCAACTGGTTCGAAGACGTAGCACAAAACAAACTGCCATCAGGCTACAACCATGACTATATGGGTGAAGCTCGTCAGTTTGTAACGGAAGGTAGCGCACTATACGCAACATTCGGTTTAGCACTGGCGATCATCTTCCTAGTACTGGCGATTCAGTTTGAATCTATCCGCGATCCAATCGTAATCATGGTATCGGTGCCGCTAGCGGTATGTGGTGCATTGATTGCTCTAGCGTGGGGTACGGCATCGATGAACATCTACTCGCAGGTTGGTTTGATTACTCTAGTTGGTCTGATCACCAAGCACGGTATCCTGATCTGTGAAGTAGCGAAAGAAGAGCAGTTACACAACAAACTGTCTCGTATCGATGCGGTAATGGAAGCGGCGAAAGTTCGTCTACGTCCAATCCTGATGACAACAGCGGCGATGATTGCAGGTCTGATCCCACTGATGTACGCAACAGGCGCAGGTGCAGCTCAGCGTTTCAGTATCGGTATCGTAATCGTTGCCGGTCTAGCAATCGGTACACTGTTTACGCTATTCGTACTGCCTGTGATTTACAGCTACCTAGCTGAGAAACATAAGCCACTGCCAGTATTTGTTGAAGACAAAGACTTAGAAAAGCTAGCTCGAGTGGATGAAGCAAAAGCTGCTCATCGCGAATTAGCAGATAATAAGTAAGCGTAAAGCACTAAGAAAAAGGTCACTTCGGTGACCTTTTTTATTGCTGCTCTCTTTTTTACCATCTAAATGGCGACTTTCCCGTATCATTTACATAGAATGTGGGCAAATCAAAAGGAGTTTTAGCCACTATGTTTGACCCAAAGAAATTAGAGCAAATCGCTAAACAAATTCACGAATCAATGCCACAGCCAGTAAAAGAACTAGGCGCGGATGTTGATCAAAAAGTTCGCCAAGTAATCCAAGGTCAGCTAAACAAGCTAGACGTAGTTAGCCGCGAAGAATTCGACGTACAAACTCAAGTTCTGCTGCGTACTCGTCAAAAGCTGACAGAAATGGAAAAGAAATTAGCAGAGCTTGAAGAAAAGCTCGCTGATAAATAAGCGAAAAGCGACAAGAAAATTATAAGGGTTGATGTGAGAACATCAGCCCTTTTTGTTTATTGGGATTCAGGATTCGAGATTCAGGATTCGCTTCTATTTTGCCTTCTTAAGGACAAAATTCACCTTTATAAAAACAAAAAAGGCTTGGTCAACGGCGACCAAGCCTTTTAATTAGATGTTGTGTTTTATGTTGTATTTATTGACCCCAGTCTGTCCGGAGTTCTTCCTGCTTTGCTTTAATACAATTACGCAGATTGTATATTCGAAGCTAAGAGCTTTAGTCCCTTAAACGAATTGCGCTGAATTAAGGTTTCATTTCTAGGAGAAGGCGCGGAGTTTACGATAGTAAATGAGCACCTTCGACACCGAAATGGAACCTTAAGGCAAGTAATTAGCCGCCTACAGCGATGTTCTTCATATCAGTCATATACCCACGTAGTTCTTCACCAATGTACTCCACTGGGTGGTTACGGATAGCATCATTTACAGCGATAAGAGTCGCGTTATCTACTTGGTTAGAAGTTTCACCTAGACCCTTACCAATTACGTCAGTATTTACTGCTGGCATAAACTTCTCACGTAGAAGCGGTGTTGCTACGTTAGCGAACAGGTAGTTACCGTATTCCGCAGTGTCTGAGATAACCACGTTCATCTCGTATAAACGCTTACGTGCGATAGTGTTCGCGATCAGCGGTAGCTCGTGTAGAGACTCGTAGTAAGCAGACTCATCGATAATGCCAGATGCTGTCATTGCTTCGAACGCTAGCTCAACACCAGCACGAACCATAGCAACCATCAGGATACCGTTGTCGAAGTACTCTTGCTCAGAGATTTCTACGTCAGTTTCTGGGTAGTTTTCGAAAGCAGTTTCACCCGTTTCTGCACGCCAGCCTAGTAAGTTTGCATCGTCGTTTGCCCAGTCAGCCATCATTGTGCTAGAGAAGTGACCTGTGATGATGTCATCCATGTGCTTGTTGTATAGCGGACGCATCAGCTCTTTTAGCTCTTCAGAAAGCTCAAATGCTTTTACTTTTGCTGGGTTTGATAGACGATCCATCATGTGAGTGATACCACCAAACTTCAGTGCTTCAGTGATGGTTTCCCAACCGTATTGAAGAAGCTTACCTGCGTAGCCTGGATCGATACCATCAGCAATCATCTTCTCGTAACATACGATAGAACCAGCCTGTAGCATGCCGCAAAGGATAGTTTGCTCACCCATTAGGTCAGATTTCACCTCAGCAACAAAAGAAGACTCTAGACAGCCGGCACGGTGACCACCTGTTGCTGCTGCCCAAGCTTTCGCGATATCCCAACCTTCACCTTTAGGGTCGTTCTCAGGGTGAACAGCGATAAGAGTCGGTACACCGAAGCCACGCTTGTATTCTTCACGAACTTCCGTACCCGGACATTTAGGCGCAACCATTACTACTGTTAGGTCTTTACGGATTTGCATGCCTTCTTCAACAACGTTGAAACCGTGTGAGTAGCCTAGTGCTGCACCTTCTTTCATCAACGGCATTACCGTCTCAACAACGTTTGTGTGTTGCTTATCTGGAGTAAGGTTTACGACTAGGTCAGCTTGTGGAATTAGCGTTTCGTAGCTACCCACTTCAAAGCCGTTGTCTTTTGCGTTTTTGAATGACTGGCGTTGCTCATCAATTGCCGCTTGGCGAAGCGCATAAGCAACGTCTAGACCAGAATCGCGCATGTTTAGACCTTGGTTAAGACCTTGAGCACCACAACCTACGATGACCACTTTCTTACCTTTTAGGTAATCTGCTTCTGATGCGAATTCTTCGCGGTCCATAAAGCGACAACGACCAAGTTGGTCCAATTGCTCACGCAAGTTTAGGGTATTGAAATAGTTAGCCATCTGGGTGCTCCTTAACATTCTTCCATAGAGGTCGGTACTTGTGTTACCGAATGAGTTCATACTAAAACAGACATTCTGTTGCTGAAAGTGATATATTCACAATTACTTATTGCAATTAATGCAACATGGAAGTGAAGATTTAATGAACATCAAAAGCCTGCAGTTATTCATTCATCTATGTGATAGTAAGAGCTTCGCTAAGACAGCGGCGGCAATGCATATCAGCCCTTCTGCACTAAGCCGGCAGATCCAGAAATTGGAAGAAGAAACGCATCAACAGCTGTTCTTGCGTGATAACCGAAGTGTCGAATTAACGGTTCAAGGAAAGAAGCTATTACCTGTTGCACTAAAGATCTTAGGGGAATGGCAGCAATACCAAAGTTACGTCAAAGGAACGGAAGACGAGTTAAAAGGGGAGATACGTTTATTTTGCTCGGTAACGGCAAGTTATAGCCATCTCCCAGAGCTTATTTCCGAATTCCGCATTCAGCATCCATTTATTGAATTCAAACTCTCTACTGGCGACCCAGCGCAAGCCATCGATAAAATATTGGCAGATGAGGCTGATATCGCGATCTCTGCTAAGCCAGACCAACTGCCAGCTAAAGTCTCCTTTGAACCAATCAGTGAGATTCCCCTATCGGTGATAGCGCCAGTTGGAGTCAGCAGCTTTGCAGAAGAACTGCAGAGAGAAAGTCCGGATTGGTCAACGATCCCTTTTATTGTCCCAGAAGCAGGCACAGCAAGAGAAAGAGCGAATGTTTGGTTTAAGCAAATGAAGATCAAACCAAATATCTACGCACAGGTGTCAGGACATGAAGCCATCGTCAGTATGGTGGCCTTAGGCTGCGGAGTTGGTATTGCACCGGATGTAGTAATCAACAACAGCCCTGTCAGAGAGAAGATAAATAGGCTTAAGGTTCTGCCTATCAAACCATTCGAACTTGGTGTTTGCTGTATTAAAAGCCAGCTAGAAAACCCTTTAGTTAAAGCATTATGGGAAGTGGCAGAAAGTAAATATATCTCCCTGTAGGGATACCTCATTCAAATGGGAATGGAAGCCCGTTACTCACGTAATGGGCTTTTTGTTTACAGTCAATCTTGAACATAAAATCTAGAGCAGCACAAAAAGAGCGCAACGTCACTGTTCATATAACAAAGATAGTACTAGAAAAACGATGAGAGTAAGTAAGCACTTACGTTTGGGGAGTTTTAAGGCTGAGAAAATAGCCAATGATAAAAGATAAATAAGACCTTTATCCCACAGAGTTCACTATGCTGCAGGTACTGGACTCTGAGGATATCAGCCCAATCCAAAAGTTTTTTCTAAACAAGCGACAGAGCGGCTGGGCTTGCACGCAATTGGACTCGCACACGAGCGGAGTTCATACACCAATAGGTGAATTTGAATTGTTAGATACGAAAAAGCCCTAGCATTTCTGCTAGGGCTTTGTCTG
>NZ_JAPPTN010000030.1:0-3397 GCF_027587095.1 Vibrio sp. NFR
AAACTCGGTTAAGAGACGAGAGTTGGCTAGAAGAAAAACGCACTGAACTCCCCTACCTGTACTGACCTCAAATTAGAAAAGGATTCGTTCCTCGCACTTCGACGGCAACACCAAAGAAAGACAATTCTGACTTAGTAAAAACCACGAAAGAGAAGAAGCGCCACAGAAATAGGCTAAGAGTTAGAAGCCGTAAACAGTGAAATCAAAGCGAATACTCCGCATATAGTGCCACCGGAAAGAACGTGAAAGGCACTAACTTTAAGGTGTAAAGACGAGCGTCAAAACAGATTAACACCAAAACTTATAACCTTTGATGTCAAACCCGTACTAACGCCTTGTTAAGGTGTGAGGCACGCAATACCTAAGCTCCCGCATAACACCTTAACCACTAAAACTAACGCATAGTAAAAATGCCACGCGTGCCGAATCACTCTTGAACAATTTGTTATGAGTATGACTCAAAGGGTGTAAGATCAATCCCCTCAAAATCACAAACTGCTCTTATTACTGGATTGCGACAGAGACGTTTCAGATAATCCGATAAGTGCTGATAACTCTCCACATGCGCCTCTTCTGGTAGCCACCCTGCCAACATGAACAGAAAGTAGTCGCATGCAGTTAACTCATTTCCGATTAAGTATTCATGTTGCTTAAGTTGCTCATCAAGAATGGATAACACTTCCATAATACGATAGTTTTGAGCCGAGACTATATCTGAAGCTCCTAATTCACTAGTTGTGTGACGCTTTGGGTAATAGCGAATCATTAATTCTGACTGTAGCGTATTGTTAAGAAATGCTAACCATTGAAAGAATAAAGGACGCTTGGCATCACCCAATGCTGGCATTAACCCTGAGTCAGGGTGTAATTCACAAATATGAATACAGATCGCAACACTTTCAAAAACCACCTGCCCATCGACAATCAGAGTTGGAATACGACCCGCAGGGTTCAATCTGAGATAGTCTTTCTTTTTGTGGGATTGAGCCTTTTTGTCTACCAACAACAATTCAAAGTCAGCTTTCACATGCTGCAATAGAAAGTGGGGAGCCAAACTCGCGTTGTTTGGATAGTAGTAAAGCTTGAACAAATTAGGCTCCTTGCCTGTAATTCTGGGGGTACTCATAACGCCTTGCTAAGGTGTGAGTAACGCAATACAAAAGCTACCGCACAGCGCCTTAATCACATAAACAACCGCAAAGTAAAAATGCCACGCGTTGCGAATCACACTTAAGCAATTTGTTAGTACATGCGCTACTTCTATTTATGCGCTCCAAGATATTGAAAACTGACATGATATGAAAGGCTTTGAACACTGAAGTGAGACGGGCAGCTACAAAACTTAAAATCGATAGAGAGACGAAAGTTGGCTAGAAGAAAAACGTACTGAACTCACCTACTTTTACTGACTTCAAATTAGAAAAGGATTCGTTCCTCGCACTTCGACAGCAACACCAAAGAAAGACAATTTTGACTTAGTAAAAAACACGAAAAAGAAGAAGCAATAAAGAAATAGGCTAAGAGTTAGAAACCGTAAACGGTGAAATCAAAGCGAACACTCCGCATATAGTGCCACCGGAAAGAACGTGAAAGGTACAAACTGAAAGGTGTAAAGACGAGCGCAAAAACAGATAAACACCAAAACTTATGACCTTTGATGTCAAACCCGTACTAACGCCCGCTTAAGTGGTGAGCAACGCAATACGATGTTTCCGCATTCCACCTAAATCACTAAAATCAACGCATGATAAAAGTGCCACGCGTTGCGAATCCGTCTTGAAGCGTTTGTTATGTGTATTGGCTTAAGTGATTCTCTATAAATTCGATATCAGCTCGATAAAAATCATCAAGTGGAATAGCACTTGGCTCAAGCCAAAAGAAAGTTTGCTGCCTAACTTCATCAATCATCTGAGGCTCAGTATCATTACCCGCACGTAAAACAACATAATGAATTTCACCACCAAAATCATTTTTAGCTTGATGACTACCGAGTCGCTTTAAACCTTGCATTCCCGTTTCTTCCCACAGCTCTCTAACTGCTGCTTGATTACCTGACTCACCAGGGTCAATAGAACCGCCTGGGAATTCAAATACCATTCCTTGCCCTCGTCTGAAGCGCTTTTGGATAAGAACTTTTCCATCTCTTACGACCACGCCCATCGCAATATTCTTCATGTGAACTTTCCTTGTTCTTCTAAATACACATAACGCCTTGTTAAGGTGTGAGGCACGCAATACCGAAGCCTCCGCATGCCGCCTTAACCACTAAACCGAACGCATAGTAAAAATGCCACGCGTGCCGAATCACTCTTGAACAATTTGTTATGTGGCAATTACTTGACCAATGATTCTAGCTTTTCAATTTTTGGAATTATCTTACTTTCTGTCCCATCAGTTATAGTTAGAGTTTCATTTTCAATTGCCCTTGCTACTTCAGCCGTTACCAAAGCGATATCTCTAACGGATGCTTCTGTTTCTTTTATTTCAGCTAACGTAAGCTGAAATTCTTTAAACTTTAAGAGTTTAAGCCGATCTAAAAATAAAATCGAGAAAGACGTAAGTATAGAAATAAAAACGAAAACAACAAACGTAAGCTCTAAAATTTTTGCATTATAGAATAATGTAAAACTTAACAATGACAGAATAAAAAATACAACTATTGCCTCCCAAACTCTATATTTAGCAGTACTGGACTTTCCTATACTCATTTAAACCAAACCTCGTATTATTTTGACCACTGACTTTGAATAGCCACATAACGCCCTGTTAAGGTGTGAGCAATGCAATACCGATGTTGCTGCAACCACCTTAAACACCAAACGCAACGCATAGTGAAAATGCCACGCGTTGCGAATCACTCTTAAACAGTTTGTTAGAGTGCATTTTCGAACGTTACTTTTGCATCAAATTTACTAGTAACCGTCTGATATAATTGACCATTAATAAAGTGCAGAGCGGCATAATCGCTAATACCATAGCACGGTACACTACTGTTATTTTGAGAAAAATCAGAAAATAAATCAGCCTTTTCATCACTGCCATTAAAATGAGCTGAGGCTAGACCACCCACGAAACCCAAGCCGTCAATAACTGTATATTCTTCGGGATTGCTGTCGGTGATGCCTAAGTCAAACCAACATATAGCCCCAGCACTCATACCGCACAATACCACACCATTTTCGTAGCATTCTTTGAGTATTGTATCTACGCCCCACTCTCGCCAGATAGCTAACATTGAACGGGTATTACCGCCCCCAACATATATAATGTCTTGCTCTTGCAGCTTTGTGCGCCAATTGGAGTCTGGTTTGAACAATGGAAAATGGGTCAAATTACAACTAAGACCTGAATCGTAAAAACGTTGAATAGCTTCTTCTGCGTCACCAGTTGCTGTAGG